>NZ_JWIZ01000022.1 GCF_001038205.1 Muribacter muris | reverse complement strand
TATAAAAATCAAATTATTTCAATAGGTTAAAATCCGGACACACGCAGTGTGTCCCTACAAGTGAACAAAAAACAACTTTGTGCAACTGCTACATAAGATTGAAATTAAGATGATGATTAAACATTAAAGCGGAAGTGCATTACATCGCCGTCTTGCACAATGTAATCTTTCCCTTCCAAACGCCATTTACCCGCCTCTTTTGCGCCGTTTTCACCTTTAAATTGAATGAAATCGTTATAGGCAATCACTTCGGCACGGATAAAGCCTTTTTCAAAATCGGTGTGGATCACCGCCGCCGCTTTCGGTGCGGTTGCGCCGATTGAAACCGTCCACGCCCGAACCTCTTTAACCCCTGCGGTAAAGTAAGTTTGTAAATTAAGTAACGCATAACCGGCACGGATCACACGGTTTAAGCCCGGCTCTTCAATGCCGAGATCCTGTAAAAACTCGGTTTTTTCGTCATCGTCCAGCTCGGCAATTTCCGCTTCAATCGCCGCACAGACCGGTACAACCACCGAGCCTTCTTTCGCCGCAAATTCACGTACTTTGTCAAGGTAAGGGTTATTTTCAAAGCCGTCTTCGTTCACATTGGCGATATACATTGTCGGCTTTAAGGTTAAGAAATTGTAGCCCTTAATAGCGTGCAGTTCTTCCTTATCCAACGCAACAGAGCGGATCATTCCCGCATTTTCAAGCACCGGCAAGATTTTTTCCATAATGGACAGTTCAAATTTTGCCTCTTTATCACCGCCTTTCGCCCGCTTTTGTAAACGCTGAATGGCCCGTTCGCAACTGTCTAAATCCGCTAATGCTAATTCAGTGTTGATGGTTTCAATATCGTCAAGCGGGTCGATTTTGCCGGCAACGTGCACAATATCATCGTTTTCAAAACAACGCACAACGTGGCCGATCGCATCGGTTTCACGGATATTGGCTAAAAATTTATTGCCCAGCCCCTCGCCTTTACTTGCGCCGGCAACTAACCCCGCAATATCGACAAACTCCATTGTAGTTGGCAATACCCGCTCCGGCTTGACAATTTCTGCCAACGCATCAAGGCGGGGATCAGGCATCGGCACGACACCGGTGTTCGGCTCAATGGTACAAAACGGATAGTTTGCCGCTTCAATACCGGCTTTAGTCAGCGCATTAAATAAGGTCGATTTCCCCACATTAGGCAAACCGACAATTCCACATTTAAATCCCATAGTGTTTCCTTTATGATGATGTTATCGGGCAATGATGATACCGATAATAAATTGATAAACAGTGAATTTTTACGCCCGCTTGTTTGTGCAAGCGGTCAGTTTTCGGACATTTTGTGCAAACTAGGCAGCCTTAAAGGCATTCAATCGGTTGGTGGCTTTGACAATTCCCTCTTTAAACAGCAGTGCCATACAGCGTCCCGCTTCATCAATCGCCACATCGATCAGGGGTTTATCCGTTGGCGAAGGTTTACCTAAGACATAGGCAGCCACCAACTCTTTATGCCCCGGATGCCCGATACCGATACGGACACGGTAAAAGCTGTTGCGATTGCCAAGAGCAGCGATAATGTCTTTCAAACCGTTATGTCCGCCGTGTCCGCCGCCTTGTTTGATTTTCACCGTGCCGGGCGGCAGATCCAATTCATCGTGGGCAACCAAAATTTCCTCCGGTTGAATGCGGTAAAAATTTGCCAACGCCCCTACCGCTTTGCCGCTTAAATTCATAAAGGTGGTCGGCACTAATAGCCGCACTTCGCCTTGTAGCGTGTTGATTTTCGCCGTTTTGCCAAAATATTTCGCCTCGTCTTTCAGGCTCACATTATGCTGGCGGGCAATTTCATTCACCAACCACTCCCCTGCGTTATGGCGGGTATCTTCATACTTCGCACCAGGGTTGGCAAGCCCGACAATTAGTTTAATTTGCGACATTCTATTCACCTTGCACATAAAGGGCGATATTGTAGGCAAAACGCCGACATTTCACAAGAAAGAAACCGTTAGTTCGCCCTAAACCCGTGCCGAATAGACCTTAAATTTGGTCGATTTTGCCAGCACTTTATGTGAGCCGAATGCACGGTCAAGCAAATCCGGATAAGGTAAAAACGCATTAGCAACAAGGCGAAGCTCGCCGCCACGGTTAAGGTGGTTTTTCGCCTGCAAAATCAGGGTTTCCACCGCTTGATAGGCGGTATCTACGCCATCGTGAAAAGGCGGGTTGGACACGATTAAATCAAATTTGCCTCCAATATGGGAAAACACATCACTGGCAATGACATCGCCCGCTAGCTGATTTTCCGCCAATGTACGTTCGCTTGAAGCGATCGCCATTGCGTGAATATCGGACATTGTCAGCGCAATCGTCGGACATTGCTGTTTGAGACTTGCACCAATCACCCCTGCACCGCAGCCGAGATCCAAGATTTTGCCGCTGAGGTTCTGCCCTTCAAAACTCGACAAAAGCAATTTTGTACCATTATCCAGTTCTGCCGAGCTAAACACTGCCGGTAGCGCAAAAATCTGTAAATCGTTCTGCAAGTGGTAGGATTTCCAGAATGTTTTGCAATCAAAGGCAGGTCGCGTGCGGAATTCAAATTGGTATAAGCCGCAGCGTCTTGCCGAGTCGATTTTGTGAATATCGCCAAAAGGCGCAAGGATTTTTTCCGCCGAACGCACACCGGCACGGTTTTCGCCGATAATCAGCATTGTCTGTCCGGCAGGGGCTTGTGCAAGCCATTGATAGAGCTGAAACTGACATTCTTGCTTATTCTTCGTCCAATAAAACACCGCTAAATTCGCTTGATTTCGACATTCAAAACCAAATTCTACATCTTGATATATACGGGCATAATCAAAATAACTACTAAAAATAGCGACTTGTGAGGCTAACGGGCGGATACGATCGGCAAACCGATCCCGTACATTGCCAAACAGTAAAACGGATTGCCCGTTAAAGCGATCTAAATGGCGTTCTAGCACTTCACTTTCGAGTGATAACATAAATTTCCTGTTTTTATACAAAATCATTTCGCCATTCTACCGATTTTTGCTAACATTCCCCACCGTTTTATGAGGAAAAAGAATGAACCGGCGTGATTTACTGCTAAACGAAATGAATATTGCCCAATGGGTATTGAGCAAGCCTCAAGTACTGAAAGGCGATGCCCAAATTCGTTTAAACGCTGCGGTTAAATTGGTGGTGGTTTGCGATGAGGATCACCAACAAAGCCGCTTTTTCCAAGACGTATTACGGACATTAGCTCTGAATGTGTCGCAATATCAATGGCTCAACGTGGAACAAGCCCTGCGGCTGACATTCACGCACGAACCGATTATTTGGTGCATTCAGCCCGACTCGCAAGCGGTGCGATTAACCAAAAAATTTACCAATCAGCCCCTTTGGCGCATTTCAAGCTGGCAGGCATTACACACGCCTGCTGCCAAACGCCAACTTTGGCAGCAAATGCAACCTTTCTGCCGACACCTTGAGGATAACCTGTGATTGAACCCATTGCGGCTGCCGATTTCGAGCAGCTCTTTGCGATTGAGCAACGCGCCCATTTAGTGTCGTGGTCAAAAGGCACATTATGCAATAATCAGGGAGAACGTTACCTCAACCTCAAATTCAGCGTGGATAATCAGATTGTAGCGTTTGCCATTTGCCAAACGGTGTTGGACGAAGCAACCTTATTCAATATTGCGGTTGATCCCGCTCATCAAGGCAAGGGCTACGGCAAGCTGCTGTTACAAAGTTTAATTGAACGTCTTCGCCAGCAAGGTATCATCACCCTATGGCTTGAAGTGCGCCAATCTAATCTCATCGCCCAGCAACTTTATCAGCAGCTTGGCTTTAACGAGGTCAGCTTGCGGAAAAATTACTACCCGACCCCAAACGGAGAACGGGAAAATGCTGTGATAATGGCGTTATATTTGTAACATATATTACCCATTAAAAAACAAAAAATCATATTGTGTTACTTATAACTATCACTAATACATTTTTATCGTTATAATGTGTCATATTTCTCACAATAAGGATAGGCTATGCCTGAATCATTAACATTTCAAGCCTATATTGACGGCAGTTGGAAAACCATTGCCACACTTGATTTTAATGTTGATTATTCGGTTAAGACATTGACCTATTTATATGATTTAGAAGAGGTTTTAGGCGATAATCACAAGGCGGTATCGCTCAATTACCCTATCTCGTTGTTTCCATTTGGGCCTAAACGGGATTGGTTTTATTTTTTAGACGATATTATCCCTGCCGGAGCAAGCCGCCGTTATTGGCTAAAAATGCTTGATATTAACCATTTGCCCTTATCTCAACAGAATTATCTTCTATTAAAACAAGGAGCTATTGCGCCTATCGGCAATTTACGCATTAAACAAGCGGTTGAATCTTTCCCTAAAAATGAAACAGTCCGATTATTTGAAAAGGAGGACGTGCAAAACCGCCATACTGATTTTTTAGAATATGCAAATCAACGTGGTGCAATGGCTGGCGGTGCAACAGGTGCAGGCGGTGAAGCACCGAAGTTATTATTACGCCAAACCCAACACGGCAAAATTTGGATAGATAATTTACAACACGGCAATTCAAATGATGATTACTATTTGGTGAAATTTCCACGTGGTAAACGCAGCCCGATTGATTGTGATATTTTAAGGGCAGAATTTCATTATTATAATGAATTAGCTGCAATGGGATTTCACACCATAGATACGCATAAAATGCGCTTGGAAGAAGGGGAACGTTATCCGTCTTTGTGGTTGCCCCGCTTTGATGTGCAGGTTGATCCGCAAGGCAATACTGAACGTTATGCAATGGAGTCGGTTTATTCACTGTTAGAAAAAGGTGCGGGTTCAATGTTGGATCACGAAACGGTTATCCGACAAATCAATGATAAAATAAAACAATCTAATCTAGCCAGCATCACTCCCTTTGATACTCAAACTTTTGTGATTGAATGGCTAAAGCGGGATTTATTGAATATTGCATTTGGCAATAGCGACAATCACGGCAGAAACAGCGCTTTTTTACGCAATGCTCGGCAAATATCTCTCGCACCGATTTTCGATTTTGCCCCAATGAAAGCCGATCCCGAAGGGATTCCCCGCTCAATCACCTGGAGTAGTAAAACATCGCCGCCACTTGAATTAGGCGGAGAATATCGCTTTGATTTGATCGCACAAAGGCTTGCCGACTTATGCCCGTCTGATCGATTACTGGACGAACTACGCCAAACTGCCGAACAACTTATCGGCTTAAAAGCCCGCTTATTGGAAAGAGGCACGCCGGAGAGCATTTTAAACTTTCCTGCCATTGGTTTTGATTATTTGCCCGATAAATTATCTCGTTGGAAACTACTATGACGATGCAAGACAAGCAGACCAGAGCATCAAAAACAAAAAAAATGCTTGATATTGAGCAACGTGTACAAATGCGTAACGACATTATGAAAAAACTGCTTTTGAACCAAATAACGCTTGGTCAGGCATTAAAATCGTTACGTTTAAATTTACTGGCGGTTAAGCAGGAAGATTATGCAAAAATTGTCAAAATATCGCGTAAAACCTTGTCCGATCTGGAAAATGATAAAGGCAATTACAGCATCGAGATCATCAACCAAGCATTACGCCCCTTTGAATTTCATATTGGCATTTTGCCGATCAATAGGCTTCAGATTAAGCAAGCCTTAGAATCTGATATTAAATGAGAACGCTATGACCATTTTGACTTTTGAACAACTTGATTTAAGCCCCGAATTACTGAAAGCCGTGCAGAAAGCAGGCTATAAACGTCCGACTGCTATTCAGCAAAATGTGATTCCGGCGGCAATGGAAGGGCGTGATGTGTTGGGCTCTGCCCCGACCGGCACGGGCAAAACGGCGGCATTTTTACTGCCGGCAATTCAACATTTGCTCGATCACCCCTGCCGTAAACCCGGTCCGCCACGGGTGTTGGTGCTTACCCCAACCCGTGAATTAGCAATGCAAGTCGCCGAGCAGGCAGAGAGCTTGGCACAATTTACTTCTCTCAATATTGCCACCATCACCGGCGGTGTAGCTTACCAAAATCACGGTGAAGTGTTTAATACCAATCAGGATCTTGTGGTCGCCACGCCCGGGCGCTTGTTACAGTATATCAAAGAGGAAAATTTTGACTGCCGCTCGGTCGAAGTGCTGATTTTTGACGAGGCGGATAGAATGCTGCAAATGGGCTTTGGGCAAGATGCGGAAACCATTGCCGCTGAAACCCGTTGGCGAAAATATACCTGGCTGTTTTCCGCTACCCTTGAAGGTGAATTGTTGGTCGATTTCGCCGAGCGGATTTTGCACAATCCGGTGCAAATTGATGCCGAGCCGAGCCGCCGTGAACGTAAAAAAATCCAGCAATGGTACTACCACGCAGATAATCTTGAGCATAAAACCAAACTTTTGGCCCGCCTTGTCAGCGAGTTCGGCATTGAACGAGGGATTGTGTTCGTACGCCGCCGTGAAAGCGTGCGGGAATTAAGCGAAACCTTACGCAAGCGGTCAATTCGTGCGACTTATTTGGAAGGGGAAATGGCGCAAACCCAGCGTAATCAAGCGATTGCACGCCTTAAAAACGGGGTGGTTAATCTCTTGGTTGCCACCGATGTTGCCGCCCGTGGAATTGATATTGATGATGTCGATTTCGTTATCAACTTTGATCTGCCTTACAGTGCCGATACTTACCTCCACCGCATCGGGCGTACCGCCCGTGCCGGCAAAAAAGGCTCAGCCGTTTCGCTGGTGGAGGCCCACGATTATAAACTGCTCGGCAAAATCAAACGCTATACGGAAGAAGCACTCAAAGCCCGTCTCATTGAAGGGTTAGAACCCCGCACCAAAGCCCCGAAAGATGCCGAAACAGCGAGCGTGAGCAAAAAAGAAAAAGCCCGTTTAAAGCAAAAGAAAGCGGCGAAAAAAGAGGCGGAAAAGAAAAAGGTGAAAATTCGCCACCGTGATAGCAAAAATATCGGCAAACGGCGTAAACCGACCGCCGAGCATTCGGCATATCAATGTCAGGGCGCGCAGCCTGCGTCCTGACATTGATAATAGCGGTTGCATTACGCTCTCCCTCATCGTGCAACCCAATGCCGTACTCATTGCAAAAAAACCGTTCTAACTAACCGCGTGTTAAACCGGAGTTTCAAATGTCTTTACAAAATCTATTGTTATGGCGTCGATTTATCTCGACTTTGGCGTTCTTTTCAATGCAGAGCGTCTTTTTTGTGTATTTACAACAAAAAGGGCTTTCCAATGCCCAAATTGCCTTTTCTCTGTCGCTAATGTTCTTCTGTAACCAAGCCTTGTCGATCGTGGCAGGTATTTTGGGCGACCGCTATGGTCTGGCAAAAATGATGCTGCTCGGCTGTGTGTTTGATGTGCTGGCGTACGTCTTTTTTATCACCACCGATCACTACGGGCTATTATTAGTCGCCACTACGCTATTCGGGCTGGGCAGTTGCCTGTTTGCCACCAACGCCAGAGCCTGCCTACTCGCTCTTGCCGGTGAGGAATACCACACAAAAACCCGCTTACAAGGCAAGTTTTTACGGGTAACCAGCCTTTCTGCAATGGCTGCGCCGTTACTTGCGATCCCGTTTATCCGTTTTGAACAAATCCACAGCCTGATTTGGTGCTGCTTTTTATTGGAGCTAGGCTTGTTGCTACTGATTGCCAAACCGTTTTACCAAATGCAAAACGAAAGTACCCTTGTGAAATTTCGTTGGGGGCAGATTAAAGAGATCATCAATAAAAGATTTATCGCCATTCACCTGCTACTCTTTTTACCGCTGAGCGTTGCGTTATCTTTTTTTGTGATCTTCCCGTTTTTATTCGATAATAAATTAAATGCGCCGGAACATATTCCGATAGCCCTGTTTATTAACGGCATTATTACCGTGGCATTGCAATCTTATTTTTCCCGAAAAATCAATCTCACAATGGCACAACTATGCCGGATCGGCCCGTTATTAGCGGTCGGCATTATCGCGCCTTGGTTTATGGCATTGCACTACGCATCGTTATTTTCCGCCTATGCCTATTTAATCATTTTCACCTTAATTGAAGTGTATGCGCTGACGGCAATGGCAAATTTATTAGTGAAATTTGATAACGGTAAAAACAGAGGCTTTATTTTTGGTGCGTCTCGGTTATTATTATCGTCGCTTACTTTGGTTGTGATGAACTTAATCCCACATTTTTTATTAACCTAAAATGGCTCATATCATCTTTATCGCTACCGGCGCTGCCCTCGGCGCACTTGCCCGCTGGCAGTTGGGGCTCTGGCTGAACCCTTTATCGCAAGCGGTCAGTTTCGGCACATTATTGGCAAATTGGCTGGGTTGCTTGTTGATCGGTATTGCGTTAGGGCTGCATCTGCAAGACAGTGCCAAAGTGTTTTTTATCACCGGCTTTCTCGGCAGCTTTACCACCTTTTCAGCCTTTTCTGCCGAGGTGGTTCAATCATTACTCACACAAAAATGGCTGGCGGCAATGGGGATCGTCTGCTTACACTTACTCGGCGGGCTTGCCGCCACGCTGCTGGGCTTTTGGCTGGTAAGTTATTTTACAAGCGGTCGGTTCGGCTAATTTTTTTGCACTATAACATTACTATTGCCTACATTAACGTTGTAGGAATACGATACCGATTTGACTTAATCGGATCGTGAAATGAGCGGATTTGCGGTATTATGTAGCAAATACACAAAAATAGACATTTTAACAGAATGTAGGGACACACTGCGTGTGTCCTTTATAAAAATCAAATTATTTCAATCGGTTAAAATCCGGACACACGCAGTGTGTCCCTACAGGCGAATAAAAAACAACTTTGTACAACTGCTACATAATATTGCGGATTTGATGAGCGGACGCCGGCAGTGGCGTCCTGCGGTTATATTGGATAGTCGCTTTTATACATTGCGACTAATGTCTTATTTGGCAAAAAACGGGGTAAACTGACCGCTTACCGAACGGATTAAGGCAAGGTGGCAATCACCGCATAGCCGTCCGTTTCACCGATAATATCGACCTGAGTGTCGGCACTGATGAATACCGCTTCGCCTTGTGCAAGGTGGATAGAATCCTCGCCCAAATCAATGTATAAACTGCCGGACATCACCAATAAAATTGCCGCACTGGTCGCAACAAATTGCTCTTCGTCAAAAGGTTTAAACCCAAACCGTTGCAACGCAAAATCCTGTGCTTCAGGGGTCGGGTAGAGATAAAGCGGTTCATCGCCTTGATATTCTTCAATGATTTTCGGGGTAATTTCTCGGTAATCAATGGTGTGCAACAGTGCCGGAATATTGACATATTTCGGGGTTAAGCCGCCACGAATAACATTATCGGAGGCTGCCATCAATTCAATATTCTGTCCCCGCAGGTAAGCGTGCGGCAAGCCTGCCCCTTGATAAATGCCCTCGCCTTTTTTCAAATGCACGATATTAAACAGATAAAAACTGAGCAGCCCAGCATCTAAATTTTGCACATCAATCGCCATTGCTTCCATTGTGTATAGCACCCAATAATCCGGATTATCCGGCTTGAGTTTACCCTGTTGGTAGGCAGTTTTCTGCTCAGCAATAATCGGCAGTAACCAGTCGGCAAGCTGCGCCTGTTCGGCTTGCATCACTTCCGCATACACAGAAGGCAAGCCCCGATGTTCAAGGGCTTGGGCAAGCGACATCAGGGACGGGCGCTGTTTGAGCTCCGCAATCGTTTCGGTCAGCGAACGAAAGCCGTGCAGTAGCCAAAAATCCGAGAGGGCAATCATCATTTCCGGTTTGTGATTGCGATCTTTATAGGTGCGATTTGGCGCATCAAGGGCGATGCCTTGCGCTTCCTCTCGCTCAAAACCGTATTCCGCCTCTTTTTTTGTCGGGTGAAGTTGAATGGAAAGCGGTTTTTTCACGTCCAAAATTTTCAAAAGAAACGGCAATTCATCGCCGAATTGACTGCGGGATTGCTCACCCAACAGTTTTGGAGCTTTGTCAATTACGCGATCTAACGCCAGCCATTGTCCTTCAAACTCAATCATTGAGGGGGCGCTACGGTGTGCCCCCAACCAATATTCCGCATAGGGCTTGGCTTCCGCTTCGGTTAATTTGAGCCAGTTGGGGATAAAATGTTCGCCGCCCCAATCGTAATGCTGGTGCTTGCCGACTAATTTAAAAATCATTGATAACCTCCGAAAAAATTCACCACGTGTTCAACATCGGATTGCTGCTTAATCCGCACTAACAGCCGTCTGCCGTTATGCAAGTCGATCACTAAAATCTGTTTATCCGCTAAGTTAATTTGGCGGATTTTGGCATAATCAAAATAGACATTAGCGAAGAAAAAGCCCTGCTGCTTTAGGATTAAACGTGGGGAGCGGAAAAAAGCGATATACAGGCAGAGCAAAATACAGATCGCCAGTAAAAATAGGGTTAGCGGTTCAATGCCCGTTTGCAGACTGTTGATGACGGTGAGGATAATCAGCCCGACCGAAATCCAGACATCAATCCCCGCTTGGCGTTGTAGCTCAACACTCAACCGATTTTCTCCTTTCAGCCTGTCCATTAAAATTTGATCGTAGAGAGCATAGGCAAAGCCCGCCAAAATGCCCAAGAGAAGAATTGCGTTCGTCATTGCAGTTTTTATTCACAAAAGACCGCTTGCATTGTACCACAAGCGGTCGGTTGGGGTGGATTTTTTGCGCAATTATATCGCCGTTGTCTAACACTGAATTTGGGTGAATAGGAGGGAATATCCCGTTGGGGCTTGTTTAATCATATTACAGATTGTAGTTTACTATATCATCAAAATCATCAAAGCATAAGTCTGTATAAATTGCATCTTGTCCGGTGAAATGGTACAGTGCTTAACCAATTCAATATAACAGTGCAGCGGTAAATTGCGTTTTTATAAATAAGGAGCAAGCAGTGGATATTACACAAATTCCTGTCGGCGCAGTCAAAAGTTTTGGTAGTTATGGCATTCCTTACCAAGTGGGAGAACTTGTCAAAACCTTGCCTGACGGTGATATTCTCGTCAATATTACGCTAGTACAAACTGGTGAAAAAGCGCAGTACAAACTATCCAAATTATTACAAGATCCCGATGCAGAGTAGAAGAAATGTACGCTATTTCATTTGATTTAATCGTATCAGATACGGAAGAAAATCACCCAAAGGGCGTAACTCAAGCCTATTATGATATTGGTATGACATTGAAAAAATTCGGTTTTGAGCGTATTCAAGGGAGCTTATATACCAATTCAGATGAGAATATGGCAAATCTTTTCCAAGCGATGAACGCATTAAAAGCAATGGGCTGGTTCTCTAAATCCGTACGTGATATTCGAGCGTTCAGAATTGAGCAATGGTCGGATTTCACACCAACAATGAAAGAATAAAAAAACCGCCTGCATTTGCAAGCGGTTTGTTCAATCTGTTTTCTGACAAATTAGGCAAGAATGCCTGTCCACGCACCGAGAATACCGATAACGAAGAAGCCGAGGATAATCCAAAGGGCATTCACACGGTTACGCAATAGCCACATACACGCAAAGGTGAGCAGTAGCGGTAGTAAGCCCGGCATTAGGCTGTCCAAAATGCCTTGTATCGTGGTGATTTCCGTTGTACCGTCTTGCTTTTCAATGGTCGAAACCACCAGCGGTACGTTAATGCTTGTCCATTTCTGCACCAATGCGCCCATTATGAATAAGCCGAGGATAGATGCCCCTTCGGTCAGTTTTTGTAATAAACCGCCGCTCATATCGTGTACCACGTCCAACCCTTTTTTGTAGCCGTAGATTACGCCGAAATAACGTGTTGCCAAACGCACAAGGTTAAAGAGTACGAAGAAAAGCAATGGCCCTAAAATACTGCCGTTAAGCGCAATCCCCGCCCCTAATGCGGCAAAGACCGGACGGGCTGTTCCCCAGTAAATCGGATCGCCCACCCCTGCCAACGGCCCCATTAAGCCGACTTTGATCCCGTTAATGGCGGCATCGTCAATCGGCTTACCGTTGGCACGCTCTTCTTCCATCGCAATCGTTACGCCGATAACCGGTGCGGCAACAAACGGTTGTGTATTGAAAAACTCTAAGTGGCGTTTGATCGCATCTTTACGCTCTTGCGAATTTGGATCGGGATATAACCGCTTGATCACCGGTACCATTGCATAGGCAAAGCCTAATGCCTGCATACGTTCAAAGTTCCACGAACCTTGGAAAATATTAGAACGGCGCACGACCGCATTCAAATCGCTTTTGGTTACTTTTTTCATTTCAGTTGTCATTGTGCTGTCCTTTTTAGTCTAAACGGTTGTCAAGGTCGTTATTGCTGGCGGCAACTTGCACCACCTGTTTACTTTGGTTGTATTTCGGGTGAAGTTGAATATAAATAATGGCGGTGATCGTGCCTAAAATACCGAGTGCCACGAGGTTGAAATCGGTGAATGCGGCGATCACAAAACCAGCGTAGAAGAACGGCATTAAATGCCCTGCCCGCATCATATTGATCACCATTGCATAACCGACCACGGCGATAAAGCCACCGGCAATTTTAAGACCTGTCGTTACTACCGGCGGAATGGCATTCAACATTGTTTGAACGGCGTCTGTTCCGGCAGTCATTGCCACGATTAACGCCGGAATAGCAATACGCATCGCTTGGAGTAATAAGGCACTGCGGTGAATCCAATCCAGTTTGTTCAGATCGCCCGTTTCCACGGCTTTATCGGCTGCGTGTTGGAAACCGACCGTAATCGCACGCACAACATAGGTCAGTACTTGACCGGCAGCGGCAAGCGGAATGGCAATCGCAATACCGGTGGTAATATCTTGTCCGCCCACGATTACTAAAATTGTCGAGACCACAGACGCTAATGCGGCATCAGGGGCAAGGGCTGCACCGATATTCATCCAGCCTAATGCCAGTAATTCTAATGAACCGCCGACAATAATGCCGGTTTTCATATCGCCTAACACTAAGCCGATAAGGGTACAAGCAATCAACGGGCGGTGGGTTTGCCATTCGTCTAAAATTGATCCCATACCTGAAATACAGGCAACCAAAAAGACGAGACCTATTTGTAATGCTGAAATTTCCATTGTCAATTCCTTAGATTAAGTTATTTTTCTTGAGTAAATCCATCATATATTGACGGCTGTCGTTTGAGACTTTGCGAACGTCCAATTCAATGCCTTTCGCATCAAGGGTTTTGAATGCCTCAATATCGTTATCGTCCACGGCAACCGCGCTGGTAATCATCTTCTTACTATCACGGTATGCCATTCCGCCGATATTGATTGATTTAAAATCGACCCCAGCCTCCATTAAACGCACAACATCGCTTGGGTTAGTGAACAGCAGCATCATTCGCTCGCCGGCATATTCCGCGTTATTGTAAACACGGATCATCTTTTCCACATTCACGACGTGAGCCGTTACCCCCGGCGGGGCAACGCTTTTCAGCATTGTGGAACGTACGCTGTCTTTTGCCACATCGTCGTTCACCACCACGATGCGAGAAACTCGGCTCTCTTTTGTCCAGCGGGTTGCTACCTGACCGTGAATTAAGCGGTCATCAATACGGGCTAAACCGATGGTTAAATGCCCGACACCGTTCGCTTCCACTTTTGCCGGCTCGGCAGGCTGACTAGCGGTCGGATTCGGCTCGTTTTTTGCAACGGGAGCGTCCGCTTCTTTTTCTTGATAACGTAACGCACGCACACCTAAACGGCCAGTTTCCAACGCTACTTCAACCAGCTCCTCAAGGGACGGACCGTCATCACGCGCCATAAAGGTTTCCACCAACATCGGCACGTTTACGCCCGTAACAATATCCATATTGTCTTTGCCCTCGGCAACACGGTTTGCCGCATTAAACGGGCTGCCGCCCCAAGTATCCACTAAAAAGAGTACCTGCTCGCAATGGGCAAGCTCGTTGGCTAATTTCGCCTGATACTTGGTCATAATCGTTTCGGCATTCTCGCCCGGCACAAAGTCGATGGTCGCTACATCGCTTTGTTCCCCAATCAACATCTCGGTGGTTTTGAGAAGTTGCTCGGCGGCGACACCGTGGGTTGCTATGATAATAGCAATACTCATTGTTACTCCTTAATATGAAGAAATTGTAAATCGGTAAACTTATTTTCAAATAGAGTGAAATCGGCGTAATTGTAAAGAAAGGTGGCGTTTCAGCAATCGAAATTCCGTAAAAACGTGATCTAGTTCACATTTTTTAGCGATAAAATTTCACATTTGCTGATTTTTTATACCTTTTATTTTCAATAAAAAATTAAATGTCAATTTTGCAACATTTCGGCAAAATAAAACCGCTTGTTGATTGCTCAACAAGCGGTCGGCTAACATATCAATATAATAAGGCTCAATCTTCTTTCGGTAAGCGTTTTACCGAGTAAATCAGCCCGCCCCAAATTACCACAAGGGCGATAATCATCATAATAATTGCGCTGCTACTCATTTTTATTCTCCTGTTACTGCGGTATCTTCATTTTTCCATTTGAGACGGGAAAGTAGGAATGAAACAACAACTAATCCAATCGCCATTCCCCAGCCAAAGGTATTCACAAACCAGCGTGGGTAGCCTTCATAACCTTCTGAGAAGACTTTCGCCCCTTCACTGAATAACATAAAGGCAAGAATACCGGTGGTTACTACAATACATAACCGCCATAAAAAGCCGACTTTAAAGGACGAGGTTTCGTTAAGGTGATCGCCGAGTAAGCCGAGTTTTTCGTTTGCCACAATCGCAATCAACGATACAAACGCCACTGCAACAATGCCGAAATAGTTCACGAATTTGTCCATTACGTCCAGCATCGGTAAACCGGTGGTTGTGCCGAATAACACGACAGACACTAGCATCATCGGTAAGCCGACAATGAAAGTTACTTTCACCCGTCCGATCTGTAATTTATCCTGCACCGCCGAAATAATCACTTCAATCACCGAAATGAACGAGGTTAATGCCGCAAAGGTAAGCGAGCCGAAGAATAATACCCCCAACACTTCGCCAAACGGGGCTTGGTTGATAATGGTTGGGAACGCAAAGAAGGCTAAACCGATACCGCCTTTTGCCACTTCACTCACTTCCTGACCGGCGGAAACTGCCATAAAACCAAGGGCGGCAAATACCCCGATCCCCGCTAAAACTTCAAAACTGCTGTTCGCAAACCCAACAACCAAACCACTGCCGGTTAAATCGGAATTTTTCTTCAAATAGGACGCGTAGGTAATCATAATCCCGAAGCAGATCGACAGTGAGAAGAAAATTTGCCCGTAGGCAGCAATCCACACGCTCGGATCGGTGAGTTTATCCCAATTTGGGGTAAACAACGCATCTAACCCTTTTGCCGCTCCCGGTAAAAAGAGTGAAGACACGACTAATACAAGGAACATCACGATCAATATCGGCATTAAAATGCCGGAGGATTTGGCAATCCCTTTTTGTACGCCGAGCGCCAGTACACCAAGTGCCACCAACCACACAGCAATCAATGGGCCGGTAACCATTCCGACAAACTCAAAGCTCACCCCTTGGCTAATATCGCCCATTTTCAAAAATTCACCGATGAAGAAATCGATCGGTTTATCGCCCCACGCCCCGTTCACCGAGAAATAGGTATAAACCGCAGCCCAGCCGAGTACGACCGCATAGTAAATACCGATAATCACATTCACCAACACTTGCCACCAGCCAAAAGTTTCAAAATGGCGGTTAAAGCGGCGGTAAGACAATGGCGCACCACCACGGTGGCGATGCCCGATCGCATAATCTAAAAATAACAGTGGGATCCCTGCCGTCAGCAAAGCGACAAGGTAAGGAATGATAAACGCCCCGCCACCGTTTTCATAGGTGGTATAAGGGAAACGCCAAATGTTGCCAAGCCCGACCGCCGAGCCAATGGCAGCGATAATAAATGCTCTGCGACCGGAAAACGTTTCCCGTTTCGGCTCGCTAGTGTGTTGCATATTAGACACGGTAATATCCTCAAAATCATTTTATGTTGTATTGATTGGCTCGCCTCTCCCCTGTGCTTTGCAAAATATCGGGGTCAAACGACCGCTTGCAAAATAGACTGTTTGCCGACTACGGATAACGAAAGGGGAAATTTGAATGCCATTCGCTTTTTTAACGTGCGAAAAAACCGATGCACGCTTTATAACGGTGAACTATGCCGAAGAAAATGCAGAAAGTAAAGAATAGAAAATAAAGAAAAGTGGTAATTTTCAGAAAAATCGCAGAAAAAAACACTATACAAATCACATAAATTTAGAAGATTAAACTAAAAAAGGTAAAATTTTAGTTTTTCCTATCATTTAGAATAACTGAATTTAGCACAACAATTTTTTTTCATTTAACCCTAAATTTTAACCTCTCCAAAGGATTTCACAGGGGACTTTTACCGGTTTAAGTGCTTTACCTTGCAGGGTTTGTTGAATCAGTGTGAAAACTTGTTTGGCGATCTGCTCGTGATCTTGCTTGATCGAATGGATATGAAAAGGCAAGGCATTAAGCAGGGCGTGATCGTCAAAGGTCGCAAGCTGTAATTGGCGATTGAGCAATTTATCCATTTGTTGATACTCGGTCAGATAGTGCAACACCCCTTCCAAAATGGTATAAGAGGCGGTAAAGACCGCTTGAGGTAAACGCCCCAGCCGTTCGACTAGGGATTGCATCAGCCGATAGCCCGATTCGGGGCGGTAATCTCGGTGTAAAATCCAGTCAGGCTGTTCGCCCAAACCGCCCTCGGCAAGCCCCTGACAAAAGCCCGCCAGACGAGATTGGCTCGGCGAGAGGGAGAGCTGCCCGCCAAAATAAAAATATTCGCTTAAATGATTGGTGGTAATCACTCGCTGTACAAGCTGGGCAATCTTTGGAGTGTCATCACTAATGGCGTAGCAGAGATCAAGCTGCGGCACAAAGCGGTCGAGCTGTAATAGGGCGGTCTGCTTTAACACGGATTTGTAATACTTCGGATCTTGATGGGTCGGTGCAGTGATAATGAGGTCGATTTGGCGGTCGAGTAAACGTTCTATCGCTAATTTTTCTTGGACGGGATTGTCGTCCGAGCAGGCAATCACCAGCAGTAAGCCACTATCACGGCACAATTTTTCCAAATATTTGGCGGTTGATGCAAAACCGTAATTGGCGAGATCCGGCACAATCAAGCCGACAACGTTGGTACGCTGCAATTTTAACCCTTTAGCATAGGCATTGGCACGGTAGCCGTACTGGCGGGCAATTTGGCATACTCTCTGACGGGTCTCCGGCTTGATGCGAAATTGTTCCGATTGCCCGTTCAGCACCATACTCGCCGTGGTTTTCGACACACCGCTTAGCCGTGCAATATCATTGAGGGTGATCCGTTTAACAGGTTGATTTTCCGCCATTTTTCTTCCTTTAATCAGGGCGATAAGCGTAACAATGAAAATAAATGACCTAAAATTATCGGAGGGATAATTTTAGGCACATTATGATAAGAAAGGATTATTGATTGATCGGTAAATCCCACCAAATATCAAACAATTCGCTGACCTCAATTTCAATTAAACCGTTGTCTGCTAACCATTTTTGCACTAATTGACGGTGAGAGTCATCGCATTTGCCCATTTTCTCAAGGCAAACTAAGCCTTCCCAATGTAAATAGCCTGAACCTTCGTAGGCTAATCCATTTGGGCGGATCACTTCATCAATAAAACGATCTACGAGCGCATCAATTTGGTCAATGCCCGTGCCTTCGGCAAATTGGAATTTCACCAAAAAGCCTAATTCTTGGAATTCGGCAAGGTGCATTTTCTTGCGTTGTCTGCGATTACGAGTTGGTTGTGCCATTTTTGTTCTCCTTAATGACAATAAAATTATGGCTATTCTAGCACAATTTTGTTGGGTTTATCCTTTAATAAAGTAGAGATCCCACACGCCGTGTCCTAATTTTTGCCCGCGTTCCTCAAACTTAGTGAGAGGACGAAAATCCGGACGCGGAATAAAATCACCACTCGGTGATTGATTTTTAAGTTCAGGGAATGAGCGTAGCACCGCTAACATATGCTCCGCATAATTTTCCCAATCCGTTGCCATATGAATAAAGCCGTCTGAGCGCAATTTCTGTAATACCCGCTCAATAAAAGCCGGCTGTACAATACGGCGTTTGTGGTGCTTGGCTTTTTGCCACGGATCAGGGAAATAGAGCTGTAAACCGCCTAGGGACTGATCGGCAATGCTATCCCGTAAAATTTCGGTCGCATCGTGGCAAATAACCCGCAGGTTTTTGACCCCCTTTTCAACCGCATAGGCGATACACGCCCCTACGCCAGGCGTATGAACTTCTATGCCGATATAATTGCGATCGGGATTTTGCTCTGCCATTTCAACCAAAGATTTGCCCATTCCAAAGCCGATTTCCAACACGACCGGATTGGCATTGCCGAAAATTTGGTTGAAATCGAACGGCGTTGCTTGATAATCCAAGCCTAAATCCGCCCAGTGATGATTCATCATATCCCGTTGGAAATCGCTCAACCGTCCGGTGCGTAAGACAAAACTGCGCACTTTGCGCATATAGCGTCCGTCTGCGGTAAATTCTGCTTGTTCTACGGTTTTCCGTTTTTTATCTGCGAAAGTTTGTTCCATTTATCTCTTTCCAAAATATAATCCTCTCATAAAGAGAGGATAAAAGTTACAAGCGGTCAATTACTTGAACGTTTTTGCAAAAAATTGCCCTGTGCCGAGCGCTTGTTAAAAGCGGACTAACGCCGATCCCCACGTCCAGCCACCGCCGAAAGCCTCCAGCAATAATAGCTGCCCACGCTGAATACGCCCGTCCCGCACCGCTTCATCAAGTGCTACCGGAATAGTCGCGGCACTGGTGTTACCGTAGCGATCTACCGTTACCACCACCTGATCCATCGACATCGCCAATTTTTCCGCCGTTGCTGCAATAATACGCAAATTGGCTTGGTGCGGCACGAGCCAATCCAACTCGCGCTTATCCAAGCCGTTTTCCGTTAAGGTTTCTTCCACCACATTAGCTAGTTCCCGTACCGCCAATTTGAAGGTCGCATTGCCCTGCATTGCAATAAAGCCCGATTGTGCTTCACCCCGCATCTCATTCGGCAAGACCAGTGCGGATTTGGTATCCGGCGAGGCGTGTAAGTGGGTTGAAATAATGCCTTGTTGTTCGCTTGCCTCTAAAATCACCGCACCTGCGCCATCACCAAATAATACGACCGTG
This sequence comes from Muribacter muris, assembly GCF_001038205.1. GTDB lineage: Bacteria > Pseudomonadota > Gammaproteobacteria > Enterobacterales > Pasteurellaceae > Muribacter > Muribacter muris. The sequence goes on along the minus strand of NZ_JWIZ01000022.1, from coordinate 33,515 downwards.
CTGCGATCCGTTTCGTCTAATTTGCGGGAGTTGAGATCCGAGCCGATGACTAACGCTTTTTTCACCTTGCCGCTGCGTATAAACTGATCCGCCACACTCAACGCATAAACAAAGCCGGTACAGGCTGCCGCCACATCAAAGGAAATTGCATCGTCAATGCCGAGTATTCCTTGAATTTGGCAGGCTGCGCTCGGATAAGCGTGAGAGTTGCTGGTCGTTCCAACCACAATTAAATCAATTTGCTGCGGATCAATAGCGGCTTGCGCTAACGCATTTTTTGCCGCTGCCGCCCCCATTGTTGCCACGGTTTCATCAGCGCCGGCAATACGGCGTTCTTTCATTCCCGAACGGGTAACAATCCACTCGTCCGTTGTATCGACCATTTTCTCTAAATCCGCATTGGTGCGAATTTGTGCAGGCATATAGCTACCGGTCGCTAAAATTGAACTGTACATACTTTATACTCTTATAATCGATTTAATCCTTGCGAAATTTTAGCAGGAATTTCATTTTCAATCTGTTGAATTGCGTGCAAAATGGCATAAAAAAATGCATTTGCACCGGCACTCCCGTGGCTTTTCACCACCACGGACGATAAACCGAGCAACGTTGCACCATTGTGTTTGTCCGGATTGATACGTTGCAATTTTCGGTAATAGCGTTGAAAAATAAAACGCATAACCGCCCGCTTGAACCGTCGGCACAGGTGTGAATCCGGCTGAGGCGGCTTAAAAAATGCCAATAAATTGTGTGCTGCACCCTCTAAGGTTTTCAAGGCAATATTACCGCTAAAGCCATCACAAATAATCACATCGGCATAATTATTCAGTAACTTATCACCTTCCATAAAGCCGATATAGTTGAGATGTTGTGCCTGTTTTAACTGTTGGTGAGCGGTACGGATTGCCGGATTGCCCTTATGCTCTTCCGTGCCGATATTCAACAGTGCCAAACGGGGATAGACCAAATCCAGCATCACTTGTGCAAAAATATTGCCCATCTCGGCAAACTGGCACAGCAATGCACTGTCCGCTTCCACATTTGCCCCTAAATCCAACATAATGCCGGAGCGACCGTTTAAACTCGGTATCAGGGACGTCAGCGCCGGTCGTTCAATATTCGGTAATAACGAAATATGCTGCTTGGCAAGCGCCATCAGCAAGCCGGTATTCCCGCCGCTGACACAGCCTTGCGCTTCGCCGGTTACTACCGCTTCAATCGCCAGTTGCATTGCACTGCCTTTGCTCTGACGCATTGCCTGCCGGAATGGCAGATCGTCAGCAACGGTTTTTGCGGTATGCACCAATCGGATACGTTGTTGGCTGGTGGACGGTAAAGCCTGTAATAAAGGGCGGATTTGACATTGATCGCCAAATAGAAGAAAAGCGAGCTTCGGATAAGCTACCAAAGCCGATATGACTGCGGGAATAGTAATACGGGGACCAAAGTCCCCGCCCATTACATCTAACGCAAGGGTTAGACGAGCCAAATTATACCTCGAAAGATATGTTTGGATTATTTGATCTTACGACCACGGTAGTAACCGTCTGCAGAAACGTGGTGGCGTAAATGGGTTTCACCACGAGAATCGACAGATACCGCTGCCGTAGTTAATGCATCGTGTGAACGACGCATATCACGACGTGAACGAGATTTCTTATTTTGTTGAACAGCCACGGGCTTTTCTCCTAGATCTAGTTTTTCTTTAAATTAGCTAATACGGCGAATGGGTTCGGTTTACTTGCCAGTTCTTCCGGCAATTCGCCAAAAACCTGTTCTGCCACGGACACTTCACAGTGTTCAGCACTATGCATCGGGACTAACGGTAACGATAGAATGAATTCGTCTTCTACCATTTCCAGTAAATTTATTTCACCGAAAGCATTCAGTTCAATCGGTTCATAAACTTCGGGCAATTTGTCCGCCTGATCCATATTTGCCACCGGACTGAAACATAATGTACAGTCAAGGGTGTGCTTAAAAGGGTTACCGCAACGTTGACAGTCTAGCTCCACATCAATGCGTGCCGTGCCTCTAATCACAGTCAGCCGTTGTGGATCAAGCTCTAACGATAAAGTAACCTGTGCATCACTTAGCACATTTCCAACCGATTCCCCCAAACGACTAAGCTGGCTTGCCGAAATCAAGCCCTCATAGTCCATACGCCGTTGCGCATCTTTATAGGGGTCAATAGTCAGGGGTAGTTTTGCTTTTTGCATAGGATGTGCATATTACCGATTGCCAGCAAAATAGTCAAAGGGAAAATCGTGCTTTTCCCTGCTTTGCAAAATTTTACCGATAACTCACCGCTTGAATTAAAATAAAAGCGCTTCCGGAAAATTCACGATCGGTTCACTCTTTGCAGAACACACTATCGTTGCTAAATGTTTCTCCTCCGTTGAAACTTCTAGGCTATATTCGGTTTCGTGCTCGTCCGTCATTCTGTCTGTCGCCACTCTGGCGGTATAAAAGGTATCACCGTTTTTGAGGGTTAAATTTGTCCATAAATAACGCCCAATACCCTCCCACTTTGGCGAGCGTTGAATTGCCTCTTGTACGAAATCCCGAAACACTAATTCAGGTTTATTCCGTTTCCCGAAGCGATACTCATATTGGTTGCCGATTTGCACAATAGAAATCTGCTTCCCCTTTTGAGTCAAACACGAAAAAATCACCTCACTGGCAGCCGAAATAGGTGAAAGAACAAGTATAAATAGCAGGCAGAATATTTTCATTTTTTGTAATTTCGGGTGAAAAACATCCAAATTTTTATCATTATGCCTACCTATTTCTCACTTTTCAACAACGACTTTTGTCAAAAAATACCTTCAATCCACCGCTTGTAGCAATGTCTATCGCAGGATTTTGTGAAATGTTGTGGAAATTGTGCGGTGTCTGTGCTAAAAAGTCAGGCGTTTTTTCATTATCAATACATAAGGAAAGTCAATGTCATTACAAGCGATTATCGAAGCGGCATTTGAACGCCGTGCGGAAATTACCCCAAACAATGTGGATACCGAATTAAAACAAACGGTAAATGAGGTGTTAGAAGGGTTAGATAACGGCTCATTCCGTGTTGCCGAAAAAATTGACGGCGAATGGATAGTGCATCAGTGGTTAAAAAAAGCGGTCTTGCTCTCATTCCGTATCAACGATAACCACATCATTGACGGTGCAGAAACGAAATACTACGACAAAGTGCCACTCAAATTTGCCGACTATGACGAAGCCCGTTTTCAAAAAGAAGGCTTCCGAGTTGTGCCGTCCGCTACCGTGCGTAAAGGGGCGTACATCGCTAAAAATACCGTGTTAATGCCGTCTTATGTGAATATCGGTGCTTATGTGGACGAAGGCACAATGGTGGATACTTGGGCAACGGTCGGCTCTTGTGCGCAAATCGGTAAAAACGTGCATTTATCCGGCGGCGTAGGTATTGGCGGCGTGTTAGAACCGTTGCAAGCCAACCCGACTATCATTGGCGATAACTGCTTTATCGGCGCACGTTCCGAAATTGTTGAAGGCGTGATTGTTGAAGACGGCTGTGTCATCTCAATGGGCGTTTTCATCGGTCAATCCACCAAAATTTACGATCGTGAAACCGGCGAAATCCACTACGGTCGTGTACCGACAGGATCGGTAGTCGTTTCCGGCAGCCTACCGTCAAAATGCGGCAAATATAACCTCTACTGTGCGGTGATCGTCAAAAAAGTCGATGAAAAAACCCGTGGCAAAGTCGGCATCAACGAATTACTCCGCTCTATCGAAGAGTAATCTGCTGACAAGCGGTCGGTTTTTACGCTTTGTTTGCAAAATGAGATAGCACAGCGTACAAAAACGGTTATCTTAATCTCAGGAGGGCATACCGATCTCCCGATATATCTCATACCGAATTTAAGCCAATCGACCGCTTTTAGCCGTATGCTAAGGATACGATCAACACAATGATGCAAAAACATTCCGCCCAAAGTTACGTTCTCTATTTACTCGCCAAGCGAGAATATAGCCAAGCGGAGCTACGCCAAAAACTCCGCCAAAAAGCGTATCCGGAAGACGATATTGAATCGGCATTAGCCCGTGCGGTTGAAAACGGCTGGCAGAGTGATGAACGTTTTTGTACGGTTTTTATCCGTTATCGAGCGCAGCAGGGCTATGGGCCTCGCCGTTTAAAACAAGAATTGCGGCAAAAGGGCATTGCAGATTGGTTGCTTACACAAGCGTTGGATAATGCCGAGATCGACTGGTTTGCCCTTGCCGAAAAAATGTTTGAAAAAAAACGTCCTGCGGTTTGGGATTACAAAGCCAAGCAAAAAATGTGGCGTTACTTAGTGTCCCGTGGTTTTTATCAGGATCATTTCGATCACTTAATGGATGGCGATTATGCAGAAGATCACCTTTTTTAGCCGTTTTGAAGCAGATATTCTGAGCGGTAAAAAAACCATTACCATTCGGGATCACACGGAATCGCATTTTCAGGTGGGGCAAACCCTTTGCGTATTTACGCTCGAAACCGACCGCTTGTTCGCCCACATTAAAGTCAAAGCCGTCATACCGATTGATTTTGCCGATCTGAATCGTCGCCACGCCATACAAGAGAATATGCGTTTGGACGAGCTGAAAGCGGTGATCCGCTCAATTTACCCGAACCCGTCCAAACTGTTTGTGATTGAATTTGAGTTAGTTGATGAGCCTGTTTGAATCTACCCGCCAGACTGAAAATTGCCCCGATTGCCAAGCCCCTTTGCACATAAAGCGGGGTAAGCAAGGGCTGTTTTTGGGGTGCAGCCGTTACCCCGACTGCCAATACCTTAAACCCTTGCAGCAAAGTCATCACGTCATTAAAACACTGCCTCAATCTTGCCCGCAATGTGAAGGCGTCTTGCAGCTCAAGCAAGGGGCGTTCGGGATTTTTATCGGTTGTAGCCGTTATCCCGACTGCGATTTTATTGTGCAAGAAGACGTTTCAGCCGAAGACACGTTCGATTGCCCGGAATGTCGCAGCCACTCATTAGTCGCCCGCACCGGACGAAACGGCAAAACCTTTTACGGCTGCCGAGATTACCCGAAATGTAAATTCACCTTGCCGAGTAAGCCGATAAAAATCGTCTGCCCTGTCTGCCAATGCGGGCTGGCAACTCTCAAGAAACAACGGGGTAACACCTTTTACCAATGCGCCAACCGCCAATGCCAACATCTTTTTAGTGAAACGGAATAATGTTTTCTTTTGATCAAATTGTTGAACAATTAACCCAAAATCAAGTCGTTGCTTATCCGACAGAAGCGGTTTTCGGCTTGGGCTGCAACCCAAACAGCGAACACGCCGTTCACCGCCTACTCGCGTTGAAGCAACGTCCCATCGAAAAAGGGCTGATTTTAGTCGCCCCCAGCCGAGATTTTTTTCTGCCTTACCTAGACGAAAGCCGCTTAACAGACCTTCATTGGCAGCGGTTCGAGCAACCGCAAGCCCGCCCGATTAGTTGGATAATGCCGGCAAAAGCAAGCGTGCCACGCTACCTAAAAGGGCAATTCGACACCATTGCTCTGCGTCTATGCCGTGTACCAGCGGTCGTCCAATTGTGCCAAGCGACCGGCTTTGCCTTGACTTCAACCAGCGCTAATCTGAGCGGTCAAACGCCTTGCCGCACGGCACAGGCAGTCAGATCGCAGTTCGGTGAACATTTTCCCGTGTTAGATGCCGAAACGGGCGGCGAGCAAAATCCGTCCGAAATTCGAGATATTTTCAGCCAACATATTTTTAGACAGGGGTAAACGATGAATCAATATGCCGTGTGGGGAAATCCGATCGCTCAAAGCAAATCGCCCCGTATTCACCAACTGTTTAGCGAGCAAACCGCTAAGCCGATTTGCTATACCGCAGAACTGGGGGATAATCTCAATTTTGACGCGCAGCTTCGCCAATTTTTTGCTAACGGTGCAAAGGGTGCCAATATTACTGCACCTTTTAAAGAGCGGGCGTTTGCCCTCGCCGATGTCCATAGCGAAAGTTGCTTACAGGCACAAGCCTGCAACACGCTCAAACGTTTGGCTGACGGACGTTTATATGCCGACAACACGGACGGACTCGGCTTAGTCGCCGATTTACAACGGCTCGGCTGGCTGGCTACTGATCAGCGTATGCTGATTTTAGGCGCAGGCGGGGCAACCAAAGGCGTGTTATATCCACTTTTAAAAGCCAAGCAGCGTATCACGCTCTATAACCGCACCCTAGAGAAAGCGGCCGGTTTAGCCGAAAACTTTGCAAAATTCAGCGAAATTCAGACCGCTTGCTTAGCCGAGATTGCCGAGCAGTCGTTTGATGTGATCATCAACGCAACCTCGCTCGGCTTACAAGGGCAGTATGTGCCAATTACCCCAAAGCACTTTGCCGACAGCCGAGTGTACGATATGCAATATGCAGCGGCTATGCAAACGCCGTTTTTAGATTACGCACGCACGCAAGGGGTGCAAAAAGTGCAGGACGGGCTGGGAATGTTAGTCGGGCAAGCAGCTTTCGCATTTCAACTTTGGGAGGGCGTATTACCGGAAATTCCCCCTGTTTTAGCGAAGCTCCAAACGGAAATGCAATCGGCTTAAACAGAGGAAAATAACGCAATATCGTTGTTTTTTTTAGCAAATTGTCTAAACCCTATCCAAACAAAACGAAAAAAATCGTTTTTTAAAAAAAGTATTTGACGAGGTAGAGCGAAATCAGCATAATACGCCCCGCAAAGCCGATATGGTGAACGCAATAAGGGCTACATAGCTCAGCTGGTTAGAGCACAACACTCATAATGTTGGGGTCGCAAGTTCGAATCTCGCTGTAGCCACCAAAGTTGCGGGACTGGCGAAATTGGTAGACGCACCAGATTTAGGTTCTGGCGCCGCGAGGTGTGTGGGTTCAAGTCCCTCGTCCCGCACCATTATCAGCTTGTAAAAATACGACTGGAGTATCGCCAAGCGGTAAGGCACTGGGTTTTGATCCCAGCATTCCTAGGTTCGAATCCTAGTACTCCAGCCATCTTTTTTTATCAAATCTTCCAGACTAACTTTTCAGTTAGTTTTTTCTTTTGGAGTATCGCCAAGCGGTAAGGCACTGGGTTTTGATCCCAGCATTCCTAGGTTCGAATCCTAGTACTCCAGCCATTTCTTTTCAATAAATAATGCAAATATTTCCACTGATTTCGCATTTCTTTACTTTTTATCCAAGCCAAAATTCTTTAAAATTAGCCCTATCATTTTAAAGGAAATCACGACTATGCTTAATCCGAAAAACTTAGAATCCCTCGCACAACAACTTCACAGTGTACTCCCGCAAAGTCTTAAAAATGTCGGCAATGATTTAGAAGAAAAATTCAAGCAGATCTTGCAGGCACAGCTGACTAAATTAGACGTCGTTACCCGTGAGGAATTTGATGTGCAATCTCAGGTTTTGCTCCGTACCCGTGAAAAATTAAATGAGTTGGAAAAACGCTTAGATGCTTTCACCGAGCAAAACCAAAACTCATCATCGCCGAATGTTTAAACTTAGTAGAGGACGTTAGTCAATGCAAAAAATCAACCCAACCCAAACTTTCGCTTGGAATGCGTTAATGCAGCATAAAGCGGATAATCTCACTATTTCGCAGCTTTTCAGTGAAGATCCGCAACGTTTTAATAAATTTTCCCTTCAATTTCACGATCAAATCTTGGTCGATTTTTCTAAAAATGCGATTAACGAGAAAACATTAACCTTGCTCCGTCAGCTTGCGGACGAATGTCAGCTAAAATCGGCAATTTACGCAATGTTCGGCGGACAAAAAATTAACCGTACCGAAAACCGTGCCGTGTTGCATACTGCTTTACGCAATCGTGCCAATACACCGGTTGAAGTGGATGGCAAAGATGTGATGCCGGAGGTAAATGCAGTCTTAGCCAAAATGAAAACGTTCTGCGAGCGGGTAATTTCGGGCGAGTGGAAAGGCTATACCGGCAAAGCGATTACCGATGTGATCAACATTGGTATCGGCGGTTCGGATTTAGGCCCTTATATGGTAACCGAAGCATTGCGTCCGTATAAAAATCACCTGAATATGCACTTTGTCTCCAATGTGGACGGCACGCATATTGCCGAAACGCTACGTAAAGTCAATCCAGAAACGACTTTAGTGCTAGTGGCATCTAAAACCTTCACCACACAAGAAACAATGACCAATGCCCTTTCCGCTCGTGAGTGGTTGTTGGCGGCGGCAAAAGATGAATCAGCGGTGGCGAAACACTTTGTTGCCCTTTCCACCAATGCGAAAGAAGTGGCTAAATTTGGTATTGATACCGCCAATATGTTTGAGTTTTGGGATTGGGTCGGCGGGCGTTATTCCCTTTGGTCAGCGATCGGCTTGTCCATTGCGTTATCATTGGGCTTTGAGCATTTTGAGCAGTTGCTAGACGGTGCGCACGCAATGGATCAACACTTCCTCAACAGCCCGATTGCTCAAAATATTCCCGCTACTCTTGCGTTAGTCGGTATTTGGAATAACAACTTCTTAGGTGCGGAATCCGAAGCTATTTTACCTTATGACCAATATATGCACCGCTTCGCTGCGTATTTCCAACAAGGGAATATGGAATCAAACGGTAAATTTGTCGGTAGAGACGGTAAAGCGGTCGATTATCAAACCGGCCCGATTATTTGGGGCGAACCCGGCACCAACGGGCAGCACGCGTTTTATCAACTGATCCACCAAGGCACAAAACTGATTCCGTGCGATTTTATCGCACCGGCACAGAGCCATAACCCGATCGGCGATCATCACAGTAAATTATTATCCAACTTCTTTGCTCAAACAGAAGCACTCGCTTTCGGCAAATCGAAAGAAACCGTTGAGCAAGAGTTCTTGCAAGCGGGCAGATCCTTGGCAGATGTTGCAGAGATTGTGCCGTTTAAAGTGTTTACCGGCAACAAACCGACCAACTCGATTTTAGTTCAAAAAATAACACCGTTTACGCTGGGCGCATTGATTGCAATGTACGAACACAAAATTTTCGTGCAAGGGGTCATCTTCAACATTTACAGCTTCGACCAATGGGGCGTAGAGCTCGGCAAACAGCTTGCCAACCGTATCCTGCCGGAGTTGGAAAATAACGAGACCATTACCAGCCACGACAGTTCCACCAACGGTTTAATCAACCAATTTAAAGCGTGGCGATAACCCCATAAAAGAAAAGGCTCAATCAATGAGCCTTTTTTATTACTGCTAAATTCAACTTAGAACGTGTAGCGTAAACCGGTTTTCACACCAATATTTTGGACTTTCACATTATCAATTTTGCCTAAATAATCATACTGCACGCCCACATCGGCATTCAGATGATCCGCCAGTTTAAACTCTACCCCTGCCAATGCACCGTAGCCTGTTCTTAGATCCGATGTTTCGGTTTCTAAGGTTAATCCGGGCTCACGGATATAGGTATTGCTGTTTACAAAGTTTGCGCTAATCCGTGCGCCGAGATAAGGCTCTACCGCACTCTCATTAGCAAAACGATAAACCGCATTAAAACCGATCTGATGTACAGTTAAATCCGCTTTAACCGATGAACCGAAACGGTTGTCTTCACTTTTAAGTTTTTGATTGTGGGTATAATCTAAGGATAAACGGAAATCACCGTAATCATAACCTGCGCCAATCGCTTGGCTAAAGTTATTCTTTTTGAAGGTTACTCCCGGTGCTTTCAAAGAGAGTTTGCCGTAGCCTAAATCGCCTTTCACAAACCAACCTGTTTGTGCAGTGGCAACGTTCGATAAACCAAGTGTGGCAAGCAGTGTCAATCCCAGTGTGGATTTTTTCATTTTAAACTCCTCAATAGTAAAAATTGCCCTATTCTAACCGACTTAGTGCTTGATAGCACTTAAAATCTCATTTGGATAACTTGATCTTATTCCTATCTCGGACTAAAATGCAAATTAGTTAGTCCGAAATAGGAATAATAATGAACCCATTCGATAAACTTGCCACCCTTTCCGCCCAACTTTCGCAAATTTATGCGCAATGGGCGAAACAATACGATCTCACCCTCAACGAGCTACATTTTCTCTACCATATCGGGCGCTACGGACAAAGCTCGCCAACTGCGATCGGTGATAAATGGAGTTTACCGAAACAGACCGTTACCTCCGTGTGCAAGCGGTTAGATGAGCGTGGTTTTCTGCAATTTCTCTCCGATCCGCAGGATAAACGCAGCAAATTGATCGGCTTAACGGCAAAAGGACAATACTTCACCCAACCGCTGATTGAGCGTTTAACCGCAGCGGAATGTGCCGTTGCCGCTGCTTTCGGTACGGAACACTGCAACACACTGCTCGATAAACTCGACCAGTTACAACAACGCTTGAAACAACAACTTCGCCTTACACAACAGGAACACATACAATGACTATCCAAATCCGTCAAGCTCAACGACAAGATGCCGCACAAATGTGGCGGTTAATGCGGGAATTAGCTGTGTTTGAAAAATACATTGAATCCTTTGCGATCACACCGGAGATTGTCGAACAATGCGGCTTCGACAAACAGCCGCCCGATTTTCACAGTCTGGTTGCCGTTGAGGGAGATAAACTGGTCGGCATTGCCGTCTATTATTTCCTGCCTTTCACCGCTCAAAATCGCCCAGCAATCTACCTCAAAGAGTTGTATGTCGATTCGGATTATCGTAATCAACGGGTTGGCGAAAAGCTAATGCAAGAGCTGAAAGCAGAGGCTCGCCAACATCGTTGCTTACAAATCAAATGGACGGTCGCCCCTTGGAACGAACACGGCAAACGCTTTTATGCTCGTTTAGGCGCAACACAAAACACGGAATGGCTGAACTATGAATGGCAGGTTGAAGATGCAGATTAGACCGTTAAATCAGCACGATCTGCCCGCCTTACAGGCAATAAGCCGCCAAACATTTCACGATACCTTTGCCGACAGCAATAGCGCTGAAGATATGCAAAGCTATCTCGCGCAGCATTTTTCCGCCGAGCAACTCGGTAAAGAATTATCCAATCTGAATACGTATTTTTATTTTGCCGAACAGCAAGGCGAACCGATTGGCTACCTCAAACTCAATCTCGGCGAGGCACAAACCGAGCGGCAAACGGATAACGCCGTTGAAATTGAACGCATTTATGTGCTTAAAGAGTGGCAGGGCAAAGGTATCGGGCAAACCTTGTATGAATTTGCCGTACAACAAGCCAAAGCACGGACGGTAGATTTTATTTGGCTCGGTGTTTGGGAGCACAACCGCAACGCCTTGGCGTTTTATCAGAAAAACGGTTTCGTCCCCTTTGGCAGCCACTTTTTCCAACTCGGCAATGATCTACAAACCGATATTTTAATGAAACGGCAGTTGAATGATGAGAGGCAAAACGCCTTAGCAAAGTAAGGTGCTTAGATTATACAACGGTAATGGAACGTGCATTTTAGGTATGATGCAACAAGCCTAACAAAATAGAGGGTTCAATCTTATGTTGGGGAGCAAGCCCCTCTTTACATATCACCTAATATTAAAGAGACAAGGCATTGCCTCCCGATAAACAATCGTTAGCATTATAAAACTACTATATTGCAAATTTTCACTCTCATCTACCCGCTTGCTAGGGCTTCTCGCAGTTTGCCGCCCACCAAGCTGCTCCGATTAAACCGGCATCTTGGGCGTAATGCGCTAAAACAATCTGCGGGCGATAAATTGCCGGCAGTTGTGCGAGGAAATGTTCAACCCTGCCAAGATACCCCTGTGCTAAGCCAACGCTTCCCCCTAACGCAATACGTTGAATATCAAGGTTAATCGTCAGATCGGCAATTAAGTTGGCAATCGCTTTTGCAGATTTATCGACCAATGCAACCGCTTGCGCTTCGCCTGCTCTAAAGCGTTCAAACACTTCCGGCGGTTCGCACGGTGATTGCCATTTAGCCGCTTCACGAGCAATAGCCCGTCCTGCCGCCACCGCCTCAACGCAACCTACCCGTCCGCAGCCGCAAACCTCCCCGTTCGGATCGGCAAGGCTATGTCCGATATGCCCTGCCACGCCATTTGTGCCGGTAAACAGTCGGCGGTTGAGAATAATCCCGCCGCCGACACCGGTTGAAACGGTAATAAACGCAAAATTTTCAATATCGTCTTGCGCTAAATATTCCGCACAAGCGGCAGCTTGGGCATCATTCAACAACGTAATCGGTTTATCCGTCTTTTTACGGAGCGTTTCATAGAGCGGAAAAAACGCCAAATCCCCTAAATTTTTCGGGTTTAGCGCGGTTAATATGCCGTCTCGGATAATACCGGTAGAGGCAACCGACACAGTATCAAACTGCTCGGCAAAGTGTTTCAGCACATCGGAAAGCGCCTTTTCCAGTGCTTCAGCGTCCGGGTTTTGCGGCGTGCGGATTTGCATCCGTTCACTGACCTCGACGTGTTTCCCCACTAAACGTACCAATGCCGCCGCAATTTTGGTGCCGCCGATATCAATCGCTAGACAGACACCCATTTTATGCTCCTTGGCGGCGGTTAATCGCCTGTACAAACCAACCGACAATATGCTCCAAGCGGGTAAGCGCCGATCCGACCGTAACCGCATAAGCGCCGTTTTCGATCGCTAACGCAGCAAGTTCAGGGGTGTTATAGCGTCCTTCCGCCATTACGCAGCAACCCTGTGCAACTAAATCCCGCACTAATTGCACGTCCGGTTCTGTCGGGATTTCACCGCCCGTATAGCCGGACATTGTGCTGCCGATAATATCCACGCCGAGCGATTGGCAATAGCTGCCTTCTGCAAAATTTGAGCAATCCGCCATCGACATCGCACCCAACGCCTGAATCCGTTTGATGCAGGCGTCAATCGTGGTCGGGCGAATACGATCCGTACCGTCAAACGCAATAATATCCGCACCGGCGTGATAAAGATCGTCAATATCCTGTAAAAACGGGGTGATACGCACCGGGCTGTCATCCAAATCCCGCTTAACAATACCGATGATCGGCACATCAACTGCCGCTCTCACCGCTTTTAAATTTTCAATGCCTTCAATCCGCAATGCCGCCGCACCACCCGCAACAGAAGCCGCTGCCATTGCAGCAACAATTTGCGGTGAATCCATCGGGCCATCATCGACCGGTTGGCAAGAGGCGACCAAGCCGTGTTTTAATTGAGCGAGAATTTGTTGTTTGGTTAATCTTGACATAAAAACTCCGTTATCCTTTACAAAAAAGAAGATTAACTCCAAGAATAATCGGATTTTCATCTAAAGGCAATCAATCGGGCATAAAAGTGAGAACTAGATCAAATTTTTTTTATGTTAGGGCGAAACAATCCTGCCTATCGCAAAAAATTGAAGATTTTAGGCGAAAAAATCGGTATAGTATGGCGGATTTTTCCCTGCCGATTAAGGTGCAACTCATCGGCGCTTTTTTACTTTTTGAGGTTTTCCAATGGATACACTAATGAGCCTGTTTGGCATTGTTATTTTACTGTTGATTGCCTTTTTATTATCCAGTAATAAAAAAGCCATCAACTATCGTACGGTCATCGGCGCACTTGCCATTCAAATTGGTATGGGCGCTATTATTTTATATTGGGAACAGGGTCGTAAAGGCTTATTGGCAGCGGCGGAAGCGGTCAGCAAAGTGATCAACTACGGTAATGACGGGATCTCATTCCTATTCGGCGGCTTAGTCAGCGACAAGATGTTTGAAGTGTTCGGTGGCGGCGGTTTCGTGTTTGCGCTGCGTGTCTTACCGCCGATTATCTTCTTCTCGGCATTGATTTCGGTGCTGTACTATTTAGGCATTATGCAGTTTATTATCCGTATTTTAGGCGGTGCGTTACAAAAAGTATTAGGCACGTCCCGTTCGGAATCAATGTCTGCGGCGGCAAATATCTTCGTGGGTCAAACGGAAGCCCCGTTATTGGTTAAGCCTTACATCAAATCAATGACTAATTCCGAGCTGTTTGCGGTGATGTGCGGAGGCTTAGCCTCTGTTGCGGGTGCGGTAATGATCGGTTACTCACAAATGGGCGTACCGTTGCCATACTTAATTGCAGCGTCCTTTATGGCTGCACCGGGCGGTTTACTCTTTGCGAAAATTATCTATCCTCAAACGGAAAACACTAAAGATGAATTGAGCGAAGCAGATATGGAAGACAAACCGTCTAACGTAATCGAAGCAGCCGCGGTGGGTGCATTTTCCGGTATGCAATTAGCGATGAATGTAGGTGCGATGTTGCTAGCCTTTATTGCGTTAATTGCGATGTTAAACGGCTTTATCGGCTGGGCAGCAGGTTTAGCCGGCTTTGAAAATGTAACATTACAATCGTTACTCGGCTATATTTTCCAACCGCTTGCGTGGGCAATCGGTGTGCCGTGGGGCGAAGAAGCCCAAGTTGCCGGTTCATTGATTGGTCAAAAATTAGTGCTTAACGAATTTGTCGCCTATGTGGATTTCGTTAAATACCTTGCCCCTGAAACAACAGTGCAATTAAGCGAAAAAACCGTTGCAATCATCACCTTCGCCCTTTGCGGTTTTGCAAACTTCAGCTCAATTGCGATCTTAATCGGCGGATTAGGCGGAATGGCACCAAGCCGCCGCAGCGATGTTGCCCGTATGGGGATTAAAGCGGTTATCGCCGGGACATTATCTAACTTAATGAGTGCAGCCATTGCCGGTTTATTTATCGGGATTGGCGGTGCGGTAATGACAATGTAAACCGTATGCGTTCCAAGACACACCACAGATATCTGTGGTGTTGTCGTTTCTACTCGAACCGTTGCCATACAAGCGGTCGGTTCTGTCTCTATTTTTGCAAGGAGAAAACTAATGACACTCGTTCAAACTGCGCAACAAGCCCTCTCTTTGATGGACTTAACCACGCTCAATGATAATGATACCGATGAAAAAGTGATCGCACTCTGCCATCAAGCGAACACTGATTTTGGCACGCCAGCGGCGCTGTGCGTCTATCCCCGCTTTATTCCGATTGCCCGTAAAACCTTAAAACAACTGGGCATTGAGCTGGTCAAAATCGCCACCGTGACCAATTTTCCGCACGGTAACGAGGATATTGAGATTGCGCTGGCGGAAACAAAGGCGGCGGTGGCATACGGCGCAGATGAAGTGGACGTGGTTTTCCCTTACCGTGCGTTAATGGCGGGTAATGCCGAAGTCGGATTTGAGCTGGTGCGTCAATGTAAAGCGGTTTGCCAAGCGGCAAATGTGGTGTTGAAAGTGATCATTGAAAGTGGTGAACTGAAAACGCCGGCGCTTATTCGCCAAGCAAGTGAAATTGCCATTCAAGCGGGGGCGGATTTTATTAAAACCTCTACCGGCAAAGTTGCTGTGAATGCCACCCTTGAATCTGCGCAAGTGATGCTTGAAACTATTCGAGATTTAAAGGTAGCGGATAAGGTCGGCTTCAAAGCGGCGGGCGGCGTTAAAACTAGCGAAGAGGTGGCACAATATCTCGCTCTAGCGGCTGAGATCTTCGGGCAAGATTGGATCAATGCCGATCATTTCCGCTTCGGCGCATCCAGCCTGTTAGCCAATTTACTCGCGACATTAAACGGTGAACAAGCTAACCCAGATGTCCGCGGTTATTAACACGCGGTCGGATTCGCCCTTTATTTTGCAAAAAGCCATTGATTAAGGATAAATATGTCAGTTTTAGCAAGGTATCATTCTTACGAGTCCTGTGGCACGGTGGACGGCCCAGGTATTCGCTTTATTCTCTTTTTACAAGGCTGTTTAATGCGTTGTAAATACTGCCATAACCGAGACACTTGGGATCTGGAAGGTGGTAAAACCATTTCGGTGGAAGAGTTAATGAAAGAAGTGGTAACTTACAAGCATTTTATGCGGGCAACCGGCGGCGGTGTTACCGCGTCCGGCGGCGAAGCGGTGCTGCAAATGGAATTTGTGCGGGATTGGTTTCGAGCCTGCAAAGCGGAAGGTATCGACACTTGCTTAGATACGAATGGTTTTGTTCGTCATTACAATGAAGTCGTCGATGAAATGCTGGATGTAACCGATTTAGTGATGCTGGATTTAAAACAGCTCAACGAAGACATCCACAAGGATTTTATCGGCGTTTCCAACAAACGTACCCTTGATTTCGCCCTCTATCTGCAAAAACGCAACCAGCGGACGTGGATTCGCTATGTGGTAGTACCCGGTTATACAGATGCCGATGCGGACATTCACCTGCTCGGTCAATTTATTCAAGGAATGGAGAATATCGAAAAAGTAGAGCTATTGCCTTATCATCGACTAGGGGCACATAAGTGGAAAACCCTCGGCTTTGAATATGAGTTGGAAGACGTTTTACCGCCTTCCAAAGAATCCTTAGAACATATCAAAGGCATTATTGAAAGCTACGGGCATACGGTGAAATACTAGCAATAAAAAACCCTTTCTAATCGCTTAGAAAGGGTTAATTTTTCATTCAACTTTTAATTAGGCTTGGCACACGCCGCAGGTTGCTGCTGCTGAGAACATCCACACTAATTTTTCTTGCTCTTTGATGTAGTCGCTCATTTGAGATGCCGTTCCTTCATCATCAGCTTCACTCGCAAGGGCTAAGATTTCACGTTGCTGTTTTAGTAAGGTTTTAAACCCTTCCAATGTACCGGTTAAGCATTGTTGAGCAGAAGATACGCCTAAATCCTCTTTGATTAACGATGCATTCAGATACTGGCTGAAGCCATTTGCCGGTACGTGACCTAAGGTTAAAATACGCTCTGCGATTTCATCTACTTTTACTACTAGATCATTATAAATTTCTTCAAATTTTTCGTGTAATTCAAAGAAGCTCACGCCTTTAATATTCCAGTGGTAGCCGCGTACGTTGGTATAGAATACTTGATAGCTTGCTAATAGATTATTTAATTCTTTGGCGAGTTTTTCAGATGAATCAACACTTAAACCGATTGAATTAGTCATTTTGTTTCTCCTATGTTAATTTCAGTTGTTGTTTTAATAAACGGGGGCAGTATATACCTAAATATTCAAAACAGGAAATGGATATAAGTTATTCATTTGATAGAAAATGACTATCGGATAAATAAGATTAGTTAGCATTTACTCTTTTTGAAAAATGTGAATGACTTGCATTTCCTGTTATGCCCACATTAACGTTCTTTCTGCATAATTTGCTGAATTTCCAACATTGTTTCTTGGTCGTTTTCCAATGCAATTTTCAAAAATTCTTCCGTGCGGAATTTTTTACTTTCGGCATCGTAGGCTTCCGCCATTACTTTCACACTATGGCGATCACGGTAGAAATAGGCTTCGCCGATTTCTTCGACTAACGCTTGATCCAAACCCATTGCCCGTAATGCTTTTTTGCCGGTACGCAATGCCGAATCAAAGGTTTCACGTACTTGAATGTCCGCGCCCGCACGGAATAAATCAAAGACGTGCAAGCGGTCGTAAGCCCGTGCAATAATTTTGAGGTGCGGGTTCATTTTACGGGCTAATTCGACAATGTGCGTTGCCTGTGCTTTGTCATCAACTGCCACAATCAGCAGTTCCGCATTTTCAATGCCGGCTGCGTGTAGCAATTCAGGGCGGCTGGCATCACCGTAATAACTTTTAATCCCCCGTTTTTTCATTCCTTTAATCAGGGTTGCATCTTTATCAATCACTGTCGGGTGGCAGCCGGTCATCATCAGCAGGTGATTAACAATTTGCCCGTAACGCCCTAAGCCAATAATAATGGTTGGGTGCTGAGCATCAATATGGTCGGCTTCAAGCTCGCCTTGTTGCTTGCTCAAGCGAGGCACAATATATTTTTTATGCACAATCACGAAAAGCGGGGTAAGCACCATCGACAGCACAACAATCGCCGTCATATTGGCTTGCACCTCGGCGCTGATCACATTTTGGCTTGCGGCAGCGGCAAATAGCACGAAAGCAAACTCACCGCCTTGCGCCATAATAATCGCACGGTCAAGGGCATTAGCATTATTTTTACCCATAATCCGAGCGACACAGTAAATCCCCAGCCCTTTCACAAACATAAAGGCAAGCACGCCGGAAATAATCAGCCCCCAGTTCGCTATCACCACCGATAAATTGAGCGACATTCCAACCCCAAGGAAAAACAGCCCAAGCAGCAGTCCCCGAAACGGTTCAACATCGGCTTCAAGCTGATGGCGAAAGCTTGATTCAGAGAGTAGCACGCCGGCAACAAATGCGCCCATCGCCATTGATAAGCCGCCCATTTCCATCAACAATGCAGAACCGAGTACAACCAATAATGCGGCGGCGGTCATCACTTCACGGGTTTTGGTTTTGGCTAATATTTTAAATAACGGGTTTAACAACCAAAGCCCTGCGGCAACCAGTAATGCTAAGGAGATGCCCGCAATGCCAATCGTCTGCCAAACCGGCTGTGATGATGCCACAGTATTGGGGGAAAGAAAGGTAACCAACGCCAATAACGGTACAATTAACAGATCTTCAAATAGCAAAATCGACACTATCTGCTGCCCTCTCGGCGAGGTAATATCGCCCCTGTCGCTCAATTCCTGCATTACGATTGCCGTTGAGGTTAGCACAAAACCGGCGGCACTCACAAATGCGACTTTCCAATCAAACCCGTAAGCGACAGCAACGGCAGTTAATGCGGCAATACAGGTAAAAATTTGGAATGCGCCTAAGCAAAAAATGTGGTTGCGTAGCCCCCAAATATGCGAAGGCTTCATCTCCAGCCCGATAATAAACAGGAACATCACTACGCCCAGTTCGGCAATATGAATAATGCTGTCCGGATTGGTAAAAATGCCGAAGCCGAACGGCCCGATAACCAAGCCTGCCGCTAAATAGCCAAGAATCGACCCTAATCCGAGCCGTTTAAAAAGTGGCACGGCAATCACCGCCGCCCCAAGTAATGTTACTACGCTGACTAGGTAGTTTGCGCCTTCCGCTGCCATATTATCCCTCAATGTTGATTTAATGTTGCGTTTTAAAATGATCTAAACCGTACTGGTAAAGTGCGTTCTTTTTATCGCCGAACGTCTCAGCCACAATCGCTGCCGCTTTTTTCAACGGCAACTCTTTGTGTAGTAGGGTGAGCAATTTTATGCTTTGCGCCGATAGTGCCTCGTCAGTATGGCTTGCAACTTTCCCCTCTACCACCAGCACAATTTCGCCTTTAATGCGATGATGATCCTGCTCTAACCATTCAATCAAAGCCGGAAGTTCTGCGCCGTGAATGGTTTCCCACGTTTTAGTTAATTCGCGAGCCATTACAAGAAATCGGTCGCAAAAGACCGCTTGCATATCTCTTAAGGTCTCTAAAATACGGTGGGTGGATTCATAAAAAATCAGCGTGCGGCTTTCATCTTCGAGTGCTTTAAGGCGCTCTAGACGGGCTTTAGATTTTGCCGGCAAAAAGCCTTCAAAGCAAAAACGATCGGAAGCAATACCGGCACTACATAGTGCTGTAATCGCCGCACAAGCGCCCGGTATGGGAACGATTTTTACACCGGCTTGTCTAGCGTAACGCACTAAGTGGAAACCGGGGTCGCTGATTAACGGCGTACCGGCGTCGGAAATCAACGCAACACTTTGCCCCTGTTGTAATTTTTCGATCAGCGTATTTGCACGTTGTTGTTCATTATGATCGTGTAGGGCAAAAAACGGCTTTTTAATGCCGTAATGACTTAATAATAGCCCACTGTGGCGGGTGTCTTCGGCAGCGATCAGATCGACCTGCTCAAACGTTTGTAAAGCCCGTTGGGTAATATCGTCTAAATTTCCGATTGGTGTGGCAACAATATATAATGTGCCGAATTGTTCAGGCGAGTGTCCGTTTTTCATTTGATTTTCACTTGTTTGATAAGTAAGATCCGACTATTTCATTAAAGATAATGAAAAATCGCATCCCATTTTCTAAATATGGAGCAATAAAATGCCAACTATTTTATTACAAACTCGTCATTTTCGCCAAAAAATGAAAACTGTTTTTATCCCAACAGCCCTTGCACTGTTTCTTAGTGCGTGTGCAGGGAATAAAATCACCGAAACGCTCAAAAATGAAGCCTATGCAAATTCCGAGTTTTACATCAACAAAGCCGATCAAACCAAGAAAATTGAAGATCAACAAACCTACCGTTTGCTCGCTATCCGCAAATTGATTGATGAAAATAAAGTGGTTGAAGCGCAAAATACAATGGCGGATATTGATACCACTAAGCTGGACGAAGTTCAAAGTTTAGAGTATCAACTCTTAACCGCTCAACTGTTAGCACTCCAAGGCAATAATGCCCAAGCATTAGCTCAATTACAACGGTTGCCACAACCGCAATTAAGCCAATCGCAGTTACTGCGTGTATATCAAACCTACGCCCGTGTTGCCGAAAATCAGAATGATGTTATCGGTGCGGTGCGAGCCAGATCGTTAATGGATCGCTATTTAACCGATAATAAAGCCCGCCAGCAAAACAACGATCACGTTTGGGCAATGTTACGCAACGCTAATCGGGGAATGTTGGAAAAAGCCACCGCGGACGAAATCGGTTTAGCTGGTTGGTTGGCATTGGCAGTTACCTATAATCAAAATATGTCAAACCCGAGCGCCTTACCGCAGGCGATTCAATACTGGAAATCTCAATATCCAAATCATACGGCGGCCAACCTAATGCCGACCGAGCTGCAAAATGTTACCTCATTTCAGCAAACCCAACTCAGCCAAGTGGCACTCTTATTACCGTTAAGCGGTGAAGCCAAGATTTTAGGGGATATTATTAAACGTGGTTTTGATGATGCCAAAGGCACAAACCCGATCGCCGTGCAAACCTACGATACCGACACTGCACCAGTGGACGATTTACTTCTCCAAGCCAAATCCCAAGGAGTGCAAACGGTTATCGGACCGTTACTCAAACCGCGTGTCGATGCCTTATTGGGCAGCGCTCAAATTAACGACCTCAACGTCTTAGCCTTAAATGCCACCGCCAATGCCAGAGCCGTTGCGAGAGTGTGCTATTACGGATTATCGCCGGAAGCCGAAGCCCGCTCCGGTGCAGAGCGCTTATACCAAGATAACATTGCCCACGCCGTGTTACTTGTGCCGAGAGGCGATTTCGGGCAACGCTCCGCCGATGCGTTCGCTCAACGTTGGCGACAACTCACCAATAAAGATGCGGATATTCGTTATTATAACGAACCGCTTGAAAGTGTCGCCTCATTGCAAAATAACGGTCTAGCCAGCCAAAGCGGTATCTATATTTTAGGCACAAACAATCAACTATTAGAGATTAAGCAAGGGATCGACAACTCAACATTAGCCGGACAATTCCCACTTTATACCTCGTCCCGCAGTAATTCTCCAAATAACGGGGCAGAATTTCGTTTGACGATGGAAGGGGTAAAATTCAGTGAAATCCCACTGTTAGCCGATGCAGAATCCGCTGAATATAAAAATGCGGAAAGCCTTGCCGAAAGCGATTTTTCAATGATGCGCCTATACGCAATGGGATCGGATGCGTGGTCGATTGCCAATAAATTCAATGAGTTTCGTCAAATTCCGGGCTATAAAGTATCCGGTTTAACCGGCGTACTCAGTGCCGGTACAAATTGCAACATTGAACGCCAAATGACGTGGCTGCAATACCGTAACGGCTCAATCGTGAGCGCAAACTAAATGCGATCGCAAGGGGCGGTGTTTGAACAAAAAGCAAGAGCCTTTTTGGAAACAAAAGGACTTAGCTATGTCGCTCAAAACCAAGCCTTCAAATGCGGTGAATTGGATTTGGTAATGCAAGAGGGCAAAACTCTTGTGTTTGTAGAAGTCCGCCAACGCAAAAATACGCAATTCGGTTCAGCATTGGAAAGTATCAACGCCGCCAAACAACAAAAATGGCTGAAAGCGGCAAATTTATGGCTCTACGAACGTGGGCAGAGTTTAGATACCGCTGATTGTCGCTTTGATGTGGTAGTGTTTGAAGGCAATCAACCGCCCCTGTGGATAAAAAATTTTTTAGGCTGATATGTTAGAAAAAATTCGAGATCGGTTTAGCGAAAGTATTCAAATTCAAATTGCGGCAGCGGAACTCTTGCCGCAACGTTTGCAGCAAGCGGCAAACCGCCTTGTGAGCTGCTTATTACGGGGGAATAAAATTATTGTCTGCGGCGATGGTCGTTCCTATGCCAATGCGCAACTGTTAGTCAGCAATTTATTACACCGTTATGATCTTGCTAGACCGAGCCTTGCAGCACATTTACTGCATTTCGACAGTGTACTGGCGGGTTGCTTGAGCCAAGACAACGAAGCGGCCGAGATCTACAAAAAACAGTTGCAGGTCATCGCCAAAGAGGGCGATATTTTGGTGGCATTTTCGCCGTTTGGCAATGAACAAGCGGTGCTGAATGCGATAAATTCTGCAAATAATGAAAATTTGGAAATTTTGGCCTTTACCAGTAGCCGCAACGATCATACTAAAGGGCTATTGAGTGAAAACGATATTGAAATCGAGATGCCGTCTATCAATGAAATGCGGATTATTGAGGGGCATCAATTTTATGTAAATTTACTGTGTGAGCTGGTAGATAACCTACTGTTCAACCCAAACGCTCACTAAATCGGAGGAAACCGCTATGTCATCACGCTTAAAACATTTTACCCTCATTGGCACACTCACACTTAGCTGCCTTTTTCTACAAGGCTGCCTTGCCACTGCCGTCGTTGGCGGGGCGGCGGTCGCTGCCAAAGTTGCGACCGATCCTCGCACTGCCGGTCGCCAATTAGACGATGAAACCCTAGAGGAAAAAGTGGCTTATCAGTTAAATAAAGACGATCAAATCAAAGAGGAAGCCCGCATCAATGTCGTCTCCTACAATGGTAAAGTACTGCTCATCGGGCAAGCCCCAACCGAAATGGCAAAAGAGACGGCAAAAAGTATTGCCGCCGGCGTGGAGGGTGTGTCCACCGTTTATAACGAGATCCGCATCGGGCAAAAAATCGGCATCGGGCAAATCAGCCAAGACAGTTGGATCACCACCAAAGTTAAATCGCAACTTTTAGTCAATAGCCAAGTCAAAACCACCGAAGTCAAAGTCATCACCGAAAACGGCGAAGTATTTTTGATGGGCAATTTGTCTAACACCCAAGCAAATGCGACGGCAGAGGTTGCCCGCAATGTCAGAGGGGTGAATAAAGTAGTGAAAGTGATCACCTATGTACAATAGCTTGCAAGCGGTCGGTTACACCGTATTTGTTGCAAAACAAGCGAGTAATAAAGGCATATTCAGCCCGTATGCCTTTTTATTTGGATAATTTTTGTCAATTTATTTAAAAGGATTTGACATTGTTTAGCCGTTTAGCGATTATCCGAACCCTTTTTTAATAAGAGAAACGCAGAATGAGTCAAGCGCAAAATTTGGTCGAAATCCAACATCTCACCTTCAAACGGGGTGAGCGGGTGATTTACGATAATCTCAATCTGTCTGTCCAAAAAGGCAAAATTACTGCCATTATGGGCCCGTCAGGGATCGGCAAAACCACGCTCTTACGCTTAATCGGCGGACAAATTCTGCCGGAATCAGGCGATATTTTCTTTGACGGTCAAAATATCTGCACAGCCTCCAATAAAACCCTGTACCAACTTCGACAACGAATGGGAATGTTGTTTCAATCGGGGGCATTATTCACCGATCTCTCCACGTTTGATAATGTGGCATTTCCGTTACGGGAACATACCCGCTTACCCGAAGCCCTTATCCGCAAATTAGTATTAATGAAATTGGAAGCAGTCGGGCTGCGGGGTGCGGCAGATTTAATGCCGTCCGAGTTATCGGGCGGAATGGCACGCCGAGCGGCATTAGCACGGGCAATCGCCTTAGATCCCGATTTGATTATGTATGATGAGCCGTTTACCGGCCAAGATCCGATCAGTATGGGCGTGATTGTTGATTTAATCAAAAAATTAAACCAAACCTTAAACCTGACCTCTATTGTCGTATCCCACGATGTAACCGAAGTCTTGAGTATCGCCGACTATGCCTACATTGTGGCAGATAAACGGATTATTGCTGAAGGCACGCCGGCACAATTACAAGCCAGCCAAGATCCGCAAGTGGTGCAATTTTTAGCCGGCAAAGCAGACGGACCGGTGCGTTTCCACTATCCGGCAAAAGCCTACACGGAGGAATTATTTAATGATTAAGTTTATTTCTTCCCTGGGCAGCTCGGTGATCCGTACAGTGAGAGCATTCGGACGTGCCAGCTTTTTACTTTGGGGGGCTTTGGTTGGCAAACCGGAATGGCGTAAACATACGCCGCTGCTGATTAAGCAACTCCACGTTTTAGGCGTCCAATCGTTATTGATTATTATGCTCTCCGGCTTGTTTATCGGAATGGTGCTGGGCTTGCAATGCTATGTCGTCTTGGTGGACTTTTCCGCCGAAACGAGTTTAGGGCAGTTGGTTTCCCTCTCGCTGCTGCGTGAATTAGGGCCGGTAGTAACGGCACTGCTGTTCGCCGGACGTGCCGGATCGGCATTAACCGCCGAAATCGGCTTAATGAAAGCCACCGAGCAGCTCTCCAGCTTGGAAATGATGGCGGTTGATCCGCTACGCCGCGTGGTTGCGCCACGTTTTTGGGCGGGGGTCATTGCGATGCCGATCTTGGCTGTGATCTTTACCGCTATCGGTATTTGGGGCGGTTCGCTAGTCGGCGTGGATTGGAAAGGGGTGGACTCAGGCAGCTTTTGGTCGGTAATGCAAAATAGCGTTACACTGACCGATCTGCTGAACGGCTTTATCAAAAGCATTGTCTTTGCCTTTGCGGTAGTTTGGATTGCCTTATTTAACGGCTACGATGCGCTACCGACCTCCGAAGGCATTAGCCAAGCAACCACGCGCACCGTGGTACACGCATCGCTTACGGTACTGGGCTTAGATTTTATTTTGACTGCCATTATGTTCGGCGGTTAAACCACATTGGTAAAAAAATGGCATAATCAAACCGCTTGCATCGGTTGATTTTTATCAAATTTAAGGACAATTATGCGTCAATCAATTAAGTATGAATTTTGGGTCGGGCTGTTTGTACTGCTTGGCTTGGGGGCGTTAGTCTTTCTCGGCTTGCGTGTGGCAAACGTACAGGGCTTTTCTGCGGAAAAAACTTATCCCCTGTATGCAACTTTCGATAATATCGGCGGACTAAAAGTCCGTGCGCCGATTAAGGTCGGCGGGGTCGTGGTAGGCAGAGTAGCCAATATTGAGTTGGATACCAAAACCTATACCCCGAAAGTTACCTTAGCCGTCAATGAGGAATTTAATCAGATTCCCGACACCAGCTCGCTGTCGATTAAAACCTCCGGCTTACTTGGCGAACAATATATTGCATTGAATGTCGGCTTTACGATTGAAGGCGAAACAGAAATGCTAAAAGCAGGCGATACCTTTGCCGATACTAATTCTGCAATGGTGCTTGAAGATTTAATCGGTCAGTTTTTATACGGTGATAAAAAAGCTGACCAAACTAACGATACCGCTGAACCCAAAGCGGAATAAACACGTGGGTAATCCCCATCAACTTGGAGTGTTAAAATGATTAAAACCCTAAAAAAAATATTGATTGCCGGTGCGGTTGCACTATCAACATTAGTGGCAAACAATGCGTTTGCGAATACCAGCCCTTATGTGTTGATGCAACAAACGGCGGATAAATTGTTTGGCGATATTAAAGCCAGCCAAGCCAAAATTAAAAAAGATCCGAACTATTTACGGACTATCGTGCGTAACGATTTAATGCCGCATATTCACGTTAAATATGCCGGTCAATTAGTGTTAGGCAAAAACTTGTCAGCGGCGAGCGATGCACAACGTGAAGCCTTTTTCACGGCGTTCGGTCAATTTATTGAACAATCCTATGCGCAGGTTCTCACCCAATATAGCGATCAACAAGTGCAAATCGAATCGGAAAAACCCCTTGGCGATAAATCTATTGTGAGTATCCGTGTCAATGTGTTGCAATCCGGCAACGCTCAACCGATCAAACTGGATTTCAAATGGCGTAAAAACAGCCGTACCGGTGAATGGCAAGCCTACGATATGGCAGCGGAAGGGGTGAGTATGGTCGCAACCAAACAAAACGAGTGGAGTGGCGTATTACGTCAAAAAGGCATTGATGCTTTAACCGCACAGGTTGCGCAATCTGCCAAACAACCGATCACATTGAGCAAATAATAACACTGTTATGAATGCAAAAAGTCCATTAAAATGGGACATTCAGCAAAATAACGAAAGCCTGATGGTACAGTTATCCGGCGAACTGACACGGGACACGTTGCTTCCACTTTGGAAGCAACGTGCTTCTTTTTTATCGCCGAAAGCCAATCAGCATATCTATTGGGATCTCAAATCACTCACCCAAATAGATTCTTCCGGCTTTACTTTATTGGCTGAATTACTCAACCACTATCAAAAGCAGAATTGCAATAGCGTCATTAACCCGCCCGATACGGTCAAAAATTTAGCGGCGCTCTTTGGGTTATCCGCTTGGTTTTCCCCTTTTTTATACAGAGAATGTTACAATGATCGAACCGAAACAAATTGAAGAAATCCTCAAAAATGCCCTCACCCTTGATGAAGTGTATGTGCAAGGTGAAGGCTCACACTACGGCGTAATCGCCGTGAGCGATCAATTCGCCAGCCTCTCAAAAGTGAAGCAGCAGCAAATGATCTATGCACCGCTCACAGAGCTATTTGCCTCCAATGCTATTCACGCATTAACGATCAAAACCTTCACTACTGAACAGTGGAAACGAGAACGTCTATTAAATATGCCGGGTTAATCGTCAAGTCGTTTTGCAGATTTTTGCCTGTAACCGACCGCTTACCGCCCGTCTCTCGTGTTAATTTAAGGACTTAATATGGAAAAATTTCGTGTTCACGGCCCCGTTAGCCTAAACGGGACAGTTGATATTTCAGGGGCAAAGAATGCCGCACTGCCTATTTTATTTGCCGCTATCTTAGCGGAACAGCCGGTAACCCTCACCAATGTGCCGGATCTGAAAGATGTCGAAACCACCTTTAAAATTTTGCGCAAATTAGGGGTGATTGTTGAACGTGATGCTCAAGGCGCAGTGCAAATTGACGCCGGCGGCATCGATCATTATGTTGCCCCTTATGAATTGGTTAAAACAATGCGTGCCTCTATTTGGGCATTAGCGCCGTTACTGACTCGCTTTCACCAAGGGCAAGTTTCGCTTCCCGGCGGTTGTACTATCGGCGCTAGACCGGTCGATATGCACATTGCCGGTCTTGAAAAAATGGGCGCAACAATCACCTTAGACGAAGGTTATGTGAAAGCGGAAGTAAACGGACGCTTAAAAGGTGCAAGAGTCTTGATGGATAAAGTCAGTGTCGGCGCAACGCTCTCGGTAATGATGGCGGCGACCCTCGCGCAAGGCACGACAGTGATTGAAAACGCTGCCCGTGAACCGGAAGTCGTGGATACAGCGGTTTTCCTTAACAAAATGGGCGCAAAAATCAGCGGCGCAGGCTCGGATATGATTACCATTGAAGGCGTAGAACGTCTTGCGGGTTGCGAGCATCACATCGTACCAGATCGCATCGAAACCGGCACATTCTTAGTCGCAGCAGCGATTTCCGGCGGGCGTATTACCTGTCGTGGCACAAAAGCCGATACCCTTGATGCCGTGATTGAAAAACTACGTGAAGCAGGAATGCAGGTAGAGGTAAGTGAAGATACAATCACCCTTGATTCGCACGGTTTACGCCCTAAAGCCGTCAATATCCGTACAATGCCTCACCCCGGCTTTCCAACGGATATGCAGGCACAGTTTACCCTGCTCAACGTGGTGGCAAACGGCACAAGCAAAATTACCGAAACAATTTTTGAAAACCGCTTTATGCACATTCCGGAGCTAATCAGAATGGGCGCAAAGGCGGAAATCGAAGGTCATACCGCCATCTGCCACGGGGTAGAAAAACTCTCCGGCGCACAAGTGATGGCAACGGATTTGCGTGCGTCTATCAGTTTGGTACTTGCCGGCTGTATTGCCAATGGAGAAACGATCGTTGATCGTATCTACCATATCGACCGAGGCTATGAGCATATTGAAGAGAAATTGCGTGGTATCGGGGCAAACATTGAACGCTTTAACGAAGCAAACGAAGAATAATACCGATAAACGATGAACAAATATCAAAGGGGCTTAACGCCCCTTTATTTTTACCCCTGTTAGATCAAAACCGAACGGAATAATTGACGCTTTTTATCGGTTTTTTTGATAGGATAGCGGCGATTTTAGTTTATTTTTCAGTGGTACATTGATCCGGCAAGTCGGCTTACAAGCGGTTGGTTTTGGCATCTTTTTTGCAAATCCATCGGCAAAGTCGCTCGGTTATCATCTTTCGGAGTGTTTTACTTATGAACCCAAGACGCAAATCCCGCTTAAAAGTGGTGTTATCTGTACTCAGCGGTGTCGCGGTTGCCGCCGGTTTGACCCTTTATGCCCTCAGCCAAAATATCGACCTTTTTTATACCCCGTCCGAAATTATTTACGGCAAAAATAACGATCCGAAAACAAAGCCTGAAGTGGGGCAACGTATCCGTGTAGGCGGAATGGTGGTGGATGGCTCGGTTAAACGGGACAATAAAACCCTCAAAGTCAATTTTGGCTTAAACGATATCGGACCGGCGATCGAAGTGGAATTTGAGGGCATTTTGCCGGATTTATTCCGTGAAGGGCAGGGCATTGTGGCACAAGGTACATTGATTGAGCCGACCAAACTGAAAGCTACCGAAGTGCTAGCAAAACACGATGAAAACTATATGCCGCCGGAGCTGGATGATCAGATGAAAAAACAGCATCAGCCAATGGGTATTTCCGCTAACGATTTAAAAGGTGAGTCCGAACGGGATCGCTATCAACGGGGAGAACAAAAATGATTGCCGAATTAGGTAATTACGCACTCGCTGTCAGCTTGGCGTTGTCAATTTTATTGGCGATCCTACCGCTTGTCGGCGCAGAAAAAGGCAATGCCTCCCTCATCGCACTTGCCCGCCCGATGACGTGGGCGCTTTTCCTTGCCTTGAGCGTTTCCTTTGGCGCACTGTTCTATCTGTTCGCCGTCAATGATTTTACCGTACAATATGTGGTGAATAATTCCAACAGCCTGCTGCCGATTGAGTATCGCTTGTCCGCCGTGTGGGGTTCACACGAAGGCTCTCTATTACTCTGGATTTGGCTGCTTTCCTTGTGGAGCGTCGCCGTCGCGCTCTTTAGCCGCCAAATGCCGGAAGATGCGGTAGCAAGGGTTTTAGGCATTATGGGGTTAGTGAGCATTGGCTTTTTAGTGTTTATTCTGTTTACTTCCAACCCGTTTGACCGTACTTTCCCGAATTTTCCGGTCGATGGGCGCGAGCTTAACCCGATGTTGCAAGATGTGGGGCTGATTTTCCACCCGCCGCTACTCTATATGGGCTATGTCGGCTTTTCGGTGGCATTTGCCTTTGCTATCGCGTCCTTAATGACCGGCAGATTGGACACAGCGTGGGCAAGATGGTCGCGCCCTTGGACAATGGCGGCTTGGGTCTTTCTCACTTTGGGGATTGTACTCGGCTCGTGGTGGGCGTACTACGAGCTTGGCTGGGGCGGCTGGTGGTTTTGGGATCCCGTCGAAAACGCCTCGCTAATGCCTTGGTTAGCCGGGACGGCACTGATTCACTCATTGGCGGTTACGGAAAAACGCAGCACATTTAAAGCGTGGACAGTCTTACTGGCAATTTTAGCCTTTTCCCTCTGTTTGCTCGGCACCTTCCTCGTACGGTCAGGGATTTTAGTCTCGGTACACGCTTTCGCGTCAGACCCGACCCGAGGCTTATATATTCTTGCCTATTTAGTTTTAGTGATCGGCGGCTCACTGCTTCTTTATGCCTATCAAGGCAGCAAAATCAAAAGTTTGGATAACTCGGAACGTTACTCCCGAGAATCAATGCTGCTACTCAACAATATTCTACTGATGGCATTTTTATCGGTGGTTTTTCTAGGGACAATCTTACCGCTAATTCATAAGCAAATCGGCTTAGGTTCTATTTCAATCGGCGCACCGTTTTTCGACCAAATGTTTATGAGCCTGATGATTCCGTTTTCATTATTACTGGGTATCGGGCCACTGGTCAAATGGCGGCGGGATCAGGTTTCCGCTATTCGTCTGCCGGTTATTATCGCTCTAATACTGATGACGGTGCTTGGCTTTGGGTTGCCTTACCTGTTCGGTAATCACATCACCCTCAGTGCCGTATTAGGCACGATGATGGCACTGATTATCCTACTACTAAGCCTCTACGAACTGCATCAGCGGGCAACTCACCGCCATTCGTTTTTAGTCGGCATCTTTAAACTCCCCCGCTCGCACTGGGGAATGGTACTCGCTCATTTAGGCGTCGCAATGACGGTCTTTGGCATCGCTTTTAGCCAAAACTTCAGCATTGAGAAAGATGTCAGAATGAACGTAGGCGATAGCGTCAATATCCTAGATTACCAATTTACCTTTAAAGGCATCAGAGATAGCAACGGCGCAAACTACATTGGCGGCACGGCAGACATTGAAATTCATCGCAACGGTGAATACGAAGCGACACTGCACGCCGAAAAACGTTTCTATAATGTCAGCAAAATGGGAATGACCGAAGCTGCAATTGATTGGGGCTTTACCCGTGATCTCTATGCCGCCCTCGGTGAAAGATTGGAAGACGGCTCTTGGGGCGTGCGGTTATACTATAAGCCGTTTATCCGCTGGATTTGGCTGGGCGGTGTCTTTATGGCACTTGGCGGCCTACTCTGTATGCTAGACAAACGTTACCGTCTCAAAACCACAAAACCCAATATGGCTCAATAATCATCTGTGCTAGGAGAAAAGGCAATGACAGAACAACCAAAATCGTTTTTTCGTAAACTGATGGATAAATATAACGCCCTCTGTAAAGATCTCGGCGTAGAACAAGGGGCGTGCCGTGGCTGCGTCCCGGTAGTAAAATTTGATCCGGAACGCAAAAAAGACGAACCGCCGAAAGCGTAGCCATAAGTAACAATCTACCCTGTAATGGTCTAATTTCCTACAATATTTAAAAGACATATTGGTAAACTTGTCTAAAAATAAAAGGCGGTACTCAACCGTTGGACACTCTAATATTTAGGTATCCGTACTGCTATTACGCCTGAACCAATGGAAAATCCAACATCTGTGGGCAAAGAGCAAGCAATTATACAGCGGCAATATCCAGCAAAAAAGTTTCCTCCCGATGATCTTTCATCCTCTCAGTAGTTAGCACGTTATTTAACGCTATATCGTGCTACGATTTACCATTGACGGATGCCTTTAGAGCTCCTTGCCCCACTGGAAGTATGGAAACGAAGGCGATTGAATTTGAGGCAAATCTTGCACATCAACGCTACCTTCTTCCCCTAACCAGATTTAGTTTGAGAATATCACCTATATTGCTACAGAGGCAGGCTTTACTTAGAGGTAGTCATTGACCACTTTTCCCTCCAAGTGGTCAATGGGTCGTACTCAACTAAACCGAATAAAAAATCATCAACCTGCTTGCTGGTATTTAACAGATAACACATCCAAAATAAGGTAGGGAAATGCACTTATAATAGGATAAGCGAAGATAAAATTCATTTTTTGTACTATGCTTTAATGCCCTTATCATCGTTTTTAATTCTCTTCTGCATGAGATTTATGTTGTTTTCTCAGCTTTCTTATGACCATTGAGGCTAAATGAAATTAGAACATCTGTATCGGTGTATTAAAAAGGGCTTTCCCATAACAGGTAACCAATTGAAGCATATAGCCTTTCTCTCTTAGCTTATTCAGTGCCCTTTTATAAATGTTTTTTTCTGTTTTGACGATTTGATGATAAACCACTTTGGTTGAGAGACTGTCGATAAAAACCATTACACCAAAATCACGATGAAAAAAGGTGGTATCGATAATAAGAATGAGAGATTTATTTTGTGGGGAATTTAATAAAGATTTAGGAACTTTTGCTAAATATCGGCGGATTGTTCAAGGGGAACAATGATATTTATCTGCCCATTGTTGATGGGTTTGTTTTCCCATCGAATAATCAAGCCAAATCCGGCTGGCATTTAATTTGCGAGGAAGGTAAAAGTTTTATTACAGTTCGGGCATTTATAACTCTGAAGGTTATTTTGAGTGCCATACTTGTGGATTGGGGAATATTGACAATGTAGACACGTTTTTTGTTCATTTTTCAAAAAGATGGCTTAAATCCTTGTACTATAAGGCGTTAAGTCATCTTTTCCCAACTATTTTGCCCTATATGCCAAAATATATCCATTATCATTTCCCCATAGCCGGCAGCAAGACTGACTCTCTTATTAATTCCCCACTATATTTCTCTCTATTCCTATTTTAATTTGAAAGTTTTACCTAGAGACCTTTTTATTCGGTACAAAAAAGAGCTGACATTCCACGAATGGAGCTCAATACTATTTTCGCTTCTACATCAACTAACCCCGGAGCTTTCTATGAAAAAATTATTATCTTTATCTCTACTCTTAGCACTATCAGCTTGTAATAGCCCAAATACGCCTTCTCCTCTAAATACTGATTCACCGGCAAAACATTCTAATTATTACTACCAACGAGAGAGTTTATTCCAACAATTGCCTACTTCAAACAAGGATATTATTTTCTTAGGCGATAGTATTTCAGATGGCAATGAATGGTTTGAACTTTACCAAAACCCGTATTATAAAAATCGAGGTATTAGCGGAGATACTACGCAAGGCATTTTGGATAGGCTAGAGACAATAACACGGGGTAAACCGCAGAAAATATTTTTATTGATAGGTATTAATGATTTAGGACGAGGAGGTAAAATTGAAGATGTACTTAAAAATTTAGAGGCTATATCACTGAAAATAAAGCAGGACTCTCCTAAAACTAGCTTATACATTCAAAGTCTGTTACCGGTTTCTAACGAATTAAAATTATTTCCCGGACATACGGCTCTTTGGGAACAAATTCCGACATTTAATAAGCAAATTCAAAGTATTGCTGAAAAAATGGGAAATACTTATATTGATATTTACACCCCATTTGTTGATATCAATACGAAAAAGCTGAATCTTCAATATAGTAACGATGGGCTACATTTATTAGGAGCAGGTTACTTGCGTTGGCAAGAAATTATCAAACCTTATCTTAAATAAAAAAGATTTGTGCTCTACTGGAAAATTTCCTTAACCGTCTGACTAGAGCATTTTTTGCTTATATTGTAATGATACAAGCGGTTGCCTTTGCCTGAATTTATGTAAAAATTCCTCTAATAAAAGAGGGAAAATTTTCGGGATTATATCGTCATAAAATAGCAATAGGGACGCCACTCTGGCGTCCCTTGTATATCTAAAGGGGCTGTACTAGATAACTAGAATAAATTCTGCTTTACTAATTGTTTTAAAATGGAAAATTGAACTTTTATTTCACTGTGGTTAAAACGCCAT
>NZ_JWIZ01000021.1 GCF_001038205.1 Muribacter muris | reverse complement strand
TGGCGGGTTTAAATCGTGAAAAGAGCCATTTGAGGCTTGTAAGGTAGCCTAATAGCTTTGAGCAATACCAATCTGAGGGGCTGATTTTCCATAAAAAGCTCCTTGGGTGTAGGATAATTTCGATAATAGAGAGGAATGTCAAAGATTGTCAATATCAGTCAATCTGTTTGATTACCCTTTAGACAACAGAGCATTTAAAGACAATTTAAACAGCCTTAAATCCCACCGATAAATTTCTTAGTTTTAGTGGTTTTTAACATTGGTTGTCAGCCTTATTCATTATAGGAGGACTTTTTATTTCTACCCAACGCTTATTAGGCTCTTTGATTCCATACGTAAAGCGTATGGTTTTTATAGCTAAACTTTCGTCTAGTTATAATAAAAAGCTGACTTTGAAAAACTCAAAATCAGCCTTTATATGTTAATTAGCTTCTAGAAAAATAAATTCTAATTATTTTAAGGTAATCAATACAATACCTATTATTTCTGCTCAATAGTTTCCGGTAAGGATAAAATTTCTTCCACTGGTTTTGCCTCGACTTGTACCTCTTTGAGATCTTCTTCTTTCAGGCGTTGAGCAAGCAGGTTATCGTGGGTTTGTTCCGCCACATACAGTGCCATAATGCGATCTTTCTGGACGCACTCTTGGTGATCGAGTAACTGTACAAAATAGCTCTTCGCTTTTTCAAACGCATTTTGGCGGGTATAGAGATAGCCCAGCGCTCTGGCGTAATCATCGCTGTAATGCTCTTTCGCTTTTTGTCCCCGTTTTTCTAAGACTTTCAGTAACTTACTACCGTCATCGACTTGCAACGCGGTAAGTTGCTCGAAAAACGGTGCAAGTTGTTCATCATCAAATTTCTTGACGGTTTCCAACGCAATTTGCTCTGCCGATTCGTGATCTTCCGTTGCGATTAAATGTTTAACCAATGTGGCACGCAGAGGAACGGAACGGAGACGGCGGCTCGGTTGGTTATCCCACCATTTCAGTAAGCCTTCTTGCCCTTCTTCATTCATAATTTCATCAAGCAAGCCTTCATTCACTTGATTTTCTAATGCCTCATACTCGGTCGCAGACAAGAAATTACGCTGACCGATATGTTCTAACACATTATCAAGTGCTTTATATGCTTTCGATTTTTGGTAAATATCAATCGCAAGACGCAAGCCGTCAGTATTATTCGGTGCAAGTTCAAGCAAACTGTCCACTGCACTGCGGGCTGCCGGTAATTTGCCTTGTAGCAACAAAATACGGGTACGGGCAAGTTCAACCGCCACATTATTCGGGCCGGCAATTTTGGTTGCCTCAATAAGATATTTATTGGCGGTTAAATCATCGCCTTTTTGTTGTGCCGCCTCTGCCGCCTTAATAAAGTTTAAAATAGGCTCATCAGAGTGCTTCGCATTTTTTCCGATCAATTTCTCGGCTTTAGCATAATCGCCTTCGGTCATTTTCATCAAGCCTTCGAGGGTTTGTTGCTGCGCTTTGCGGCGTTTCCGATTACCGAACCAATGGTAAGAACCCCGGCTTAATCTCACAAAGCGGGAAATCACCCATTCCAAGAGATAAATGACTGCCATTGCAGCGGCAAAAAAGACCACCAACATCACAAGACTCATCTCGATCACGGTGCTGCCGGCTTCAATTCTGACATAGCCCTGATGACCGGCAAGATAAGGCGCACCAAGCATTCCCGCCAGCACCAAAAGCATTAAAAAGAGTACACGAAACATAATCCTATTCTCCCTTGTTATTGCTGCTCGGTTTGAGCGGGCTGCTCAGCCGGTTTTTCCGCAGCAGGCTCGGCGGCTTTTTCCGTTTGCCCCGCTGCCGTTGGCTCAACCGCTAACTCCGCCAGTGATTTATTTTCATCTAACTGGATTTTCTCGACCGCTTTCGGCGTTTTATTCAGCAGCTGATCGAGCAAAGTCAAACTTTGCAAACGGGTCGGCGCATCTACATAAATCGATTGTTCGATCAAATCGTCAATCTCTTTTAAGAATGTTTTGACATTGCTATTTTTCACCTCAAAATAGCTTCTCACCCAAGTGCTAACGGCTTCAAGGGACTGTTTATACAGTTCGTTTTGCTGGCGTGGCACGGTTAAAATGGCAATTTGCAAACGCAGGCGGATATTTTCCCGCAAATAAATTTCCTGATTTGGCGCAACAAAGACCTTATCGTTTACCGCGCCTTTATCGCTAACACGAATAAAATGACTCAAAAACGAATTGGCGCTTTTCTCTAGGTTTTGCTGCCAATCTTCTAGTGAACCGCTGACCTCGCCGTTGTCCGCTTTGCTATCTTCAACATCAACCAACGGCATATCGTCCACTAAGTTTGCCAGTTGAGACAAACGTTGCATTAAATTGTTTTGATCAACATTATTGACACTGGCTAATTGAGCGAGATCGTTTTTAATTGCCTCACGCACCGCCAATACGCCCTTTTGATTGACTTGGCTCAACACATTATCCGCTTCAATCAACAGGCTTTTCGCCGTATCAATATCATTATCCAACACCATTTTACGCAAGGCGTTATTCAACAGAAAATCCGCATCGGATAATAGCCATACCGAAGGTTCAACAGTCGGGTTTGAGCCTAATTTTTGAATTTGGGCTTGCAACTGCTGAATTTGCTGCGTGTAAGCCGTTTGGGCTTTTTCAAGTTGTTCGACTCGTGCCAACGATTGCTGATAATCACCGACTAATTTCGCAATTTGGGCTTTTTCCGCTTCAAAACTCGGCAGTTCTACCGCCGTTTGCAGCGGCTGATTTTGCATCGCTTTCTGTTCCACGGCTTGCAACTGCGCCTCAACTTCGGCAAATTTTCTATTGGCAAAGAAATGCCCTGCCCCACCAATACCTAGCGCAATCAATAACGCTAAGACGGCAATGCCTTTGCCGCTGGATTTTTTCTCTTTCGCAGGCATTGGCTTTGGCGGCTCATTCGTGTTTTCCGCCTTATCTGACGTTGAAGCGGTCGGTTCTTCTACTTTTTTTGCAAAATCCTCCGCCGATTCAACCGCTTGTTCTGTTTGTGCGTCTTGGTTATCAGATACAAGCGCCACGTCTTGTTCGCTTTGTTCGCTGATATTTGGTTGTTTTCTCTGTTTTGACATAGTTCCCACCTGTTTTCAGTTAAATTTATCGATTTGCGTTTAGCATTTCAAATAAACTATGATTATCCGCTTGATTGGAAATCAAGATGTTTTCCGCCTGCCAACCGAGCTGGCGGGCAATCGCTGCTCCCCGTTTGCCGACCACGACTAATCGGCACGCTTTCAGCCACGCCTGTTCGGTTTCGGCGGTTTGCTCGGCTAAAAACGTTAAAATATCGCCGCTGGTTGCGATAATCGTATCAATGCCCGCCCGTTTCGCCAAACTGAGCCGTTCGGCTAAGTCGGTATCTAATTTCATCCGTTGATAACATTCAATAATTTGAACATTTGCCCCGCGCTGTCGGGCTTGTTCGGCAAAAAACGCCCGTCCGCTGTCCGCCCGTAAAATTAACACGGTTTTGCCGGCTAAATCCTGCATTATGGGTAATGCCAACAAGCCTTCACTATTTGCTGATTTTAACGGGTAACGCACCGCTTGTTCGCTACGGGCGGCAAAATGCTGTGCCGTTCCCTGCCCTACCGCAAAATAGTGCAGATCCGAACGCCATTTAAAGCCGGTATGTTTTAAGGTATCATCAGCAAAATCCACCGCATTTTTTGAAACCGCAAACACATAATCACCGCTATTCAAGCGGGATAATGCCGAAGGCAGTTGTGATAGCTCACGCCCCGCTTCAAGCCGAAAAAGCGGTTGATGAATGGCAAAAATACGCTGTTTTGCCAACATTTCCACTAATTGTTCGCCTCGGCTGTCCGGACGTGTAACTAATACGTTCATTGTTTAATCCTGATAGACTTCCGCCAAAATGCGATCCGCCCCTTGCGCAAGCAGTTGTTCGGCAACGGCTTCACCTAATTGTACTGCCTGATCGATACGCCCTTGCCCGCCGGCTCTAATGATAGTTGAACCGTCTAATGCCCCGACCAACGCATCGAGCTGAATGTCCTCGCCGTTTAATCGGGCAAAACCGCCGATCGGCACTTGGCAGCCGCCTTGTAAACGGGTATTCATTGCCCGTTCTGCCATCACACACGCCGCCGTTGCGGGGTGGTGTAAGACGCTCACATAATTGAGAATACGCTCATCGTTGAGGCGGGTTTCAATTCCCACTGCACCCTGCCCTGCGGCGGGTAAAGATTGTTCGATCGGAATAAAACTGCGGATACGCTCGGCTAAACCTAATCGGATCAGTCCGGCTGCGGCAAGGATAATCGCATCATATTCGCCATTGTCCAATTTGCCTAAGCGAGTGCCGACATTGCCCCGCAACGATTTGATCTGTAAATGCGGATACGCCGCCATTAACTGACACTGTCTGCGTAAGCTAGATGTTCCCACCACTGCGCCTGCCGGCAACGCCGCCAAGCTCGCATATTGGTTGGAAACAAACGCATCTCGCGGATCTTCACGCTCGCAAATCACCGCCAAGCCTAAACCTTCGGGGAAAAACATCGGCACATCTTTCATTGAGTGAACGGCAATATCGGCTCTGCCTTCCAGCAAAGCTAACTCCAATTCTTTGACAAATAAGCCTTTTCCGCCAATTTTGGCAAGTGGCGTATCTAAAATAATATCGCCTTTGGTAACCATCGTTACCAACTCAACGACTAAGTTTGGAAAATGCTGTTCTAACGCCTGTTTCACAAAATTCGCCTGCCATAATGCCAACGGGCTTTGGCGGGTTGCAATTCTCAATGTCTCTGTCATTATGCCGATTTCTCAAAAATAAAATGCCGTTATCCTACCACTTTTTCCGCAAACTACCAAAAACCTTCTTGTAAAGCGGCAGCATTTTCTGGTTTATCCTTGGCAAGCGGTCTGTTTGCGTGCTTTTCTTGCAAATTGCGCTACTTTTTCACAAAGAGCGAGATAGATTCCAAATGGGCGGTATGGGGAAACATATCGATCATCGCACACTTCGCCAAGCGGTAACCGTCCTGAATCAGCTTCTCCGCATCTCGAACTAGCGTTGCCGGATTGCAAGAGACGTAAACAATGCGTTCCGGTGCAAGACGGCACAAATGTGCCAACGCAAAATATGCCCCCTGCCGAGCCGGATCAAGCAGTACTTTATTAAAAGGCTGTGCCGCCCACGGCTGATCGATAAAAGACTGATCAAGATCCGTTTGGTAAAATGCCGCATTGCTGATGCCGTTACGTTGCGCATTTTCACGGGCTTGCGCCACCATTTTTTCATTAAGATCGGCATTGATTTGGATAAAATCCCGAATTGAAAAACCGAGTTTCAAGCCGTTAATGGTGTAAAAAGGCGGTTCGCCGTACCACTGCTCAAGCTGATCTTTATCCGTCATCACAAACAGCATTAGATGATAATGCTCGGCAAACGCCAGCAAATGTGTTCGATCTGCCTCTTTCAATTCGCCAATATGACGGAGCAACATTGCGACACCGTTATCCGCCCGTACCAGCTCAATATGCCCGACCGCCTTTTTCTGCTGCCAAGCGGCAAACAGCCGCTGTAACGGCGGCAATAGTGCCGCTAATGCCGGTTCTAACACATCGCAATCTTGCAGCGGAATAATTGCGTGTGAGTTGGCTTGGCGAAAGCCGATCACGAGTTGACCTTTTTCCCACATTACGCTGAACTTCGCTCGTCTGCGATAACGGGCGGCATTGCCCGCCAGCATCGGTTCACACACAATCGGTTCGGCTTGTAATGTTTGCAAACGGCGAAAAAGCGTGCTTTGTTTGGTGTCCCGTTGTAGCTCGATCGGAATATGGCGCATTTGGCAGCCGCCGCATTGGTGATAAACGGCACAATGCGGATCTTGGCGTTTTGCAGATTTTTGAATAAATCTAACCGCTTGCGCCCGCCCGTATTGGCGTTTTTCCTCCAGAATATCGGCATCCACCACTTCATCGGGCAGCGCATTTTCAATAAACCACGTTTTGCCGTTTAATTTCGCTACGCCCAACCCCTGATAATCTAAGGCTTGCACAGCAAAACGTTGTAAAGCGGTCGGTTGAGCCACTTTTTTTGCACGTTTATCAGAATAAAAAAGAGCCATTTTTCCCTTAATAATCCATCTATTGAAAAGTGAAAGGACACGCCGAGCGTGCCCTTAATCCTTCATTTTTGGCGGTTACGCTTTTTTGCCGAACAGGTTACCGATCAAAAATGCCACTAAGCCGATCACTAATGCCGGCACAATTGTGTGGAAATTGAAGATCTTAATCCCGAAGCTCGTCAGTAACACATAACTTGCCAAGCCGCCGATCATTGAGCACAGCGCCCCTGTCGCATTTGCTTTTTTCCAGAACAGTCCGAACACAATCACCCAAAGGAAAGTCGCTTCCAAACCGCCCAATGACAATAAATTCAACCAAATCAGCATATCCGGCGGGTTGATCGCTGCAAATACGAGCAGTACGCTGATAGAGAGTGTCGTGAGGGTTGAAAATAGCTTGATTTTACCTTCATTATCCATTGCTTTCGGGCGGATAGCCAAATAGAGATCTTTAATCAGTGTCGAAGATGATTGAATCAGCAGTGAGTCAATGGAGGACATTATCGCCGCCATTGGTGCGGCTAAGAAAATCCCTGCAATGACCGGTGGCAGCACTTGCAACATCAAGGTTGGAATCACTTGATCCGCCACTTTGAGATCCGGCAACACGGCACGTCCTAACGCACCGGCTAAGTGCATACCGAACATCAGCAAAATGACCACAATCGTACCGATAATCAACCCGCGGTGCAGGGCTTTGCTGTCTTTGTACGCCATACTTCTCACCGCAAGAGGCGGCAAGCCGATCAGCCCGAAGCAGACCAATACCCAAAACGAGGTCATAAAGGTGAAATCCAGCGGGCGTTCGTCAATCCCGTATGGTTCAATCAGTTGGGGGTTGATCCCTTGTAGCTGGGCAATCGCATTTTCCACACCGCCGGTCGCATAAATCACCCCGCCTAATAGCAGCAATGTGCCGACAATCATCACCAAGCCTTGAATGGTGTCGGTTAAAACCACCGCTCTAAAGCCGCCGATAAAGGTATAAAGCCCCACGGTAACTGCAAAAATCAAAATAGCGGTTTGGTAGGAAATGCCGAGCGTAGTTTCCAACAGCCTACCCGCCCCGATAAATTGCACCGTCATCATCGCAAAAAACGAAAGTAGCAATGCCAAACTGGAGAGCCACACCACTGCACGATTTTGGTAGCGGGCAAACAGAATATCGTTAATCGTTACGCTATTGGTTTGGCGGGCAAGTATCGCTAACTTTTTGCCGACGACCCCTAAGGTAAGCAACACTGCCGGCGCTTGAATCATCGCCAACAACACCCAACCCAAGCCGTATTTATAGGCTGCCCCCGGCCCGCCGATAAAACTACTCGCCCCGACATACGTCGCCGCGGTGGTCATCGCTAACACAAAGCCGGACATTGAGCGCCCGCCGACATAGTATTCGGAAATAAAACTGCCGCCCTGCCGTTTGCGATAGGCATAAAACGCCACGCCGAACACAAAAACTAAGTAAGCAATCAGAGGGAATATTAATTGTGTATTCATTATTCGTCTCCCTCTAACTCAATCTCTTGGAAAATTGTTTTAATCACCAAGCTGACCAACAAAATGAACACCAACGGCAAATAGACGCAAGCCAGCTCAAACCAAAGCGGAAAGCCGAGCCAGCCTTGCCCGTTCGGCGAAAAATAGGCACAGCCGACCCAGCCGATCACATAAAACAGCGTCAGCCAAAGCGTCCAGATCACCTCTCGGTGAATTTGTGAGTGTTTCATTGTTTCCTCCCATAAATTTTTAGGTTTTAAAAAATCCCCATACAAACGGGGACAGAAATTATAATAAATTAATATTGCCAATTATCAGGGTCGATGCCCATTGAACGCATTTGTTGTTTGGCTTCTTCCGGAATTTCATCATTGCGTTCTTTCATTAAATCATCGTCAGTCGGCAACGGCTGACCGGTAAACGCGTGCAAAAAGGCTTCGCATAACAGCTCGCTATTTGTGGCGTGGCGAAGATTTTTAATTTGGCGGCGTGTGCGTTCATTGGTTAAAATTTCCAACACTTTAATCGGAATGGATACCGTAATTTTCTTCACTTGCTCGCTTTTCTTGCCGTGCTCTGCGTAAGGGCTAATATATTCACCGTTCCAATCTGCCATTTTATCTTCCTAATGCTAATAAAAAACGGGCGTTATTTTAATCAAAACGCCACGTTTTCGCAATCTAGACGGCTAGATTTCTAACTCATAAAATGCTTATTGCACACTTTACTGCCCAACCGACCGCTTGCAACACTGGACGGCAAATTTAAACAGGCGGTAAACCCGTTCATAATCTTGCGAGTTTGCCGAAAGCGTCGGGTTCAGCTCGGTGATTTCAAACATTGCCAGTTTAGGTGAACCAAGCACCGCTTGCAAAATCTGTACCACTTCCTGCTCACGAAAACCGTTCGGTTCGGGTGTGCCGGTACACGGAATTAACTCGGCGTCTAACGCATCGACATCAAAGGTAACATAAAGCAAATCCACTGCTTCAAATTGCTGCGCAACCATCTTCAACACGTTATCCAGCCCGATGTGGCGAATATCTTCTACCGAAAAGTGGGGAATAGAGTGCTCGGAAAGTAGGGCTTTTTCCGCCGCTTCGTAACTGCGTAGCCCCAAAAAGCAGAGATCCGAAAGTTGAATCCCACGGCTGTCGGGCGCAAGTTGTTTCAGTTGCTGCCACAGGCCCTGCACCATTTCGCTCGGCTGACGGCTCTGGGCAGCTAAATTATCTTGGCGGGTAACGGCGGCTAACGACATTCCGTGCAAATTGCCTGACGGCGTGGTAAAAGGTGTGTGCAGATCGCAATGGGCATCAATCCAAACAACGCCTATCCACTTGTCAGGGTTGGCTCGGCACAAGGCGGACAAAGTTGCAATCGCATTGGAATGATCGCCGCTGATTACAATTGGCAATGCCGCTTGAGCGATTATTTCGCTTAACGGCGGCACAACCTGTCGGCGAAAGAACTGGCAGAGCGTATCAATATATTTCGCCTCCGCAAATTTGTAATCGCTCACCGTCTGCAAACTGAAACGATGCGAGGGCGTTTCGCCGTATTCCTGCTGATAGCGCGCCCAAAGCCAATCTACGCCTGCCGTTGTGCCGATTTTCCCCGCCCCAATCTCGGAACGGATTTGAATAAATTTCATCGCAAAGCCCTCTCTTAACGAAAACGCACGCATTGTGGCAATAAATATCGCAAAAACCAACTTAATTGTTTTATTTTTGTTGAATTTGTTATTTTATTGTGAACAACATCACAAATTCAGCCAACCATTTCGCCAATTTGGGTAAAAATGACGAGATTACTTCGCAAGACAACGTAAAGTCGGCACAAGCAGGTCATTTCACGAGAAAATTTGCAAACGCTATTTTCTCTGCAAATACCGGATAGTGCTGTGATTTTGCAAACAAAGGCTCTCAATCGACCGCTTGTAGCTTGTCGGGAAAACTTTTCGTACAAGTGCGGTTTGGTGTGTTAGAATACGAGATGTCATCAAATTGACATATTTAGCCTCTATCCTAGCATCAATGTGCTAGCGTCAGTTTTCCATTTCACATTCCAACAAATACTATTCAATACATTTTAGAGAGAGATAATGAAACAAGATCCAAACTATCAACAAGAATTAGAAAAATACGATAACCCCGTCCCTAGTCGGGAATTTATTTTGCAAACCATTCGGGAATATGATGCGCCAATGAGTAAAGAGGAATTGCTTGCCGCTTTTCAAATTCACGATGAAGCACGCCAAGAGGCCATTCGCCGCCGTTTACGAGCAATGGAAACGGCAGGGCAATTAGTGTTTACCAAACGCCGCCGTTACGCCTTGCCGGAAAAAATGGATTTACTCAAAGGTTCGGTTATCGGGCATCGGGATGGCTACGGTTTTTTACAAGTGGAAGGCGATGACGATTGGTTTATCCCAAACGGGCAAATGGTACGGGTGATGCACGGTGATTTTGTGCTGGCTCAACCCAACGGGGTCGATCGACGTGGGCGTAAGGAAGTGCGGATTGTACGGGTGCTGGAATCCCGTAAAAAACAAA
Source organism: Muribacter muris (assembly GCF_001038205.1). Taxonomy (GTDB): domain Bacteria; phylum Pseudomonadota; class Gammaproteobacteria; order Enterobacterales; family Pasteurellaceae; genus Muribacter; species Muribacter muris. The sequence continues at coordinate 20,188 of NZ_JWIZ01000021.1, read as the reverse complement.
TTGTCGGGCGCTTTTTTACCGAGTCGGGCATCAATTATGTTGTGCCGGACGACAGTCGGATTAACCAAGATATTTTAATTCCGGAGGAACACCGCCTCGGTGCGAGAATGGGGCAAGTCGTGGTGGTGGAATTGCAGCCACGCCAAGCGGATTTTAAACGCCCTGTCGGGTTTATCACCGAAATTTTAGGCGATAATCTTGCGCCCGGAATGGAAGTTGAGATTGCATTACGCAATCACAATATTCCGCATAGTTGGCCGGAAGGTGTGGAAAAGCAGGTGCGTCAATTTTCGGAAGAGGTACCGGAGGAGGCAAAACAGGGGAGAGTCGATCTTCGCCACTTACCGTTAATTACGATTGACGGCGAAAGTGCACGGGATTTTGACGACGCCGTTTTCTGTCAAAAAGAGGATAAGGGCTGGCGATTATGGGTGGCAATTGCCGATGTGAGCTATTACGTCCGTCCTAAAACGGCGCTCGATCTTGAGGCACAACAGCGGGGTAACTCGGTTTACTTTCCAAATCGGGTGATTCCGATGCTGCCGGAAATTTTGTCAAACGGGCTATGTTCTCTCAACCCGCAAGTCGATCGGCTCTGCTTAGTTGCCGAAATACAAATCTCGCCTAAAGGTACGCTCACCGATTTCCGTTTTTACGAAGCAGTGATGAACTCCCACGCTCGTTTAACCTATACGAAAGTCGCCAATATTCTCAACGGCGATGAAACCCTGCGGGAGCGTTATTTTTATCTAGTGCCTCATTTGGATACCTTGCATCAAATGTATCAAACCTTGGTCGAAACCCGTCAAAAGCGGGGAGCGATTGAGTTTGAAACGGTTGAAAGCCAGTTTATTTTTAATCCGCAAGGCAGAATTGAGCGTATTGAACCGCTGATCCGCAACGATGCCCATAAAATCATCGAAGAATGTATGATTTTAGCCAATATTGCAGCGGCACGTTTTGTCGAAGAAGCGGATGAGCCGGCATTATTCCGTATTCACGCCCAACCTAGCGAAGAAAAACTCACCGGCTTTAAACTGTTTCTCAAAGAGTGCGGGCTGACATTAGACGGCGGGCTGACGCCCACGCCGAAAGATTATGCCAAGTTGTTAGACGCGATACGGGAACGCCCTGATCGAGAATTGATCCAAACAATGCTGTTACGATCTCTAAAACAGGCGGTCTATTCACCGGAAAACGAAGGACATTTCGGCTTGGCGCTGACCCAATACGCCCATTTTACCTCGCCGATTCGCCGCTATCCCGATTTACTGCTGCACCGTTCGATTAAGTATTTGATTGAAAAGCAAAAAGGCAATACTCGCTACTACACGGACGGCGGCGGTTATCACTATAAATTTGAGGATATGCAACAATTTGGCGAAAAATGCTCGGCAACGGAACGGCGTGCGGACGAGGCAACCCGTGAAGTCGCCGATTGGCTCAAATGCGAATATATGCAGGATCATATCGGGCAAGCCTTTGACGGGGTCATTTCAAGCGTTACCGGCTTCGGTTTATTTGTAAAACTCAATGAATTGTTAATTGACGGGCTAGTCCACATCTCCACCTTGGATAACGGCTATTATCATTTTGATAATGAACGGCAACGGCTGGTTGGCGCTAACGGAATGATGTATCGATTGGGCGATCCGGTAAACGTTAAAGTGATCGGAGTGAATTTAGACGATAAAAAAATCGACTTTGCCCTAATTACTAGCCTGCGTAAGCCAAAAAGCGAGGGCAAAACCGCTAAGCAGAAAGCCAAAAAAGCCGTTGCTGTTTTTAAGGAAGTCGCCACCATTAAGCCGAAAAAAGCTAAAACAGCACACAAAGTGGGGACGAAGAAAGCGAAAAAATCCGGCACAAAAACCAAGAAAAAATAACAGTTTCCCAAGAAAAAGGACGCTCGGTCGAGCGTCCTTTACTTTGAGACAATTACGGAATTTTGTACATTTTCGGTATTATGTAGCAAATGCACAAAAATAGACATTTTAACAGAATGTAGAGGCACACTGCGTGTGTCCTTTATAAAAATCAAATTATTTCAATAGGTTAAAATCTGGACATACGCAGTGTGTCCCTACAAGTGAACAAAAAACAAATTTGTGCAACTGCTACATAATATTGCACATTTTATTCAACAACTCACCGCTTGCCGTTACTGAATGTCCATTACATCGGGCAGTTTGATGAGCTGATGCACTAATAATGATCTATCTCGTTCGCTCTGCACGGTTACCTGAACCGTTACACGATTTTCATCGATTTCCGCCGTTAAATGGCACACTTCAAATCCACGGTGGCGGATCACTCTCAGCAAACGCTCCAGCACTTCAGGGCGTTTGTTCGCTTTAATCTCTAATTGATAACGCTGCATTTTATTCCTCCAACATATCCGCATTACACGCATTCGGCGGCACGAGCGGCCACACATTTTCTTCCTGCGGAATACAAATATGCAATAAGTAAGCTGACGGGCTGTTCAGCAGTCGATCTAACGCAGCACTGACTTCGCTGCCCTTTTCGATCCGTTCCGCCGCAATACCGAACGCCGATGCCAACACAACGAAATCCGGATTATCATCTAAAATCGTCTGGCTGAAACGGGCATTGAAAAAGAGGTTTTGCCACTGGCGTACCATTCCTAGCCGTTGATTATCCAGCAACACAATTTTAATCGGCGTATTTGCCCGCCCAAGTGTGCCAAGCTCTTGAATATTCATCATAATTGAGCCATCGCCGGTTACCACAATCACTTCGGCGTCCGGACGCGCTTTTTTCGCCCCGATCGCCGCCGGCAAACCAAATCCCATTGTGCCGAAGCCTGCGGAAGTGATGAAATTAGTCGGCGCATAATGCTTAATATGCTGTGCCGACCACATTTGGTGCTGTCCGACATCGGTAACAATAATCGCATTATGCGGATCTTTTTTCTCAGAGAGGGTATTAAGCAGCCACCACGGGTTAATCGGATCATCACCGCTATTTTGCTGATATTGAACATCAAATTGCTGCTTGAGTCGGGTAACGTGGGCTTGCCATTCACCGATATTCAACGGGATCGACAAGGCTTGGAAAGCCTGCACCAAATCCCCTTGCAAAGCAATGTCCGGACGGCGTAATTTGCCCAGTTCGGCAATATCAATATCGCAATGAATGACTTTAGCATTCGGGGCAAACTCGCTCAATTTACCGGTAACCCGATCATCAAAACGTGCGCCGAACACCAATAATAAATCTGCTTCTTGCGTTGCAAGGTTTGCCGCTTTTGTGCCGTGCATTCCGATCATACTCATATAGTACGGGGTATCGGCAGGAATTGCTCCCAGCCCTTTCAGGGTGGACACGCTCGGAATTTGGGTGATCGCTAAAAACTGACGCAATGCCGGCTCGGCATTCGCCATTCCCACCCCGCCCCCGACATAGACAATCGGTTTTGTCGATTTTTGCAGTAATTCGACCGCTTGTTGTAACTTCTCGGCACTTAAAGCCGCCGGTTTATCAAGAGGTAAAACAATCGGCGAGGCTTGGGTTTGTGCCAACTGAATATCACGGGGAATATCAATCAGTACAGGGCCGGGGCGACCGCTTTGGGCAATTTGGAACGCTTTGGCGATAATCTCCGGCAGTTCATCAATCGTTTGCACAATAAAGCTGTGCTTGGTACAGGCTAAAGACAGCCCCAATACATCCGCTTCCTGAAAACCGTCCGTGCCAATCAAATGACTGGCGACCTGTCCGGTAATCGCCACTACCGGAATCGAATCCATCAGTGCATCGCCCAAGGCGGTAATTAGATTTGCCGCCCCCGGACCGGAAGTCGCAATGCACACTCCCACTGTTTTATTGGCTCTGGCATAGCCGATAGCCGCCATTCCCGCCCCTTGCTCGTGGCGGCATAAAAGATGCTCCAAACCGGAATCATAAATGGCATCATAAGTCGGCATAATCGCCCCGCCCGGATAACCAAACACCGTGGTTACACCGTGGGCTTTAAGGCACTCAACCGTTAATTTTGCACCGTTCATAATGTTGTGTCCTATTCATTCTATTTATAATAAGCGTGAAAGTTATTGATAACATAAATTCACAGGCTTTTGAACTCTTTCCCTCGTATTTCTCACACTTTTGCCGAAATAAGCGATAAAACCCACGAAAATTGATTTTATTTTCATCAGTTTGGTGATAAGGTGAAACGCTTCTTCAATCTATTCAGGGCAAAAAGATGATCCAAACACTCCCCGATACACTTGTAGTAACTGCCGATACTCGCTTAGAAAAACTGCATAGTCGGCACGCCGCTTCACTTTTCCAACAGATTGATCGCCATCGTGATTATCTTTGCCAATTTGTGAACTGGACGCCGTTCAATACGCAATTAAGCGATACAACGCTGTTCGTCAAAAAATGCGAGCAGGAAGCCGAACAGGGTATCGGTTATGTGTGGGCGATTTGTGTCGAAGGGCAGGCAGTCGGCACGCTCAGTTTTAATCCGACAATTGATTGGCAAAACCGAACGGCACATATCGGCTATTGGCTTTCGCCGACTTATCAAGGGCGGGGGATTGTCAGCCAAGGCGTGATAAGGCTGATTGAAGCAACCAAAATCCATTTCAGTTGCTATATACTCAAATGTGCAGTGCATAATCTCCGCAGCAATCAAGTGGCAAAACGTTGCGGGTTTGAGTGGATTGGGCAGCAGGAAAACGCAGAGCAAATCGGCGAGGTGCTTTATGCACAGAATATTTATCAACGGCTAGAAGAGTTTGCTCAACCAACCTAATTTTGAGCCTAACACATTGAAATAGTTATAATCTTTGAGATGTAGCAACTTCAGCTTGTCGGGGCTTTTCTGCACAATAATGCGATCTTGGGTTTCAAACGGCAACAGATGCTGACTATCGCAGCTCATCACCAAATTCGGCTGATTATATTGAGCGAAACGCAGCGAAATCACACTGTCGCCGTCCACTACGAGAGGGCGGGAAGAGAGGCTGTGCGGGTTCATTGGTACAAGGGCAATCGCATTCATATTCGGCGTTAAAATCGGCCCGCCCGCTGACAGTGAGTAGGCAGTTGAGCCGGTCGGCGTGGCGATAATTAACCCGTCCGAGCGTTGCGAAAACGCAAAACGCCCATCAATATACACTTCAAAATCAATGGTGCGGGCAATTTGACTGGAGTGCAGCACCACTTCGTTAAGGGCATTATTCGATTCAATCACCTTGCCGTTACGTTCAATGCGGGCATCAAGCAAAAAGCGATCTTCAATCATAAACTCGCCCCGTTCTAAGCAGCTATGCAGTTGCTCAAAAGCGGTTTGAGGGGCAATATCCGTCAGAAATCCCAAATTGCCCCGATTGATACCAATGAGCGGCACACGGTATTTTGCCAACTGGCGGGCAATGCCTAGCATATTGCCGTCGCCGCCGATCACGATCACCAAATCCGCCCATTCGCCGATCTCATTGATACTGGTCGCATTCGGCAGCTCAAGCTGTTGGGCGATTTTCGCTTCCACTAACACATTATATTGCCTATCTTTCAACCAGTTATACACTGCCAAATGGGTTTGCAACGCAATGTCGTGGCGGGGCTTGCCGACAATGGCAATGGTTTGGAATTTACGATTTTCGGTCATCACAAGCTGCTCAAAGAAAAAGTCGGCTATATGGTAGTATGCAATCTTCGGTTTGTCTAAGAAAATTATTGTAAAGTTTTCCGCTTAACCGACCGCTTACAAGCGGCGGGAAACCTGCTAAAATTTGCAAATTATTCATTATTTCATAAATATTATGGCTCTGATTAACCTTTCTCACGCCTATCTTGGCTTTGGCGACCACCCACTACTCGATCACACCGAACTGCATATTGAATCGGGCGAACGTGTGTGCTTGGTCGGACGCAACGGTGCGGGCAAATCCACCCTGATGAAAGTGCTGGCAGGCGAAGTGCAACTGGACGACGGCAAATTGGTATTTGAAAAAGATATTGTCGTAACCCGTCTTGAGCAAGATCCGCCCCGCCATATCGAAGACAGCGTGTTTGATTACGTCGCCGAAGGCATCGCCCATTTAGCCGATCTGCTAAAGCAATATCACCATATTTCGCAGCAAATGCAGACCGATTACAGCGAAATACTGATGACCCGCCTCGCCGATATTCAAGCACAGCTCGAACACGCCAACGGCTGGCAATTTGAAAACCGCATTCAAGATACGCTCAAACGGCTAGAACTTGATCCCGAAAAACGTTTGTGCGAACTCTCTGGCGGTTGGGTACGCCGTGCCGCACTCGCGCGAGCGTTGGTTGCCGATCCCGATGTACTCTTGCTGGACGAGCCGACCAACCACTTGGATATTGATGCGATTGCGTGGCTGGAAGATTTATTGCTGGATTTCAAAGGGGCGATCATTTTTATTTCCCACGACCGTGCTTTTATTCGCAAAATGGCAACCCGTATTGTCGATCTCGATCGCGGAAAATTAGTTTCTTATCCAAGTAACTACGATAAATATCTCGTTGCCAAAGCGGAAGATTTACGGGTTGAAGCGTTACAAAACGAACTATTTGATAAAAAGCTCGCCCAAGAAGAAGTGTGGATTCGACAAGGCATCAAAGCCCGCCGCACCCGTAACGAAGGGCGGGTTCGCGCCTTAAAAGCCCTGCGGGAAGAAAGACGCAACCGCCGAGAAGTTCAAGGTACGGCAAAAATTCAACTCGATCACACTTCTCGTTCCGGCAAAATTGTGTTTGAATTAGACAATGCAAGCTACGAAATCGGCGGCAAAACGCTGCTCAAAAATTTCACTACCACGATTTTGCGAGGCGATAAAATCGCTTTCATCGGCGCAAACGGCATCGGCAAAACCACCCTGATTAAACTCTTGCTCGGCGAAATCCAACCGACCGCCGGCACAGTACGCTGCGGCACAAAATTGGAAGTGGCTTACTTTGACCAATACCGTGCCGAGCTTGATCCCGAAAAAAGCGTAATGGACAACGTGGCAGACGGCAAGCAAGATGTCGAGATCAACGGCGTAAAACGCCACGTTCTCGGCTATTTACAGGACTTTTTATTCCCGCCGAAACGGGCAATGACGCCGGTTAAAGCCCTATCCGGCGGCGAGCGTAACCGTTTATTGCTGGCAAAATTACTGCTCAAACCGAATAATTTATTAATTTTGGACGAACCGACCAACGATCTTGATGTGGAAACCTTGGAATTGCTTGAAGAGATGTTGAGCGATTATCAAGGCACACTGCTTGTCGTCAGCCACGACCGACAATTTGTGGATAACACCGTTACCGAATGTTTTATGTTTGAAGGCAACGGCATAGTCAATAAATATGTCGGCGGCTATTTTGATGCTAAACAGCAGCAGGAAAATTACTTCGCCGCTCAAGCTCAAAACAAGCGGGCAGATAGCGAGAAAATCTTGCAAAAAACTGCGGAAAACCCACCGCTTGTTGCTGTCGCAAAAGCCAAAGAAACGCCTAAAAAGGTGAAACTATCCTATAAAGAACAGCGGGAATTGGAGGCGTTACCGACACAAATGGAACAGTTAGAAGCCGAGATTGAAAGCCTGCAACAAGAGGTTAATCGTGCCGATTTCTTCAGCCAAACGCCCGCTTACACCCAAGTGCAACTGCAAAAACTGGCGGAAGCGGAAATGGCACTGGAACAGGCATTTGAACGTTGGGAAATGCTTGAAAATATCAAAAACGGCAATCTCTAACCCAACCAATATGATTGCTCTACTGCCCATAATATCGCATAAAATGCCGATATTATGGGCAGTTGCATCGGGCTAAAGATTGCGCAGTAGCTGGGGGCACAAGGCTTGTGCCCGTTATCATCTTTTGGTCTTGCCTGATCACCAGCGTTCCTACAATGATATTGAAAGGTCTATTTGTGCGTTTAATCCATAACATCGCCTAATCTCTTTCCAAACCGACCGCCTGTTGTGGTGGAATTTCTTGCGGTTTTGTGATCTCGCTCACACAATCTTTATCTGCCTTTGGTTATACTCTCCCCATTTCAATTAAAACTTAAAGAGCGTATTATGAGCGAAGCCTTTATCCTCAACGATCACCCTCACCGCCGTTTTAACCCATTGAAAAATCAATGGATTCTCGTTTCGCCCCATCGGGCAAAACGCCCGTGGCAAGGGCAGCAAGAAACACCAGTGCAAGACGAAAAGCCCAGTTACGATCCGAGCTGTTACCTCTGCCCCGGTAATAAACGCATCACCGGCGAGCAAAATCCGGCGTATCAAAAGCCTTTTGTTTTCCGCAACGATTTCTCTGCCTTATTACCGGATACCCCTGCCCCGAGTAGCCACGATGATCCGCTGTTCAAATGTGCGCACGCTCAAGGCGAAAGTAGGGTGATCTGTTTTTCCCCCGATCACAGCAAAACCTTGCCGTTATTAAGCAATACCGAAATTGAGCAAGTCATTCAAACGTGGCAAATGCAAGCTAATGAGTTGGGCGAGCGTTACCGCTGGGTACAAATTTTTGAAAATAAAGGGGAAATGATGGGGTGTTCCAATCCTCACCCTCACGGGCAAATTTGGGCAAGCAATTTTCTCCCGAATGAATTAGCCATTGAAGACCAATGCCAAGCGGACTATTTCGCCCAATATCAATCGCCGCTATTACTCGACTATGCCCAGCGGGAATTACAATTAAAAGAGCGGATTGTCGTAGAAACGGCGGATTGGATCGCTGTTGTACCTTATTGGGCAAGCTGGCCGTTTGAAACGCTATTACTGCCGAAAGCAAAGCAGTTCACCTCTATCACGCAATTAAATCAAGCGGAACGCGCCGATTTTGCCTTAGCATTAAAAAAACTAACCACCCGCTACGATAACCTATTTAACATCAGCTTTCCGTATTCAATGGGGCTTCATTTCGCCCCTTTCCATCAATCCGAACAATCTCACTGGCAACTGCACGCGCATTTTTATCCGCCGCTGTTACGCTCGGCGACCGTGCGTAAGTTTATGGTTGGCTATGAAATGATGGCGGAATCACAACGGGATCTTACCCCCGAACAAGCCGCCGAACGCCTACTTGCCGTCAGCCAAGACATTCACTATAAACACACTACTGCGTTATAAAGGGATTATTATGACTTCAACCACTTCTCCAATCATCGCTTCAAATACGGCTTTCGAGCAACATTTTGGCTACCCCGCACAGAAAACGGTTTTTGCACCGGGGCGGGTAAATATTATCGGGGAACATACCGATTACAATGATGGCTTTGTGATGCCCTGCGCGATTAACTACGGAATGGCGGTCAGTTTTAGCCCACGAGACGATAGTATTTGGCGGGTCTATGCTATTGATATTCACGAAACGGACGCTTTTGATATTAAAAAACCGCTTCCCCACAGCGAAGATAAATGGAAAAACTATGTGCGGGGGGTGATCCACTATATTCAAGCCCGTTGCCCTGAATTTGTACAGGGAGCGGATATTGCTATGACGAGTAACGTGCCGATGTCATCGGGGTTAAGTTCATCGGCGGCACTTGAAATTGCGATCGGCAAGACCTGCCAAGTGCTAGGCGATCTGTCGCTCTCTTTGACCGAGATTGCCCTCATCGGTCAGCAAGCTGAAAATCAGTTTGTCGGCGCAAACTGCGGCAATATGGATCAGCTCACTTCGGCACTGGGTCAGAAAGATCATTTAATAATGATTGACTGCCGTTCCCTTGAGATTACGCCAACGTCCGTGCCGCAAGGCTATGCGATTGCGATCATCAATTCCAATGTCAAACACGATTTGGTAACAGGCGAATACAATAGCCGCCGTCAAGAGTGTGAAATCGCTGCCCAATTCTTTGGGGCGAACGCCTTACGAGATGTCAGCCCCGAACAATTTAGCGAACGGGCATCGGCACTACAACAATTTAATGAACTGGCTTACAAACGAGCCAAACACGTTATCAGCGAAAATCATCGGGTCTTAGCTGCCGCTGATGCCCTCAAATCAGGAGATATGCAAACACTCGGCACACTAATGGCAGCATCACACGATTCAATGCGTGATGATTTTGAAATCACGATTCCGGAAATTGATTATTTGGCCGAACTAGCCCAAGTCGCAATCGGTAAAGACGGGGGAGCGAGAATGACCGGCGGCGGTTTCGGGGGCTGTATCGTCTGTTTAGTACCGGATCACAAGGTCGAACCGCTACGCCGCTTAATTGCGGAAAACTACCAAAAACAGACCGGTATTCAAGAAACGTTTTACCTCTGTACCGCTAGCGATGGGGTAAAACTGATCTAAGCACAGCGTAGCCTGTGCGATATTCAAAGGGGGAAAAATGAATCTCTATGTACTGGAAAATGACAGGCTAAAAATTACACTGGCGGACATCGGTGCAAGTTGGCTCTCTTGTCAGCTCACTTTAGAAAATGAAGTACGGGAACTGTTAGTCGGCACAACGCCGCAAAATTGGCATCGCCAAACGGCTTATTTCGGTGCAACCATTGGGCGTTACGCTAACCGGATCGCCCACGGGCGTTACTGTCTGAACGGTCAAACGTATCAACTGACACAAAATAACGGCAAACATCATCTGCACGGCGGCACAATGGGAGCGGATAAACAGCGCTGGCACGTTGAATACGCAACGCCACAAGCGGTCAAATTCAGCCGCATCTTTGCAAATGGTGAGGAAGGCTTTGGCGGCGAAGTTACCGCGACCGTAGAATATTGGCTGACGGATAATCAGCTCGATATTTGCTTTTATGCCGTCAGCGATCAAGACACGCCACTTTGTCTGACCAATCACGCTTATTTTAACCTCTCAAATGCCCCGACCATTCATCAGCATTTATTGCAGATCAATGCGGATGCCTACCTGCCTGTTTGCCAAGAGGGTATTCCAAACGGCACATTAAAAAGCGTGGCACAGACCGGCTTTGATTTTCGCAGTCCAAAACCGATTGGGCAGGATCTATTGCGTGATGCCGATCAGCAGTGTGTCAAAGGCTACGATCACGCTTTTTTACTTGCAAAAAAATCGGCAGATCTCGCCGCTTGTCCGCCCGATGCCGTACTCAGTGCCGATAATATCCGCCTTGAAATCCGTACCACACAACCGGCATTACAAGTTTACACCGGCAATTTCTTAAACGGGCAGCCAAATTATACTCAAGGTACTTACCCCGATTATGCGGGCGTTGCCCTTGAACCCGGCGTACTGCCCGATACGCCAAACCACCCAGAATGGCAGATATTAGGGGGCATCAGCAAAGCCGGCGAGATTTATCGCCACCATATTCAGTATCGTTTTATCACGTCCGGCTAATTTTCCTGCACAAAAAAAGAGATATTGTACTCAATCACCGCTTGTCAGACTTAAAAACGGTATGACACATTGGTGCTAAACGCATTACCCTTTAATTTTGTGCCGCTGTGTTTTAAATGACTTCTCAGGTATTCAACCCCTAGCTCAATATCGTTTGATACCGCATATTTTGCCCCTGCGCCATAGCCAATACCTTTAAAACTGCCAATATCGCCAACTTTACTGAGGCTGTAATTCACTTTCGCATAAGGCATTAAATCCGGTAACACTCGGTAGCCTTGCTCATACGCAACACTGAATTGGCTTTTCTGCTTCACATCATTAAAAATTTTCGTGCTGCCCAATTTAGCTTTCGCTTCAACCACACCAACCAACTGATCGCCGTAATCCATACCGTAATCGACCACTAAATTTGCTCCGGTTGCCTGCTTGCCTTCCAAACCGGCACTCTTATATTTAACGGTAGTCAAATCTACCCCTACTCCTAAACCACTAAAGGTTTCGCCAACGGGCGCAGCCAATACGGCATTTGAAGCTAAGAGCGTAAATACTGCTAAAGTTAATTTTTTCATAGGTTTTCTCCGAAGATTAACGAGATAAAACAAAGTGTAACGGTTCACAACCGCTAATACAAGAGAGAACGCCATTTCCACCAAAAGTTCCCCCCTTGATTTCATTTCATAAAACACACTACAATACCACTATATTTTTTTACAGTAGCAACATAATGAATAATACTATTGATCTTTGGCTTTATTTGATCATTGCCCTACTCGGCGCAACGGCACTCGTTCTATTTTTTCGCCAATCCCGCTACCAACGAGATGCGTTAGAGTTAAGCCGAGATTTAGAACTTGCCAACGGGCAGCTTGCCACCCTCTCCGAAAAGCACGAATTGCTGTCAGCACAAAAACAGCACATTGAGCAGTGGGCGGTTCAGCAACAGACCAAAGCGGAAACCACCCTTGAACGCTTAAACGAGCGGGATCTCGCTATTGCGCAGTTACAGCAAAAAATCGAACAAGCGGCAGCACAAGAAAATCAGCTTGAACACTATATCAACGAGTTAAAAGAACGCATCGGCTCGGCACAAGCAAAATCGAACAGTTTAGAGGAACAACTACATCACCAACTCTCTGTCGTTGCCGACAAAGCGCAGGAAAATCAGCATTTACATTCACAACTATTGCAAAGTCAGCAAGCTCTCACTGAAATCCGCACCACATTGGCGGAAAAGCAGACCCATTTTGAACATCAACAACAGCAGTTTTTAGAGGTTCGTCAGCAGCTCAATGTCGAGTTTCAGCATCTCGCTCAACAAATTTTAGACGAAAAGAGCAAATCCTTTGCCGAAAGTAATCAATCGGCACTCAACCTATTATTGAAGCCTTTTAAAGAGCAGATCGAAGGCTTTCAAAAACGGGTGAATGAAGTGCATTCCGAAGCGATCAAAGGCAATGCTAACTTAGAAGCGGAAATCAAACGGGTATTAGACATTGGGCTTTCAATGTCCCAAGAGGCACAAAATCTCACCTCAGCACTGAAAGGGAATAACAAAATTGCCGGAAATTGGGGCGAAGTTCAACTGGAAACCGCCTTACAAGCTGCCGGCTTGCTCAAACACGCCCACTACCTTGCCCAAGAGAGCTACAAAGATGAGGAAGGCAAACGCTTTGCGCCCGATTTTGTGGTGAAATTGCCGGACAATAAACATTTGGTGTTAGACAGCAAAGTCTCGCTGCTTGCCTACGATCAAGCGGTCAGATCCGAAGAACATTTTGCTATTTCACAAGCATTAGACGAGCATTGCCGCTCGCTCCGCCAACATATCGACGGGCTGGCTAAGAAAAATTATAGCCACCTCATCGGCATTAAAAGCCCCGACTTCGTGCTAATGTTCGTCCCGATTGAGCCGGCATACATTGAGGCGTTAAAACACGATCCGCACTTGTTCCATTACGGCTATGAACGCAATGTTATTTTAGTTTCTCACACCACCTTAATGCCTATTTTGCGTACGGTGGCAAATCTTTGGCGGATTGAACGGGGCAACAGTGAGGCTCGAGAAATCAGTGAAAAAGCGGGTGAGATTTACAATCAGGTCTGCGTGATTGCCGAACGCCTAGCCAAACTGGGCAATAGCCTTAACAGTGCCAGCAATCAATATAACCAAACCGTAACCGCTTTGGTCGGCAAGCAAGGCTTGCTAGGCAAAGTCGAACGTTTTCAACAACTTTCCAATAAAGCCAGCCAAAGCGTCCCGCAAGTTGAATTGTTGGAAACCGACTGGGATACGGCAAAACTCACAGTGATTGCGGAAAATCACGCCTAGCCGTTTACACATTTCGGGATATTACGGCATTATGTAGCAAATACACAAAAATAGAAATTTTAATAGAATGTAGGGACGCACTGCGTGCGTCCTTTATAAAAATCAAATTATTTCAATAGGTTAAAATCCGGACACACGCAGTGTGTCCCTACAAATTCAAATTTGTATCATCGCAACACAATATTGCAAATATTCGAGTGAAACTCACCGCTTGCAGTTAATCCCGATATTCCGTCAGTACCCTTGGGGTGAGTTTCGTGATCAATTCATAGTTAATCACGCCGATCGCGGCGGCAACTTCTTCAATCAGCAATTCTTCTCCCCATAAAATCACTTCATCACCGACTTTATCTTGGCTCTCTGCGCCTAAATCGACCGTCATCATATCCATTGAAACTCGTCCGACAATCGGCACTTTACGCCCGTTAATCAGCACCGGCGTGCCTTCCGGCGTATTTCTCGGATAACCATCACCATAGCCGATCGCTACCACACCGATTTTCGTATCCTTCGGACTAATCCAACCTGCACCATAGCCGACTGGCTCACCCGCGTGGTGCGTACGCACTGCAATTAAAGAAGAACATAACGTCATCACCGGTTTAAACCCCAATTCGGTAATCGGTTGTTCGTGAGGGGAAATGCCGTGCATAATAATGCCGGGACGTACCCAATCATAATGGGCATTTTGCCAATACAGAATGCCGCTTGAGGCAGCAATACTACGCTGCACATCATAAGGGCGGCATACGTCCTCAAAGGTGGCGATCTGCTTTTCCGTATAGCCTGCATCCAATTCATCTGCTCGGCTAAAATGGCTGATAAATTGAACCGATTCAACTAATGCACAGGCTTTTAAGCGTTGATAAAACGCTGCAACTTGCACAGGGTGTATGCCAAGTCGGTGCATTCCCGTGTCAATTTTCAACCAAACGGTTACCGGAAAATACAGTTTTGTTTTACGTTGCCAAAAGCCTTTCTGCTGTTCCGCCAGCCATTCATTTGCCGCCTGCTCCAGTAATTCCAACTGTTCAAAGCAATGAATTACGGTATCAAATCGGCGGGAGAGGGTTTTCAATAACTCTTCTTTATCGAAAAAACCTTCCAGTAGCACAATTTTTCCGGCATAGCCGGTTTCTTGAATCGTCAATGCCTCTTTAATGCGCGCCACGCCGAACGCATCTACCATCGGCGCTAACTGAGAGATGATCTGACTAATCCCCTGTCCGTAGGCATTTGCCTTTACCACCGCACAAATTTTGCTGTGTGGCGCAAGGGATTTGATGAGTTGCATATTATGGCGTAATGCACTGCCGTTAATTATTGCGGTTGCCGGTTTCATTATAACAAAAGGAAATGAATAATAGGTGGAATTATACGCTTAAAATATGAAAAAGCCCTAGTTATTCCGGCAAAATTGGTTATTATATCCTCGTCTATCATACTGAACTAAGGAGATAACTATGGCTGATTTTATTGGTTTCCCGATTGTTTCACTCGTTTTTGTGCTATTGGCAATCGTGGTGCTGTTTTCAACGATCAAAACCGTGCCGCAAGGCTATCACTGGACGGTTGAACGCTTCGGGCGTTATACCAAAACACTGACACCGGGGCTTAATATTGTTGTTCCGTTCATCGATCGGATCGGGCGTAAAATCAATATGATGGAGCAGGTGCTGGATATTCCGTCCCAAGAAGTGATTTCAAAAGATAACGCCAGTGTGTCGATTGATGCCGTCTGCTTTGTACAGGTTATTGATGCCAGACGTGCCGCCTATGAAGTCAATAATTTGGAACAGGCTATCGTCAATTTAACAATGACGAATATGCGTACCGTGCTAGGTTCAATGGATTTGGACGATATGCTTTCCCAACGGGATCTCATCAATGGGCGTTTGTTAGCCATTGTCGATGAAGCGACTAACATTTGGGGGGTGAAAGTTACCCGCATTGAAATCCGTGATGTCAGCCCGCCGGCAGAATTGGTGGCGGCAATGAATGCACAAATGAAAGCGGAACGAAACAAACGGGCGGATATTTTAGAAGCCGAAGGGATTCGGCAAGCCGAAATTTTACGCGCAGAAGGGGAAAAGCAATCCCGTATTCTCAAAGCCGAAGGGGAACGTCAAGAGGCATTCTTACAAGCAGAAGCCCGTGAGCGTGCCGCCGAAGCCGAGGCTAAAGCAACTCAAATGGTATCTGACGCGATTGCGAACGGTGACACGAAAGCTATCAATTACTTTATCGCTCAAAAATATACAGAAGCGATTAAAGAAATTGGGGCAGCAAACAACAGCAAAATCGTATTAATGCCGTTAGAAGCAGGTAATCTGATAGGCTCAGTCGCCGGTATTGCAGAATTACTAAAAAGCGAAAAGAAATAACCATTAAAGTGAGGACTTCATTATGGAATGGCTTTCCGGCTGGTCAGCTTGGCTGATTTTAGGCTTTATCTTACTGATTTTAGAAATCGTAATTCCGGGTGTATTTGTCGTTTGGTGGGGCTTTGCAGCGATCTTAATTGCAGGGCTGGTTACATTAATTCCCGACCTTGCATTAGCTTACCAAACTGCGGCTTTTGCAGTATTAGCCATTCTCTTTAGCGTGCTATGGTGGAAATATCAGCACAAGAAAGATATCCAAGATGATCAAGCCACCGAGCTTAACGCTCGAGATCACACAATGCTCGGCACACAAGGAAAAATCATTGAAATTTTGGAAAACGGCATTGCCCGAGGCAAATTCGGCGACACGACTTGGCGAGTAGTGGGCGAAAACCTCCATATCGGTGATCAAGTCATTGTACAAAATGTGGAAGGTATTACGTTGTTTGTCGTCACCAAATAATCTGCTAATTTTGTAAATACAAATTAAAAATCCGTCAGAGATTTCTAGACGGATTTTTTAATGAATAGAATAAGTTATTTTACTTAAACGCAACGTTCATATAACCTAATAGTCAACTTATCTCAGAATATTTTAAATAATCTCATATTGACTTTGTTCAATGACAGCCCCTTTATTTAAGGTTGCAAAATGCACACTATCTCTATTACTATCGCCATCGGCATTATAGAAGAGTTTACCATCTTCAGCATTATATTGAATATAATCACTGATGTTTTCCATTCCTTTACTAAGCGATTTGAAAATCAGAGTTGAAAGTGCAATTTTATCTCCTGCCTCAAAATCAGTAATAATATCAATATTACCATTCAATTCAGTTTGGAAGACAAAAGTGTCATTTCCTTCCCCCCCTGTGAGAATATCTGCACCTAGCCCACCAATTAAACGGTCATCGCCAGCTTCCCCAATAAGAGTATTGCCCATATTGTTTGCTATAATCACATTGTCTTGTGCATTACCTGTCGCACGTTTTGCTTCAGTACCAAGTAAAGTGAGATTTTCAACATTATCCGATAACTTGTAATCAACGAGACTGAACACTGTATCCGTACCTTCATTGACAAGTTCAATTACGGTATCCGCTTTATTATCAACAATATAACGATCATCACCGCTGCCACCATACATTGTATCAGTGCCTGTACCTCCGTCTAAGTAATCATTACCTGCACCACCTCTAATAACATCATTACCTGCACCACCTTGAATATTATTATCCGCATTGTTACCTGTTAATGTATCATCATAGTCAGAGCCAATTAAGTTTTCAATTTGCGTACCATAACCAATAAAGGCTTGATCTGTAGTATATACATTAAACTCTCGATGAGTAATCATTAACGTATTACGGAGACGATCAACCTCTTCTTTAGGGGCATTTGGGAATAACCGATCTAAATTTGCAATGACCATTTCAACGGGTAGATTAGGAGGAAAACCGGGTAGTTTGATTGCTAAGTCGTGAACAAATGAACCATTTATCTGAATATTTTCGTCTAATCCGAAATAGTTATGTTTGTTAAGAAGTTCTTTTCCCTCTACAGCGAAGTGGGATTTTAATTGATTGCCTCGATAGATCCAGGATCCAGGTGTTAGATTTACGTTTACACCTACTTTTTCATTAGATGCATCAAAAACATCGACTCCAGCTCCATCCCAAATATACAATGCACCATCATTTTCTGTAGCATTATAATCTTTAAAGCCGTAGGTATCATTCCCCTTACGGGCTTCAGGATTGACGCCATAACGATAATGTAAAGTTGCTAAATCAAATAGGCGTAATGAGCTGTAACGGCTCACTATCGTCCCTTGTTTTAACGACATCGCTCCATTGTATGACTCTACACTAAACTCTGAGGTTTCTTCATAGGCAAAGCCTTTGTTTTCGCCAGCAGGGTGGTCTAATTGCAAAGTATGCCCGATTTCGTGGATATTCGTATTGTAAGATGATGCTTTAAGTGTTGGATTATCCAGATTTGAACTCAAACTCTTGCCATTGATAGTTAAATTACCGCCAGGGGTAGCCAGACCTAATATAATATCATTATTTCTATCGTTTATTTTTGCTTTATAAACTTTAGAATCTGCATCTATTACATTTTCAACTTCTACAAACTTGATATTGACATACTTTTCGATTTCTCTATAAGCAAAACGAATAGACTCTTTTTCTCTGTCGGTATAATCAGATTCATATCCACTAATACCCGTTGCGTTCCAAGGAGTCGAATTCGCTTCCTCTGTAGTCATAAAATGATATTTAATAGTGAAAGGTGCGTTTTGATTACCTCCGATCGGATGATTACGATTAAACCCTAAACTATCAGGATAAAGTATTCCGTTAATAAAGTAAGGGAAATTATGATCCTCCTTTGTATGGTCAGTTTTTCGTTCGGCTTTTGGCACGTTTGAATGCTGAGAAACAAAAGTTGCACTGACCAAGTTTGGAGCAATATAGTTTTCGGTGTCTTTTACAGTTATTGATTTACCTGAAACAATATCCTGTGTTTCCAATATTGCAGTGACTTGGCTATGGTGATTTAACTGACTGGATTCAATATTGGTAGAAAAGGTACGATTCTCTTCTACTACAGTCGTTGTGATAATTTTATCACCAACTTGAATTTTTACAGTATCACCCGGTTTGGCATCTCCGCTCACCGTACCGCTAATCGTGGTCATATCAGTTTGTTTAACGACTTTTGAGTCTTCGACTACATTGCTTGTCAATGTAACCGATTTAACCGTAATTGCTGGACGCTCTCCACCATAAAACTCACCTTTAGGTGTCATTGTATAGCTACCATCAGTATTTTGAGTTAAGTCATAAACTACCTCAAATAGATTAATAGGATCATTTTCCGAAATGGTTGTATAAGGTAGCTCTGCCTGACTCTTACGATTGAGGAAGTTAATTTGTACCGTTTGACCATTCAATTCTGCCAATTCAATATTCGGAATATCCACATAAAACGATTTAGCTTTGCCATCAAAACCAGCGGTATATGTTTTATTGCCAATAACCACATTTACCGCACGGATCATTCGTGAATTTTGTCCCAATGCATAAATCCCATCAAATTCAACCACACCACTAATACGGCTTGTTTTAGCCAGATCAGTACTGAACGATTGACCAATTTGAGTAATATCGATTGCGACATTGAGATTTGGATCAACCTCATATTCTCTAGACGTTTCCGCCTTACCCGTTGCCAATGTTGCAGACACTCTGCGATTTTGTGCTAAAATCTGACCGCTTGCTTCCACGCTAAAACGCCCATCAGTAATCCTTGCGGCAAAGGTTTCTGTACCCACAACAACATTCACAGTCTCACCATCTTCAACATTCTTGGTGCTACCTTTTAGTGTAATTGTCTCTTTACCCTCAGTAACATTGATAAAATCATCACTCGTAATCAAATCAAGAGTAATTTCAGGGGTAAGAACCTCATAAGTAAGTTCTTGTTTGAGCGAAGATCCATTGTATGCTGGATCAATAAATATCGCTTGAACCTCTATTTTATGCTCATTCGCATTAATCAATTTTGAGGCTTTTAAGCTATAAGACCATCTATTTCCATCAACATTGACAATAAATTCTTCACCATTTAAGTGTAAACTCACTATCGCTAAGTCATCGTCTGAACCAAACTCCAATGTACCTTGAATAGTAACCATTTGATCTAGATTATTAGCATTTAAACTCACGATTGGATCAATTGTTATAGAACCAACTGTTGGTGGAATGAGATCAACTTGATATGGTCTTACAACTTCTACACCTTGAATACTCACTTTCACTTGATGATTTGTCACTAAAAGTGCGGTATCAATCACTTGGTTAAACTTACCTTCTGTTACAGTCGCTTCAAATTGCTGTGTACCAATTTCAATAACGACTTTCTCACCATCAGCAACATTACTCACCGAACCAGAAATCATAAGCTTAGATTCTTCGCTCTCCGCAATATTAACAATATCATCATCAGCAATCTCATCTAATACTATCGCAGGTTGGCGTTTTTCTTCTTCCGACTTCGGCTCTTCTGCTGGGTTCTCTTCTTCCACCTTCGGTTGAGTTTCCGCTGAATTCTCTTCTACCTCCGGCTCTT
>NZ_JWIZ01000020.1 GCF_001038205.1 Muribacter muris | reverse complement strand
AATCAGTTTGTTTTGCTTGTACTGACTTAAACGACTTCTTCTCATAGGGATTATTCTAACCTGAAATTAGATTTCCCTAGTTATCTAGTACAGCCCCTAGTTTTAAATTAAAATTCACATTTTTATCTTTAAGAAAGTCTATTAAAGATATAATTCCATAATAATCCTTCATTTTTTATCTAGGCTTGTTATCAAATGAGATAATGATTTTCTATTTTCACCATCATTTCTGCAATGTGTAGAAATTATATTAACTTCTTGTCTAATGGAATTGACATCGTAATCTAATGAGAATAATAAAAAATTATTTTTTCGCATAAAATAGAGGAAATAATAGCCTATCTTTTAAATCGACAATAGATTGATTTTCTGATCCTGAGTATGCCAATCTTTTTGAATCTTTTTTCAGCTTAAGTATTTCTGAGTACTTTCCGTAATAATAATACTTATGCTCGAAGGTATTAACTATTATCCCGTCATGAATTTCATATTTAGATAAAGAATCCTTGCTAGCAATAGCATCATTTAAATTAATATTTTTTATATTATCAACACTATTGATTTTCTTTTGATTAAACTATTCTATCAACCACATGGCTCTGTCTAAAATGCCCTTCTTGGATTTACTTAAATAATTTAAGTCTTCCTCCCCATAAATTAAAGAATTAACATCAATAAACTTATAAGATATTAATTTTGTAAAATGATGAACCCTGTTTAGAATCCAAGAATAAATACTAAAATCTCCACAAACTTGATTAAAATTTACAATATCTAAATCTGAAATTGTATGATAAAATTCACCCTGCATTCTCAATATAAATTCAAGTATTCTACTTTTATCTTCCGCTGGATTATGAGAATTATCCATTCTTATAATTAAGCAAAAAAGGTGATTATTGTATTCTTCCTTTATTTTCTGAGTGTCTCTTTTATGAATAAAAATGTAATTTGGGTTAATAACCCCTTGTTTTATGCAATTATGTATTGTATCACTACTATTTTCAAATATCTCTCTTACATCCCAAGGAAAATTTAAAAATTTTTCCAGAATATCAACATAAGAATATTCATCATCATGCACAATAATATATTTTATATTGAAAAAATAATTTATTTTTTTCGAAATTTTGTCAAAATCTTTACCTTTACTCATGTCAATTACCTCAGTCTAAAAATAATTGATATTATAGCATTGTGATAATCCATAGATAGTCAAAAACACCGTTTCCAACCCTGAAAACGATGTTTTTCTCGCACAAAATGGATTTTGCCCCTTCAAACTTCCCACATCAATCACAAAGCGATTTCATATACGTCTATAAACAGTATTTTGCTCTCTTGCCATGTGATCAAGCACTTGAGCTTTTACCTGCAAGTCCGTTTTTAACAAAGATAACTCTTCCGTACAGGCTTCAACGGTAGGCTCCAACACCCTATTTCGTGCAAGATGAAACAAGGCGTTACTGTCCGTTAAATTGCCCACTTCGGCTTTTTTGCGTTGATGACGGCTGTCGTCAAGCTGTGCCTGCACCTGAGTGATTTCCGCATTCGCAGCCTGAACCGCAGGACGTATTTATGCGGTGATTACTTATCTTTGGACTTTTGCCATCAGCCTTGATGACTCTCCAAGATTGGTGGAAGAGTTATCAAAATTGAAAGACATTGGGAAAAGAATAGAAGTAAAATAAGACAAATGGTCAGATTCGAATACTATAGTTCATATTGTAAAAATAAAACTTGCTCTCTAAATCTTTTAGAGCTTTATTTTTACACATTTACATTAAAAAATGCCTTAAACTAATACACATATTGATTTATAATGATTTTATAATTTACATCTATTAATAATATAGAAACAACCGTTCTGAGTTATATATAAATTAAAGGTGTAAAATATAGATCTTAATATTTACGAGAACCCTTTTAAATAAAGGGTTCTCTTTTTGCATTTGTTTATGGTCATAACCATAAACAAATATACCAATCCTAAGACTTTTTATGGAGATAGGCAGAACATAAAACTATGAGATTTAAAAAATTTGATAAAGTCTTTTCAAAATCCCACCCTCGCCCAATTTATGTTACCTACGCTCGAAGTGTGTACTGCACCTAGTTCCAATTGTTTTGCTAAACATTCCTTTGAGGCAACAAGTTATTTACCAAAAAGAAGGTTAAATGAAAGTGTGACTTTCGAGTTTATTAAGACTACTATATCACTTGCTTATTTTCGATTAGCCTGTTTGCCTTTCGATGTGCGTATTAAAACAGAAAGATCTTAAGGAAAAATTAAGAGAAGATAGAATAATGAATATTTTTAACGATGAGCGATGAAATAAAAAGTTGAGGGATATTGTGTTTGGCGTTTAAGCCCTTACTAATTTCTTCCCAAAATTCAAGCGCACTTTAGGTTTAGGGTTAAAGTGCGGTTTTTTATCAGTGTTTTTACTCAGGCTTTTAATTCTTCCACTAACGCTATAAACAACGGGGTGTTTTGACGGCGGTTTGGGTAATAAAGATGATATCCCTCGTGGTTGAAGGCATAGTTGGATAAAATTTCCACCACATCGCCTTTTTCTAATTCTTCAACCACTCTATCTTTAGGGATCAAGGCTAAACCTAAATGGGATACTTGATCCACTTCTCTGCCTAAGCGAATACCAGCATCAAAACGACCGGCGACAATATCCGCAAATTTCATATCGCTGGTGAGTTCTAATTTCACCTCAGGATATTTTTGCATAAACGCCAATAATTTATCCCAAATAACGTATAAAAATGCGTGATCCGCGCCATTGATTCTTAACGTACCGTTTAAAGTATCACGGAAAGTGCTTAACGCATTCATATTGTCTTCAATACTTTCAAACAAAGGGAAGAGTTTTTTGAAAAGCTGTTCACCCGCTTCTGTTGTAGCAACGCTTCGGGTGGTGCGGTTAAACAGTTTGATTTTTAGCTGTTCTTCCAATTTACGCATAGAATGGCTCAATGCTGAAGCTGAAACGCCTAAGCGTGCTGCCGCTTTAGTAAAACTGCCAGCTTGTGCTATCACGATAAAATTGCGTAACTCGTTCATATTTTCAATCATCTTAACCCACCTTTATTGTTGAATTTGATTCAAAAGGCTATCAAAAATCCCCCACTAATCAAAGTAATCTTTTCTCACTATAATAAACTTATTCAACTCAAATAGGAGAGCAAAAATGAAATCAATAAAATTAAATAACGGTATTAAAATGCCAATGGTCGGGTTTGGTGTGTTTCAAGTGAGCGATGAAGAAACCGAAAATGCAGTCTTGGAAGCCTTGAAAATCGGCTATCGTTTACTTGATACTGCCGCTGTTTATGGCAATGAAGCAGGTGTAGGACGAGCGATTAAAGCAAGCGCTATTCCCCGTGAAGAAATTTTTGTGACGACAAAACTTTGGATTCAGCGTGAAAACGGCTATGAAAACACTAAAAAAGCCCTTGAAGATTCATTAAATCGTTTGGGGTTAGACTATGTAGATCTCTATTTAATGCACCAACCTTTTGATGATGTGAATGAACAGTGGCGTGCCATGGAAGACTTATATAAAGCAGGTAAAGCCCGTGAGATTGGTGTGAGTAATTTCCATATGGATCGTTTAATGGACTTAATCACTTGCCATAAAATCGTACCTGCAGTAAACCAAATTGAGACCTACCCATTCTATCAATGTGAAGCGGAAATCGCTTTCCATAAGGAATTAGGCGTTGTGCAACAAGCCTGAGGGCCTCTCGCTGAAGGGAAATTTGAGATTTTCAGCAACCCAATTTTAACTGCCGTTGCGCAAAAACACGGCAAATCTGTGGCGCAAGTAGTATTACGTTGGCTCAATCAACGTAGTGTAGCGATTATTCCGAAATCGGTCAAAGTAGAGCGCATGATAGAAAACCGTGAGATTTTTGATTTCACCTTAGATTCTGATGATTTAGCCCAAATCGCCACACTGAATCGTGACGAAATCATTTTTAATCATCGTGATCCTAATATGGTGAAATGGATGGCGGAACATCGTGGATAATAGACAAGCGGTCGGTTTATGAAGAAATATTGCAAAAATTGACCGCTCTTTTACACGCTAGGAGCAAATAATGAAACCAACAAAATCTAAGCTTTTTCCACTTTTATTACTTTCTGTCTCCATTTCAATGGCAGCAGCAATAAGCTACGCTGAAACGCAAGTTCAGGCAGGCAATAACATTGCGGTAGTACAAACTTAAGCAGGCAAGGCTATGTGCAAAATGGTGTGCTTACTTACAAAGGTATGCCTTATGCCACTGCCGAGCGTTTTATGCCGCCACAAAAAGTCGCCAACTGGCAAGGGGAAAAATTGGCCTTAACTTATGGCGAAGTTTGTCCGCAAGTGCCAATGGGAGGGCGTTCGTTCTTTTTCACAGGACCTGAAATGCTGGAAAGCGAAAGTTGTTTAAATCTCAATGTTTAGTAGCTTTCTGTGTCAGATAGAAAAAAACGTGCGGTGATGGTGTGGATTCACGGCGGTGGTTTTCAGTCGGGTGTGTCCAACGATTTAGATAGCTATGACGGTGCGAACTTAGCACGCACAGGCGATGTTGTGGTCGTGTCGGTCAATCATAGTTTGAACGCTATGGGCTTTTGGGATTTGTCCTCTTATGGTGAGCAATATAAAGGTTCAGCGAATTTGGGAATGCAGGATTTAGTCGACTCACTTGAATGGGTGAAAGAAAATATCGCTCAATTTGGTGGCGATCCGAATAATGTCACGATCTTCGGTGAAAGCGGTGGTGGTGCAAAAGTGCTAACGCTGATGGCGATGCCAAGTGCTAAGGGATTGTTCCATAAAGCCATAGTGCAAAGCGGTGCGGTGGAAAAAAATGGGAATGACATTAACCTCTCAAAAAGCAAGTCGCCGTATAGCAGAACTTACACTAGCAAATTTAGGCGTAAAATCAGCCACACTTAATCGTCTAAAAGATTTTACCTCAGCACAGTTCAATGAGGCAGGTAGCAAAGCACTCAAACAAGCAGGCGAAGAATTGAAAATCCCAGCCATTTTGGGCGATGGTTATAGTTTATCGTGGATGCCAATTCTTGACGGCAATGTTATTCCACAATAACCTGTGGGTGAAAAACACCCTGAAATCGCCAAGGATATTCCGTTGTTGATTGGCTCAAATTTAACGGAATGGGAAAGTTTCCCACTGCAAATGGATTTACAAAATTCACAAAAAAGCAATCGCTTTACGTGGACAGAAGCAGAAACAATGGAACGTTTAAAAGCGAAATATGGCGATAAAATCGATGCGATTGTTGCCGTATTCCGTGAGGCGTATCCTCAACGTTTAATTGCTGATGCCTTGTATGTGGATAGTCTCTTGCGTACACCAGCCTTAAAAACTGCCCGTTTAAAAGCGGATCAACAAGGTGCGCCTGTTTATCAATATCTGTTTGCGTGGGATACGCCAGTGTTTAATAGCGTGCCGATGAGTTACCACACCTCAGAAATCGCTTTTGTGTTCAATAATATAGGGCGTATGGCACAAGCGACAGGTGGCGGTAAAGAGGCACAAGCGCTTGCCGATAAAATGAGCCGTGCGTGGACGAATTTCGCCAAAACAGGCAACCCAAATGCCGAAGGTTTACCGCAATGGGACGCTTATACTAGTGAAAATGGCAAGGTGATGATTTTTGATAATCAACCTGAAGTGAAACAACATCACGATGAAAAATTGCAACGTTTATTAGCCCCGAATGACAACTTTTAAGGAGTAAATAATGTTAAAAAATCTGTAAAATTATCCTTAATTTTGACCGCTTGTACGATGGCGATGCAAAGTTTTGCTGCCCCAGTTTCCATTGAACAACAAGGCAGTTTTGCCGTGGGCGGTACAGTAAAAACCAGTAACGGCACTTACCAGCCGCTGCCTGAAATCGCCAAAGGCAAAGCAAGCAACAACTTTATGGACGTGTTCAATGCGTCCGTTCAGGCAGGCGGACAAACCTTGCAAGGCGACCACGCTACGGTGTTTTACCAAATCCCAACCAACCCACGCCCTTATCCGTTGGTGTTTTTACACGGTGCAGGGCAATCAATGCGGACTTGGCAGACCACACCGGACGACCGCGAAGGTTTCCAAAATATCTTTTTACGCAAAAACTACCCTGTTTATTTAGTGGATTAACCACGCCGCGGCTGGGCGGGACGTAGTACGGTGGACGCGGAAATCAAAGCCACACCGGACGATCAATTTTGGTTTGCCCAATTCCGTATCGGCACTTATCCAAATTTCAATCAAGGTGTAGCGTTCCCACAAGACGCACAGTCGCTCAACCAATTTTTCCGCCAAATGACCCCGAACACAGGCGTATTTGACGCAGAAATCATTAGCGACAGTCTAGACCAACTGTTTAACCGCATTGGCAACAGCGTTTTAGTTACCCACTCGCAAGGTGGCATTGTCGGCTGGTTGGTAGGAATGCAGAGCGATAAAGTCAAAGGCATTGTGGCGTATGAACCGGGCAACTTCCCATTCCCTGAAGGCGAAGTGCCACCCATCATCACCAGCAAATTCGGCGACATCAAACCAGCGGTCGCAAGCAAAGCGGACTTTGAAAAACTGACCAAAATGCCGATTGTGATCTACTTCGGTGATTTCATCAGTGACAAACCATCCGACAACCAAGGCGAAGACCAATGGCGTATCCGCCTAAGCCTCGACAAACAATGGGCTGATGTGGTGAACAAACACGGAGGTAAAGTAGAAGTGATCGAACTGCCGAAAGTGGGGATTAGAGGTAATACCCATTTCCCGATGTCTGATATGAACAACTTGCAGGTAGCGGAACATTTGGCGGAGTGGTTGAAGGAGAAGGGGCTGGATAAGTAAAGGGGGAATGCCGTCTAGGGGGCAGACGGCTTTTTAATTGAAATAGAAACTAAATATCTGAATTTTCATTCAAATTGATAAATCCTCTATTTCTCCATCTATTTGTTACAAATGATTCAAATTCAAAACCATTTAAATTTAAATGATCTGCATGATCTGTGATAATAATTTGTGGAGAGTATCCATATTTTTCTTTTAGATCATGACAATATTGAGCCAATTTTGTAAAAAGTTTTGTAACAGACTGAATATCGCCATCAATATTTTCTTTATGTTCTAAATTAGCGATTTTCTGTTTTTTAAATTGTCTTTCATTATCATGTTGAAAATTAGGAAAGTAAACTTGTGTTGGTTGATCTAAAAATAGAATAGATGGAATAGTACATTTAAATCCTTGATGTTCTAATTCAATAAAATATTGATGCAATGCTAAAAATAAGGTTATATGACAATAAAGCCAATTAGCACCACTCCCCATAGAACGTAAATAAATCTTTTCTGCTCCCTTTTGATGGTATAAGTCAAAACTCTTTAATGAAAACTTTAAGTTAATAGGCTGGAAAGAATCTTCAAAATCAAAGCTCTTTCCAATTTCCGCCATAATTTCATTTATTCTATACTCTGATATTTCCATTTTTTGTTCATAATCATAATTATTCAACTGTTTTTTTATGGCCTCTATATCTGATTGTATCTGAGATAATTGAGTTTCATTTATTTGACCAAATTGTTTCTGTGTTAAAATATCAAGCATAGAAAATAAACTAGCTTTAATCATTAAAACTTGTTCATAACGGCTTTTTATTTGTTGAATATGCTTATTTTTTTGCTCTAGCTGTTTTCTTAATCTTTTTGTTTCCTCAATTTTAATATCAAGCTCTTTAATTTCTTTTTTAAGCTTTTGAGATTCAACTTCTAAATGAGATTTTAATGAATTGTTTAAAGTAAGATCTTTAGATAGTTTTTGTATAGCTTGCTTTAATTTTTCAGCCTGTTCGGTCAAAGACTCTTTTTCGGAAAAACAAAAAGGACAAATAGACACACCTACTTGAACTTGATTCAAATTTTCTAATGAAGATAATGTAGTAGAAAGTTCCCTCTCTACTTTCAAGTGTTTTTCAATAGATGCTAATTTAAAAGATAACTGCTTTCTCTTATAATCATAAGAATTTAGCTCTTCGAGTAATTTCTTAAAATATTCAGATTCTTTATCTGAGCTATAGATTATTCTATCATTCGTGATAAACTGTTCTAAGTTTTGCTTTGCATTATTGGCATTTATTTTAATATCACTAATCTTAACAGGTATATCTTCTATCCCCATTATAGAATAAAGCAAAGCAAGTTGACTTTCTATACTAGTATTGTTTTCATCAATATATTTATCTATAATTTTCTGTTCTCTTTTTAATTTATTAAACTCATTTTGTAATTGTTCTTTTTGTTGAGCAAGTAGAAAATATTGTTGATCGACAAAGCCTAAAAATATTTTAGTATGTTCAATAACTTGATCTCTCTTTTCTTTTTCATCAAATCGGTAAAATAATGCATGTTTATTTGCTACCAGATTTTGATGCTGAAAAATAAATGACATAAAACTTCGAACAGATGGAGTGGGCGTAGCCTTTCCTTTTAATTCTTTAGCAACCAATGATTCATCTATATCACTAATATCAAGAAATAGATTCTTTAGTTGTTTTCTATAATTATCCCTAGATAAAAAATAATCTTTACCAAAATAATTAGATGAGATTAAATCGGCATTATATATTTTTTCTTGTCTGAAAAAGCCTTTGCCATTATCTTTTTCTCGACCAATTACAAAATATGTTTCTTTAATTTGTAAATATAAATAATAAATATTGGCATATTCTGTAATTACTCCTTTTGGTACTGTCTCTCTACTATTAAAACAGTAGTCAAAAATCTCTATTAAAGCGCTTTTCCCTGTAGAAGATTTTCCAGTAATAATATTTAGACCTTCTTGTAACTTAGCCCTATGAATTTTGCTAAATTTATCCACTACACCAATTTCATGAATAATTGTCTTCATAGCTTAACTCCTAAAATTTTATATATCTCATGTACAGAATGATTGCTGAGTAATTGCGCTAGTTTCTTGGCAATTTTAATATTATGAATATTTTGATTGGAGTAGAAAGATAGGTTATCGGAATCAATTTCTATCCATTGATTTAATAGGCAATATTGTATACATTCAAATGTTAACTCCCTTAATATATCTATTCTTTCCTGCAGATCATATAATTCTTTATAATTACTAAAAAATATAGTATGTAATGAACTTGTTGATCTAAACCGCTCTATTTTAGCTTTGAATATTGGGTGAGTAAATAATGGTATAAGTAATGGTGCAAGTAACAAATTTTGCTTAACTCCTATAAGTTCAGCATAAAATGTGGATAAATATCCTCCATATTTAAATGGATTATATTTAACTATATATAAAGCATCTATGGTATTCATTATTTTGTATCCCACTTCAGGTTAGCATTAGTATCCATTGCCTCGTGCATAATACCATTTCTATAAGCAAATGGAGGTCTATAGTTATCAATCAAAAGAGGTTCAGAATTAATAATTTCGTCATATAAGTCCTGAGGATTTTTATTATTTCTTTTTGCTTGTCTATGTTTTCCTGTATATTGTGCAATGAGTTCATTATGATATTTCTTTGTTTTATCATGATAAATGGGACTATTATCTAAATCTTGAGCTAAAGATTTTGTGAATTCTAACCAATTTCCAATAGCGCTAGGGATAACCTCCTCATAATCAATATCTTTAATTTTTGTAACAAATACTTTAGTTTCATTTTCTGTTATCTCTTGATCTGTAGCATCTCCCCCTTTAAATTCAGGAAAAGTAAATTCTTTTCTTGAAAAACGACTTGTTAGATCAATAAATTTTTCTTTAAATACACGATAAGAAATAGCCCACACATCCTTATTTCCTAATTCATAAATAAAGCCTATTAAATTTTCTATAAATACTTGTTGATTATTTTCTGGAATTCCGAGAAGTTTATCACTCTTAATTCTATTTAAAATTTCACCTTTATCGAATGATTCAGTAATTAGTACAACTTTTTCAATTATTTCCAATAATTTACTCTTATCAGTATTGAGAATATTTTGCTGCATTTTTGCAATTTCAGATTCAGAAGAGGAGGAATCAAAAATATTTTTCAGTATTTGAAACTTTTCTTGAGGAATTTTATCATTCCAATTGCTTAATTGTGTCTTTTTACCAAAAGACTGTGTTGTATGTAAGATCAGATTTTTATATTTTTTATGATTAAATTCAGGAGCTAACCAGTTTTTCAGAGTCTTCCAAAAAGTTTCATGATGATCGGTTAATGGTGCTTTCACATCTTTTACTTCAGTCTGTGCTCTCATATTGGGATTATTTGAATAATGGCTAATATCACCATCTTTTTCAATATAGATGGTATCTCCTTCCTGCATCTCAAAGCACTTCTCAAGTGCAACAATATTCTGATAATTAAAGGCTTGAGCAGTTATTAATGCAGAATTTTTCGTCTCTTTCATTATGTTCTCTCCACCTAAGTTATTTAAATCTAATAATCCAAAGATTTAAATAGATAACATTAATTATGCCTTCAGTTCAGTATTATTAATAAATTTGGATATTACACAAGAGATTCTAAGAATTAGACCGCCAAACAACCATACAACGGGATATTCGCTATCCAATCCCGCTTTCAATAATCCGCTATAGAAAACCGTATCGCTTATTCGGGCCTGGAACATTGCTTTTTGTTCACTAACAACCCCCCCAATATGCTGATGTACAATGCCATCAATATTCTCCCGCCAAAAATCGTCCATTGTGATCACATATTTTTGGTAATTAACCATTGATTTTTCTGCATGGTGAATACCTGTAATCACTTTGATTAAAGGCATATTGATAAAGGGCTTCAGCTGCTTGAGATAGTTTGGTGGTTTATCATCTTTAATCATTTTAGATTGTGTTCATAAAATTGAGATAATTTTAATATTTATTTATGAGTATAGCCATAAAAAACTCAAAATACAGAAGTGTTTTTATGGGAATAACCAAAATACAAAACGGTGAAATTTACAATTTGTAAAACTTTGCTAAAATCTGACCTCACTTTATTGAATTTTATTCACAAACTTATTCAATTTTCCCTATCTAATCAAAACAATCTTTTTCTCTATACTGCCCTCATTCAAGTAATACGAGGAAATTCCGATGAAAAAGTCATTTAAGAAAACCCTATTTCAACCCTTTTTGTCTCAACATTATTTTTAGGAGCAAACGCGATGGCAGCAGATTACAAACAAAATCCCTTTACTTTAACCTACGACGAAGCGATTACGGAAAACGTGCAAAGTAAAGTGAATCTTCAACCGGTGAAATACCAGCTCAACGGCTTAAGCATTGCAGCAAATTTTTATACGCCGACAAATTTTGATCAAAATAAAAAATACCCAGCCATTGTCGTGGCACACCCGAACGGTGGTGTGAAAGAGCAGGTCGCAGGCTTGTACGCACAAAAATTGGCGGAGCAAGGTTATGTGACCATTGCCTTTGACGCAGCGTATCAAGGAGTAAGCGGTGGTGAACCTCGCTATATTGATAAACCGGCTAACCGAATTGAAGATATGCGTGGTGCGGTGGATTTTATTAGCCAATTTAAAGGGGTGGATACGAACCGTATCGGCTTGTTAGGTATTTGTGGAGGCGGTGGTTATTCCATCAAAGCGGCAGAAACGGATAAACGCTTTAAATCGGTGGCAACCATTTCAATGTTTAATAGCGGTGATGTACGCCGTAAAGGCTTTATGCGTTCTCAAACCAACAACATTCAAGAGCGTTTAAAACAGGCATCGGATGCCCGTGCGCAAGAGGCAGCTGGTGGTGAGATTCTTTATACGCTTGCCTTTGCCGCAGGAATGACACCCGAACAAGTGGCAACGTTGCCTTATGATTTATACCGTCAAGGATATGAATATTACGCACAAACCCACGCACATCCGAATTCGTAAACCAATTTTACCATGAGCAATTTGTTGGATTTAATGGTATTTGATGTGAATACTAATGTAGATTTAATCAATCAACCGTTGTTGATGATCGCAGGTGAAAAAGCGGACAGTTTGTATATGACTGAAGAAGTATTTGCTAACGCTAAAGGTACACAAAACAAAGAGCTGTTTATCGTACCAAATGCGAAACATATCTAAACCTACTGGAAACCTGAATATGTGAAACAAATCAGCGAAAAATTAACAGGGTTCTTTGGTAAAAATCTATAACCGTAAAATTTATAATCGTAGGGGCGAAACATTTTTCGCCCTGAAATTCCCACGATATTTTGGGCAAAAAATATTTTGCCCCAACAGAGAACATTCTATGAAAAAAAACGTTGTTATTTTCTACCGCACTTGCCTTAGTCAGCTCATCTGCGTTGGCAGAACAAACCATTAGGTCTTATGTGCAATATCAGTGGATTGCTGCACCGAGCGAGCATTTTTCAGGTTCGGCACGTTTTACCAGATTGCCTGAAATCCCAAACAGCCTAGACGGTTAGGCGATTGTGGAATTTCAGGCAGGTACCATTACCGATTGGACAGCCATTCGCAAGGGCAATTCTTAATTGTTACCGAAGGCGAAGGACGCATGCAGGAATGGGGCAAGCCGATCCAAATCATCAAAAAAGGCGATGTGATTTGGTGTCCACCGAACGTGAAACATTGGCACGGAGCAGCCGAACACAGCAAAATGTCGCATATCGCCATCAGTCCGAATGCCGAAGAAAACAAAGCCACTTGGCTAGAAAAAGTGGAATTACCGAAAACTGACCATAAAGCTGATTTGCAAAAAATTAGCCAAAACACACCGCTTGCAGATAAGCAACTTGCCATTGTACCGATTGCTTTATACTCCGCTCGAGGCGATTTAGATCATCTTAAACCAGCCATTGAACAAGGCTTGGCAAGCGGTTTAAAGGTGAATGAATTGCGTGAAGTTTTTGCTCATCAATACGCCTACGCAGGTTTTCCAAGAGCCTTAAACGGCTTACTGACCTTACAAAATGTATTGAAAGA
Organism: Muribacter muris; assembly: GCF_001038205.1. Taxonomy (GTDB): domain Bacteria; phylum Pseudomonadota; class Gammaproteobacteria; order Enterobacterales; family Pasteurellaceae; genus Muribacter; species Muribacter muris. The sequence continues at coordinate 3,641 of NZ_JWIZ01000020.1, read as the reverse complement.
ACGCGGAGAAAAAGGTATTCAAGATCCGCAAGGAATCGGCCAATGCAAGCCAAACCGACCGACTATTACGCTTTGGGCACACATACGCTCAATACGCTAAGCGGTCGGGATAATTCCAACCTCTTGTGGAATTTTGACGGCGTGGATTATGCCCTAAAAGCCCATTTATTTGGTTATTTGTTCTGCCGTGATAATCTAAGTGCTGTCAATCGTGAGATCGCTACGGTCAGCACATTAGCCAGCCTTGAAACCGTACAAAATCAATTACGTTCGCATTTAGGCATTTTGAAAAATTTAGGTTTAAATGAAACGGAATTAAAACGAGTGATTAATGAAATCCGCCAACAAAATCCAATGACGGCGGATAAGGCGAATAGCGTGTTGAAAGAAGTGTTTAAGGCGAAATAACTGAGGTTAATGAACAAAGTGCGGTAAAAATCACCGCACTTTTTTATTCCCTACACCCTATTCGCTTTTCCCTATCTAATCAACACGATCTTTCCAACCTATAATGTTTTTAACTTAATTTAATCGGAGAAAAATAATGATTTCATTAGTAGCGGCGCCTGTTAGTGTGTTGGTGGGAATGGGGATTGCGTTACAGACAGGGATAAACTCAGTATTACGCAAAAATGTCGTATCGCCGTTATTATCGTCTTTTATTACTTTTGGCGTAGGCTCTATTTTGTTGATTTTCGTGCAAAACGAACCGCTTGCGGTTTCAACGGAAGTATTAAGTCAATCGCCTTGGTGGATTTGGTTAGGCGATTTATTGGCGATGTTCGGGCTGACGGTCAATATTTTGTTTGGGTAGTGCTCAAACGGCAATTATGCCAATTTTAGGGCAAGTCATCACTGGCACGTTGATTGACCACTTTTGGCTGGTTCTCTGCACCTCAATATGATTTTACTCTATTGCGGTTAGTCGGCTTAGTGGCAGTAATGGCTGGAATTGGCGTGGCGATTGTGCTGCCTTCTCTCAAACAACGCGACCTGAAAACTCGTGAAGAAAGTTCATTGTTGATTTGGCAAATTCTCGGTATCAGCAGTGGCGTGGCATCGGGCATTACGCCAGCACGCCTTGCGGTCTTCGTGCCCCTTGCCATCGGCTCGCTGTTATTGGCTTTAGTGATTTGTTGCAAAGAACCGACTGCTTGGCGACATCTCAAAAATGCACTGAAACAACCACAACCTTGGTGGCAATGGTTCGGTGGTTTGCTCGGAACAATTTATATCGGCGGTATTGTGCTGATCGTGCCACAAATCGGCACAGGCGGGGCGATTGTTACTTCGTTATTTGGCTTGTTAGTAGGTAGTCTGATTATTGACCAATTCGGCTTACTTGGTGCAACCAAAAAAACGATTAATGCTATCCAGATTGTTGGCTTACTGGTGTTGTTGACAGGGGCCGTGATTATTCAAATAAGTAAATAAGGAAAGCAAAATGCGAAAAATAAACAAAGTTTTAGTGGTTGGCGCTACAGGCAGCATTGGGCAATATGTCATAACTGAAGCCCTAAATAAAGGTTACCAAGTTCGTGTATTAGTACGTAACCCAAACAAAGCTCATTTTGACAAGAGAGTTGAAGTTTTTATCGGCGATTTAACCCAACCAGATACGTTAAAAGATATTTCAGATGGCATTGATGGTATTATTTTCACCCAAGGCAATTATGCTGATCCTGAAAATGTTGATTATCAAGTAGTAAAAACCATTGTGAATTCCCTCAATGGTTGCTATACCAGACTGGTACTGATGAGCACGATTTACAGTATTTTGGTCGTGAATGAACCCCGTTTTGACAATGGTTGTGCTTGGAAACGCCGGGTTGAACGCTTAATTCGAGCTTCTCATCAACCTTATACTATTATTCGCCCTAGCTGGTCTGACTGCAATGAAGCCGATGAACAACAGCTCTTTATCACGCAAGGTAGAACAAATTATTCTCTGACGGCAAGCGATGGTGGAATTTCTCGTGTACAACTGGCAGAAACCTTAGTCCAGACTATAACGGTTTCCAAGGCTAAACATAAAACCATTGAATTATTTGCCGAAAAAGGCGAGCGTACAATGGATTTTAATCGTTTGTTTGCGACAGCTATTGCAGACGGAATTAAAGCCCCTAATAATCGCCCTTTTAATCTAGAACCTGCTAATGTGGTACAAGATTTACAAAATCTAGCAAAGGTAAAGCACACTCAGGGCTAAAAATGAAATATTTATTACTCATTGGAGGACTTGTAATGCAGCCCCTTTCTGCTCAGCCATTTACCCCAAACAGTAGCGTGAGCGATATTCTTAGCCCGCTAGCATTTTAAGGGTTTGCTGAGCGTATATTGCCTTGGGATAACAAAGATAATGAGCCAAATTTACAGCTAAGCAAAATTGAACAGTTAATGCCCTACCATAGCTATATTTCACCACAGGTAGTTACTACTACACTGAATAAAATGCTTAAGTGGGCGGAACAAGTCGACACAATTTTTTATGAGATTTATAGTAAAGCGGAAAAACGCAAAGATCCAAGTAAGCAACATACAGGCATATTTGTGTTTAACGGCAAACCGAATGCGCCCTTTGCGATAATTGCCCAGGCGGTGGTTTTGCTTACGTTGGTTCATTGCATGAGTGCTTTCCGATCGCACAATCTATTGCTGATGCTCTACACAGGACACAGCGATTATAACCGCCAAGGTGAGCCAGCTACTTTTGTTGCCATCGGCGAACAAGACGGCACTGGAACAGCGGCAGAAGGTTGGAAAAAGCAGGCTATTAAATTTTGGCAACAGCAATGTTAATATATTTGCAAGCGGTCGGATAAGTAAACATTTTTACAAATTCCTCCGCACTTTTATTGAATTTTATTCATAAGCCTATTCAATTTTTCTCATCTAATCAGTTAAATCCCTTTTTCTTATAATAATCTCTATTCAATCATTACGAGGAAAAATAGATGAAATTAAAAAACATTGCTTCTTAGTGCGATTTTATCCGCAACCACAACATTATCTGCTCAAACTAAAAACTTGATTATCTACTTCTCTCAACCTGAAAGTTATACAGCCGATCAATTAGTGGACGGTATTTCAGGGGCGAGTAAGCTGATTAAAAACGGCGAAATGCTTGGTGCAAATGAATATTCGGCGAAAGAAATTCAGAAAATAACAGGGGCGGAATTGTTTCGTTTGGAAACAGATCAAAATTACCCGACACCCCATCAGCCTTTATTAGATTTTGCTCAAGCAGAGCAACGTAAGAATATCAAGCCAGCTTTGAAATCTCTCCCTAATTTAACCGATATAGATACGGTATTTTTGGTCTATTCGATTTGGTGGTATCAAATGCCAATGCCGCTTTATTCTTTGCTTGAACAAGTGGATTTTAGCGGAAAAAATATCGTGCCCGTGGTGGGACACGGCGGTAGCCGTTTGGGCGGAACAGATAAAGCTATTCAGCAACTTCAACCACAAGCCAAGGTGAAGAAAGACTTTGAAGCGTACTTGCACAAAACGGTAAGAGCGGAATCAGAAGTAGAAAAACGATTGGCGAAGTTCTTAACTGAAAATGGTTATAACAAATAATTTGTAGCAACTGTATCCCCCAAATCTTGGAAAGATACATATTCGTTAATTAAACAGCC
>NZ_JWIZ01000002.1 GCF_001038205.1 Muribacter muris | reverse complement strand
GGTACGCCTACTTGGCGACCTAAAAGGATGTGCTCACGAGTTTGTGGCATAGGGCCGTCTGTTGCTGCAACGACTAAGATTGCGCCGTCCATTTGTGCCGCACCGGTAATCATGTTTTTAACATAGTCGGCGTGCCCCGGACAGTCAACGTGTGCATAGTGGCGAGTTGCTGTATCGTATTCAACGTGTGAGGTGTTGATGGTGATACCACGCGCTTTTTCTTCCGGCGCGTTGTCGATTTGGTCGAATGCACGAGCCGCACCACCGAAGTGTTTGGATAATACAGTCGTGATTGCTGCTGTTAAAGTTGTTTTACCGTGGTCAACGTGGCCGATTGTACCCACGTTAACGTGCGGTTTTGTACGTTCAAATTTTTCTTTAGACATTTTAAGAGTCCTCTAAATAAACAAACACGGTTACGATGGTACGTTACCACATTAACCAAATGTAGAATCAATTACTTAATTAAGGATGAGATGAAGATAGAATAGAAGTGGTGCTGATAGGCGGATTTGAACCGCCGACCTCACCCTTACCAAGGGTGTGCTCTACCAACTGAGCTATATCAGCGCTTGGAGCGGGCAGCGGGAATCGAACCCGCATCATTAGCTTGGAAGGCTAAGGTAATAGCCATTATACGATGCCCGCTGTTCTAAATTCGTCTGTCCCAAGATTCAATTAAGAAATGGTGGAGGGAGAAGGATTCGAACCTTCGAAGGCTGAGCCAACAGATTTACAGTCTGCCCCCTTTGGCCGCTCGGGAATCCCTCCACACTAATTGAATACTTATTTACACTGCGCAGTGGATGGTGCCGACTACCGGAATCGAACTGGTGACCTACTGATTACAAGTCAGTTGCTCTACCTACTGAGCTAAGTCGGCGTTGCGTCGTCGTAAGCAAGTGATGCGCATTATAGGGATTTCCGAAAACCTTGCAAGTATTTTTTTCTAAAAATTTAGAAAATCGGATCTTTCGCTTGTAAAATATGCAAACTGATGACTTTTTAAGTATTTTTGCAACATTTACAGAGAGAAACGCCCCATTCCTTAAGTTTCTATTGTATATTTAGCAAGCTAAATGCTGCTCGAAATGAAAATAACAGACAAAAATAGAAGAGAATTGGCTATGAGCCTGCAAAAAAATACCAAAATCAGCCCCTTTTTAACCTTTGACCGTCAGCAATGGGCGGCGTTGCGTAAATCCGTCCCGCTCAAATTAACCGAACAAGACCTCAAACCGCTACTTGGTTTTAACGAAGAGTTGTCATTAGACGAAGTCAGCACTATTTATCTGCCGCTCGCCCGCTTAATCAACTATTACATTGATGAAAATCTCAAACGTCAGCAGGTTTTGCATAAATTCTTAGATGTTGCCTCGCCGAAAGTGCCTTACATTATCAGCATTGCCGGCAGTGTATCGGTTGGGAAAAGTACCTCCGCCCGTATTATTCAAGCCTTGCTTTCTCAATGGCCGCACGAACGGAAGGTTGATTTAATCACCACAGACGGTTTCCTTTACCCGCTGGACGTATTAAAAGAGAAAAATCTGCTCCAAAAGAAAGGGTTTCCAGCCTCTTACGATATTCACCGCCTGATTGCGTTTGTGTCCGACATTAAATCGGGCAAACGGGAGGTGAAAGCACCGATTTACTCGCATTTAACCTACGACATTATTCCCGATCAATTTAACGTGGTCGATCAACCGGATATTGTGATTTTAGAAGGCTTAAACGTCTTGCAAACGGGAATGAACTACCCCGCCAGCCCGCATAATGTGTTTGTGTCAGATTTTGTGGATTTTTCCGTTTATGTCGATGCTGACGAAACACTCCTGAAAAAATGGTATATCCACCGTTTCTTGAAATTCCGCCGCGGCGCATTTTCTGATCCGAATTCCTATTTTCACCATTATTCGACCTTATCGGAAGCCGAGGCGGTTGCCACTGCCTCCAGTATTTGGGATGAAATTAACGGCTTGAATTTACGGGAAAATATTTTACCGAGCAGAGAGCGGGCAAATCTCATTTTGGTGAAAGGGGAAGATCACGCCATCGAAACGGTGAAATTGAGAAAATAGCGATGTCCGGAGCGCAAGGCTTTCAATTTAAACGCTTTTTCATTGCTCACGATCGTTGTGCAATGAAAGTGAATACGGACGGTATCGTGCTAGGGGCATTGGCAGATATTGACAAAGCACAGCGGATTCTCGACCTCGGTACAGGCACGGGATTGATTGCAATAATGTTGGCACAACGCACCGCTTGCACGGTGCAAATCACGGCGGTTGAGCTGGAGACAGCCGCCGCTGCGCAGGCTTATGCCAATGCACAAAACAGCCCGTGGTGTGAACGGCTTCACATTATACAGGGCGATGTGATGACACTGGATTTCGCACCTTATTTTGATCTGATTGTCTCCAACCCGCCCTATTTTGAACACAGCCCGGCAAGCCGTGATCACCAGCGAGATCTTGCCCGCTTAGCGATAACCAGCCATTTTGATTGGCTGAAAAAAGCGAAAAATTGGCTGGCGCCTGCCGGTAAAATTAGCCTTATTTTGCCTGTTGACGCTGCGGAAAAATTGATTGAACCCGCCCAAACCCTCGGTTTACATTGCGTAGAATATTGGCAAATTCAAACCAAAATCAATAAACCGCCGAAACGTGCGGTGGTGAGTTTTTCCTTTATTGCTCAACGGCTTAGCCGGCAAACCTTGGTAATTTATCGACAGGATAACCAATACACCGATCAATTTAAACGCCTCACCCAAGATTTCTACCTCAATTTTTGAGATTTTTGCCAATAAAACAGCGTAACCGACCGCTTGCAAGCGGTCAGTTTTCGACAATGTTGTGAAAATTAACCGATAATTTCGCTTAACTCGACCTTGCGGTTTTGATTGCGGGACAGGGTGCAGGCATCGGCGGTTGCAATCGCTGCACGGGCGGCTTCACCGGTCAATAGCGGCAGAAATTCAGCGGTTGGCGGCATACCGTGTAGCAGGTCGTTGAGGTATTTCATCTCTTTATGCATCACTGCATTTAGCCATAACGGCGTGGTTTGCCCCGGTTTACCGTATTGAATGGCGGCATCTTTTTGCTTGGCGGTATAAATGCGTCTGCGGTCGTCATCTTCCGCTTGGCTTTCGTGAATAAGAAAATGACTGTCTTGCCCGTCCAGCCGTAATGTGCCTTGACAGTGATACAGATCGAGCTTAATCGCCCCTTTTTCGCCTTGAATCAGCACATAATGTTCGCCCCACTGAAATGCCGATCCCCATTCTAACAAGGCGAAACGCCCGTCCGCATATTCCATATTCACAAACAGCATATCGTCTTCATCGCCAAATTGAGGGCTTTGGTGAGCGACATTACTGGCAGTCATTGTAACCGTTTTAGGTATGCCGCCCATTAAAAATTGTACGCAGTCCAATTCGTGAATATGGTGATACAAATGCCCGCCCGATTTCGCCCGCATTTTTTTCCAAGAGACGCTTGGTTGAACATCTTCCCAGCCGTTGCGAGCGGTATGGCAATATAGCACTTTGCCGATAACCCCTTGATTGATTAGCGTTTTGGCGTGTTGCACTCCATTGAAGAAATTCATTATATGCCCAGCCATAAAGGTAACGCCGTTTGCTTCACAGGCTTTGACCATTTCATCACAATCGGCATAGTTAATGGCGATCGGTTTTTCGCAGAAAACGTGCTTTTTATGTTGGGCGGCGAGGATCACCGGTTCTTTGTGCAGATAATTTGGCGAGGCAACGATCACGCAATCAATATGCGGATTGCTCACTAGTTCAAGTAAACTCTCGGCAGCGGTGCAACCCAGTTCGGCGGCAATCGTGTTACCGTGTTCAGGGTCGTAAACCATTGTTACTTGTGCATCGTCTTGTTGGTTCATAATGCGAGCGAGATCTGCGCCGAAATAACCGACGCCGACCACGCCGTAGCGAATAGTCATTTTTACTCCTTAACCTACTGATAGTAAAAGATAATCCGATGTTTTGATAAGAACAGACAGGTGAGCCGTTTGAGCGAGATCGCTTCGGCTCACCTATAATGAATTAAGAATGACGAACGGTGCGATCATAGGCTTTCCCCAAAAAACTCTCAAGAGCTTGATTAAGCGAACATTGAAATTTGTGATCTGCCTCACATTTTGGGTTCAGTGAAAAGGGCGTGTCGCCAAGTCATATTGCCTTGCCAAGCGGTCGGATCTGGACGAAAATTTGCAAAAAATTGCAGAAATCTCACCGCTTTTCACCATTCACTGATAGAATACGGCGGATTTTTTCTCAACCAGAAGGAAAAGTGATGAGTACAGAATATTTGGATTTTGAATTGCCGATTGCCGAGCTGGAAGCCAAAATCGAGGCGTTGCATTCTGCGGTGGGCAATGATAACAGAATCAACCTTGACGATGAGATTGCCCGTCTGCAAAAGAAAAGCGAAGAATTAACCAAGAAAACCTTTTCAGATTTAGATGCGTGGCAAATTTCCCGTATGGCACGCCACCCAAGCCGCCCTTATACCCTAGATTATATTGAGCGGATCTTCACCGAATTTGACGAGCTGGCGGGCGATCGTGCCTTTGCCGATGATAAAGCGATTATCGGCGGTATTGCGCGTTTGGACGGGCAGCCGGTGATGGTGATTGGGCATCAGAAAGGGCGTAGCGTTAAAGACAAAGTGAAACGTAATTTTGGAATGCCTGCGCCGGAAGGTTACCGTAAAGCCTTGCGTTTAATGCAGATGGCGGATCGCTTTAAATTGCCGATCATCACCTTTATTGATACGCCGGGGGCATATCCGGGCATTGGGGCGGAAGAGCGGGGACAATCGGAAGCGATCGCTCGCAATTTGCGTGAAATGTCCACCCTCAAAGTGCCGGTAATTTGTACTGTCATCGGCGAAGGCGGATCGGGCGGTGCATTAGCCATCGGGGTTGGCGACAAAATCAATATGTTGCAGTACAGTACCTATTCGGTGATCTCGCCGGAAGGCTGTGCTTCGATTTTATGGAAAAGTGCTGAAAAAGCCTCTGCCGCGGCGGAAGTGATGGGGCTGACCGCGCCACGTCTGAAAGAGTTAGGGTTGATCGACAATATCGTACCTGAACCTTTGGGCGGTGCACACCGTGATTTTGAGCAAATGGCAGCGAATTTGAAACAACGTTTATTAGATGATTTGGCGGATCTCGCCCCGCTTGATGAAGCGGCTCTTACAGATCGCCGTTATCAACGTTTAATGAACTACGGCTACGTTTAGCCGAATAAGCGGTAAGATTGACGCAATAATTTGCAAATCTTGCCGTTTTTTATGTGCAGAAAAGATCAGCTATCCGAGTGCTTGTGTACTTACGATTGGAACATAAAGGGAAAAATGGTGCCGACTACCGGAATCGAACTGGTGACCTACTGATTACAAGTCAGTTGCTCTACCTACTGAGCTAAGTCGGCAAAGAAGGGTATCTTGAAAAACGGGGCGTATTCTAATTATTTTGCGGTGTTTTGCAATATTTTTTGCCGGAAAATCACTTGATAAGCGTATAAATGTTGAATAATCCAACATATTTTGAGGATAAAGAACACAATGAAACATATTCTTTCTATTCAGTCTCACGTTGTGTACGGCTATGCCGGCAATAAATCGGCAACCTTCCCGATGCAACTTTTAGGAGTGGACGTTTGGGCGTTGAACACGGTGCAGTTTTCTAACCATACCCAGTACGGTAAGTGGACGGGAATGGTGATTCCGAAAGAGCAAATCGGCGAAATTGTGCGGGGGATTGATGAGATCAACGCCTTAGCCGAGTGTGATGCGGTGCTTTCCGGCTATATCGGCTCGGCGGAGCAGGTCGCAGAGATTGTGAAAGCCTTTGAGCAGGTCAAAGCCCGTAATCCGAAAGCTGTTTATTTGTGCGATCCGGTAATGGGACACCCCGATAAAGGCTGCATCGTAGCGGACGGCGTGAAAGAGGGCTTAATCAATCTCGCGATGGCGAAAGCGGATATTATTACGCCGAATTTAGTCGAATTGCGTGAGTTGAGCGGCTTGGCGGTGGAAAACTTCGAGCAAGCGATCGAGGCAGTGAAAGTGCTTTTAACTAAAGGCCCGAAAAAAGTGCTTGTGAAACATTTAAGCCGTGTGGGTAAAAATGCCGATCAGTTTGAAATGTTGCTGGCAAACGAGGACGGCATTTGGCATATCAGCCGCCCGCTGCACGCTTTCCCGAAAGAACCGGTGGGCGTAGGCGACTTAACGGCAGGGATATTCTTGGCAAATGTGCTAAACGGCAAATCCGATATTGATGCCTTTGAGCATACCGCCAACGCCGTCAATGATGTAATGGAAATTACCCACCAAAGCGGGCGTTACGAGCTGCAAACTATTGCCGCCAGAGAGGTGATTTTAGTGCCGAAAAGCCATTATCAAGCGGTGAAAATTGCTTAATAGCCAACTATTAAACAGATAGATTGAAAAAATAGCCTAATCCGTTATCATTTGATTTTGCGATTTATTCTCAATTCAATCAATGAAAATTCTCTATATTCTGTTTGGCTTTCTCTTTATTGCATTAGGTGTAATAGGTGTGGTTGTGCCGGGGTTGCCGACCACCCCTTTTTTGTTGCTGGCGCTTTACTGCTTCGGTAAAAGCTCCGAACGCATCAAAAACAGGTTTATGCAAACCAAATTATATGATCGATATTTGAAAGATTACGATCGTAACCGAGCGATGACGCTGAAACAAAAAATCAGTATTTTGGCGTTTTCCGCCCCGTTTTGCCTGTTCGCATTGCTGACCCTGCCGAATATTTGGGGCAAAATTTGCCTGATACTGGTGATCATTTTTCAATATTATTACTTCTTCTTTAAGATTAAAACTTTAGAAAAACCGCCTACTACATTAAAATAGTCGCTCATAATTTTGCAAAAAAGTGAGAGAAAATGACCGCTTGTTTAACTCAAGAGAGGCTCAAAATCGGTTTAGTGTCGATTTCCGATCGTGCTTCTCAAGGCGTTTACACCGATCAAGGCATTCCGGCGTTGCAAAGCTGGTTGAGTGCCGCCCTGATTGCCCCTTTTGACCTGGAAAGCCGTTTAATTCCCGATGAACAAACCGTCATCGAACAGACGCTGATTGAGCTGGTCGATCAACACGGTTGCCATTTAGTACTGACCACCGGCGGCACAGGGCCGGCAAAACGGGACGTTACCCCCGATGCCACCTTAGCGGTTGCCGATCGGGAAATGCCCGGTTTCGGCGAACAGATGCGGCAGGTGAGCCTGCATTTTGTGCCGACCGCGATTTTATCCCGCCAAGTCGGCGTTATCCGTCGCCAATCCTTAATTTTAAATTTGCCGGGGCAACCGAAAGCGATTAAAGAAACGCTGGAAGGGGTAAAAGACGAGCAAGGCAAAGTGTTGGTGCGAGGCATTTTCAGTGCCGTACCCTATTGCCTACAACTGTTAAGCGACATTTATATTGAAACCCACCCCGAAATTTGCGAAAGTTTTAGACCGAAATCGGCACGAAAAGAGGAGATAAAATGAAAAAAATTGAAGCCATTATTAAGCCCTTTAAATTAGACGATGTGCGAGAAGCTCTGACCGATGTCGGCATTATGGGAATGACCGTTACCGAAGTGAAAGGCTTCGGGCGTCAAAAAGGGCATACGGAACTCTATCGTGGGGCGGAATATGCGATTGACTTTCTGCCAAAAGTGAAGTTAGAAATCATTGTTACCGATGAACAGGTGGACGACTGCATTGAAGCGATTATTGACACTGCCCAAACCGGTAAAATCGGCGACGGCAAAATTTTCGTTTACGAGGTTGAGCGTGCAATCCGCATTCGCACCGGCGAAGAAAACGAAGACGCAATTTAGTTAGGAGTAAACTATGTTTAAAAATTTAGAATTAGAAAATTTTGGTGCATTTAAGCAAGCGGCACTCGATTTTTCATCTAATATCAATGTGTTTATCGGTGAAAATGGGACGGGAAAAACACATATTATGAAATTAATCTATTGTTTACAGCATAGCAGCAATAGTGAATTTATGTTAGAGGAAAAATTAAAAAATGTTTTTAGTGTAAAAAAAGGAGTGAACCGTCTAGTACACCGTAAACAAGGTCCAACAACATGTCGGGTGATATTAAGAGATAAATATCAAGGAAAGAAAGAATTAATTTTTGATAATACGAAAGCTCGTAAGTTTGAATTAAATACTAAGAAAAGTAATATTAATTTTGATTCTTCATCACCTGTATTTATTCCCGTTAAAGAAGTGTTATCCTTTGCCCCAGGGTTTATTTCACTCTATGATAAATATGATCTTGCATTTGAAGAAATTTACTACGACATTATAAAACAGGCTTATTTACCCGCAAGAAAAGGTATGCCATTAGATAATGAGAAGCCGTTGTTGGATTTAATAAGAAAGATCGTGGGAGGGAGAGTGAGTGTTAAAAATGAGGAATTTCAGCTCTCTTCTAGAGGATCTAACTTAGAAATGGCTTTGGTTGCTGAAGGACATAGAAAATTAGCATTAATCTGGCAGCTAATTCACAATGGTTCGTTATTTAGTAATAATACATTATTTTGGGACGAGCCTGAATCTAACTTAAATCCTTATTTAATGAAAGACGTGGCGAAAATATTAGTAATGTTAGCCCAAAGAGATGTGCAAATCTTTGTCGCTACGCATAATTACGCATTTTTAAAAGAACTCGAATTTGCAAAAGAAAACGTTGACATTGCTTTTTTTGCTTTAGATAAAAAGAAAGATGAAGGTGTAATAACTAAAAAATTTGAAAATTATATTGATATAGCCCCAAATAAAATCTCTGAAGAATACTCTCGAATTTATAAAGAAGAAATAAGAAGAGCTTTGGAGAACTAAAATGAATGAAGACTGGATTGAAGGTGATCTCTATTTTGATTTTTCAAACGCCAAGAGAGCAGTAAATTTTGATAATGGCGGTAAGGGACATGGATTAAATGATATTTTAAAAGCTGTAGATTTTATAGTTGAGGACGATAAGAATTATTACCTTATTGAGGTCAAAAATCCTGAAAATAGTAGAATACCCAATGATCGTAAGGAATTAGAGAAAAATAAGTTTAGAGAAATGCTAAAAGGAGAAGACAAAAAAGACAAAAAGAAGGTTTTAGAATTTTATTTAAAACTTATCGGAAAGTTCATAGATAGCTTAATATTTGAAACATTTAGTCGTGGAATACCAAATAAGAAAATCAAATATGTGATTTTGATTTGTATATCATCATTAGATGACAGGCAACTCTCACAATTAAAAGATGATTTTGTCAACTCAGACAAAAAGTTTAAACGTATATACGAAGGACCATCTAAGGGAGAATATAAACCTAAATCTAGTAAAGATAATTGGTTTGAGGTCTTATTTTTTAACTTTGAGAGTTGGAATAATTCAATACTAGGTGAGAAATTTAAGGTAAGTAAAATTTAAAAGGGACAAGAATGAAAAAAACAGGTTTGGTGTGGTTATGGTTGAGTTTGGTAACCATTGCCGCCGATTTATTCAGTAAATATATCGTGGTTCAACGCTTTGAGCTGGGCGAAAGTATCAACATTTTGCCTATTTTTAACCTCACCTATGCCCGCAATTACGGGGCGGCGTTCAGCTTTCTCGCCGAACATTCCGGCTGGCAGAAATATTTTTTCTTAGGCTTGGCGGTGGTGATTTCGCTGGCGTTAGTGGTGATGTTATTTAAAAATAACGCCTCGCAAAAACTGCAAAATAGTGCCTATGGGTTAATTATCGGCGGGGCGTTGGGCAATGCGATTGACCGTGCCTATCACGGCTATGTGGTGGATTTTTTGCATTTTTATTGGGATAAGTATCACTATCCCGTGTTTAACGTGGCGGATATTGCCATTTGTGTGGGGGCGGGGCTGCTCATTCTTGAATCGATTTTAGACAGCCGCCAAAAGAAAAAGAGTGAACAATGAACATTATCTTAGCAAATCCTAGGGGCTTTTGTGCCGGCGTCGATCGGGCGATTTCGATTGTCGAATTGGCGTTAGAAATCCACGGTGCACCAATTTATGTACGGCACGAAGTGGTGCATAACCGCTTTGTCGTGGACGGCTTAAAAGCTAAGGGAGCAATTTTTGTCGAGGAGTTGGACGAAGTACCGGACGGTGCAATCGTGATCTTCTCCGCCCACGGCGTGTCGCAAGCAGTACGTCAAGAGGCGAAGCAGCGGGCGTTGAAAGTGTTTGATGCCACCTGCCCGTTGGTAACGAAAGTGCATATGCAGGTTGCCCGTGCCAGTCGGAAAGGCACGCAGGCAATTTTAATCGGCCACGAGGGACACCCTGAAGTGGTTGGCACAATGGGGCAGTACGACAACCCCGAAGGCGGCATTTTTTTGGTGGAAGACGTAGAAGATATTGCCAAATTGAACCTCAAAGCCGATCAAGAGCTGACCTTTATGACCCAGACTACGCTCTCAATTGATGATACAAGCGGTGTGATCGAGGCATTAAAACGCAAATATCCCGCCATTCAAGGTCCTCGTAAAAACGATATTTGCTACGCCACCACTAACCGTCAGCAAGCGGTGCGGGAACTGGCAAAGCAATCGCAACTGGTACTGGTGGTTGGTTCTAAAAATTCCTCAAATTCTAACCGCTTGGCAGAATTAGCCTCCCGAATGGGCGTGCCGGCGAAATTGATTGACGGGCCGCAGGATATTGATCCGCATTGGTTGGTGGGGGTGAAGACTATCGGTATTACAGCCGGCGCGTCTGCACCGGAAGTGTTGGTACAATCGGTGGTCGAACGGCTGAAAACCCTTGGGGTAGAAACGGTGAGCGAGTTGGAAGGCTGTGAAGAAAATACCGTTTTTGAAGTCCCGAAAGAGCTGCGAATTACGGAGGTAGCCTAATGAACCGGTTTAAAATTGAGTGGGAATGTCGGCGGGGAATGCGTGAGCTGGACAAACTGATAATGCCCTTTTATCAAGGTTATTTTGATGAATTGAGCAAAGCCGAGCAGCATACTTTTGTAGAAATGCTTGGCTATCCTGATCCGGAGCTGTTCCGCTGGTTTATGAACCAACAGCCAGCGCCTACCCCCGCATTACAGGCGATGGTGGCGTTAATCCGCTCAAAATTAGCTTATTAAACAACAGATTAAGGAGAGAGAATGGTTAAAGTTTATGGCATAAAAAATTGCGATACGGTTAAAAAAGCAATGAAATGGCTGGCGGCGCAAGGGCTTGACCCACAGTTACACGATTATCGTACAGACGGCTTAGATCCGGTTTGGTTGGCAGAAATGGCGGATAAACTCGGCTGGGAAAACTTAGTGAATAAACGTAGCACCACTTGGCGTGGACTGGCAGACGAGGTAAAAAATCATCTCACCAAAGAACGAGCATTAGAGGTTCTGACCGAGCAGCCGACCTTGATTAAACGCCCGATTGTGATTAAAAATGATCAGGTTTTGCTTGGCTTTAACGAGGCGGAATATCAAACTTTACGTTAAGGCAAGCGGTGGGTTAATAGCGATTTCTTGCAAAATGATTGGCATAGGGTTTTGCTTATTAGGCTAAGATATCCGCTATTAAATCCCCTTACCATCTGTTTTCCGATAATAATATTGAGATAGCGGCTTTGATCTCTTGTCCGCACCATTTTGCGCCTAGTCTAATCTTGTCTCTAGGCGTTTATTTTATTTAATAGCCGCACGGTTAGACGAGCGACCGCACAGAGCCGTTGCCGCTCGTCTGTTATTTCCACCTGCCACACTTGGCTCTCTTTGCCTAAATGAAGCGGCGTGGCACAGCCGGCGACAAAACCTTGTTTCACCGCTTTTAAATGGCTGATGTTCAATTCCGTGCCGACCGGCACTTGATCTTCCTCACAGCAAAGTAGAGCGGCGGCAGAGGCGACCGTTTCCGCCAAGGTCGCCGAAATACCGCCGTGTAGCAAGCCGAAGGGCTGGGTTGTGCGTTGATCGAGAGTGAGCCGAGCGGTTAGCGTTTGCCCACTGATCTCGCAAAACGCAATGCCTAAATGCGAGACGGCAGAGCCTTGGCAAAGTTGGTTCAGCGCGTCAAGAGAGAGGTTTTTTTTCCAAATCATTGCGTATTCTCCACGATCGTGAGTAAGGCTTGGAGCGGGTGTTTAAGCACACGATGCGCCATTCGTTTAACTTGGCTGCGGCAGGAATAGCCGGTCGCCAAGCAGCGTTCGAGGGGCTTGTCTGCCAGTTTGTGCTGCCACGATTGCGCATAAATCGCTTTCGACATCACAATATGCTGGGTTTCGTGCCCGAATGTACCCGCCATTCCGCAGCAGCCGACATTCTCATTCACCAGTTTTTCGCCAAAATGGGCGAAGATTTTTTGCCACGCAGACGGGCTACTCGGCAGGGCGGTTGATTCGGTACAGTGAGCAAACAGATGCCACGGCAAGCGGTCGGTATTCGGCGTTTTTTTGCAATCCGCCAAAGTGCCGGCATCTAATTGGCTGAGTAGCCATTCGTGCGCCAGTTGTACCTGAAATGTGCCGCGCTGCTCTTTGAGCAAGTGGGTGTACTCGTCCCGATAAAGCAGAGTGAGCGCCGGATCGACCCCGACCATTGAGATCCCCAATTTCGCTACACGGTTGAGAAAATCCGCCTGATTTTGTGCGGTGCGGGCAAACTGTTGCAAAAAGCCTTTGATATGCTGAGCTTTACCGCTTGGCTTAAACGGCAGCACGATCGGCTTAAAGCCGAGCTGCTGGCACAAACGGACAAAATCGGCGACCACCTTGGCATCATAATAAGAGGTAAACGGATCTTGCACCACGAACAGATAATTGCTGATTTGCTCTTGCAACTGACCGCTTGCCGCTTGCTGTTCAAGGCTTTCGAGGGTTTCGTGGCGGTAGCCGATTTGTCGGAGCTGCGTGTTCAAGTTTGGGCTGGAGAGAGCGGGCAGATCGACCATACCGATAGTATGAGCCGCCGCTTTTTCCGCCCAACGGTTCGCACTGAAAAAGTTGAAAAAACGGGGCTGTTTTGCCATCAGCGGCGCAAAAAACTCTAAGTTGGCGACCACATAATCTTTCAGCGGGCGTAAATAGCGTTGGTGGTAGAGCGCATTAAATTGCGAGCGGAAAGTCGGCACGTCAATTTTGATCGGGCACTGACTGGCGCAGGCTTTGCACGCCAAGCAGGTATCCATTGCTGCTTTGACCTCGTGGGAAAAATCATAATCTTTGGATTTTTGCCACTGATTGCGTATTTTAGCGGCTAGATCGATTAGTTTCGGACTATTTTGGCGATTGTCGAAAATCAATGTGTGCGGTGAAACGTTTTCCGCCGCCAGTAACCGCAGCCACTCTCGGATTAAGGTTGCCCGTCCTTTCGGGGAAAAGAGGCGGTTGCCGCTCACTTTCATTGACGGACACATTGTGCTATGCACATCAAAATTAAAGCATAAACCGTTGCCGTTGCAGTTCATTGCCCCTTTAAATTCCTCCCGTACGGTGAGCGGAATTTGGCGGTCGAAATCCGCCCGCATCGGCGAGTCAATCGGGTAAAGGGTGGCTTGGCTGTCTAACGGCGTACAAATTTTACCGGGGTTCAGGCGGTTTTGCGGGTCGAAAAGCTGCTTGATATAGCGTAGCTCTCGCCATAAGGTTTCACCAAAAAATTGCTCGCCGTAAGCAGAGCGCATTCCTTTACCGTGCTCGCCCCAAATTAAGCCGCCATATTTGGCGGTCAGTGCCACCACACTGTCGGAAATTTGTTTGAAACACTGCACTTGCTCACGATCGCACAAATCTAACGCGGGGCGAACGTGTAGCACACCCGCATCAACGTGCCCGAACATTCCGTATTCCAAGCCGTGTTCATCTAACAGTTGGCGAAATTCGCCGATGTAATCGGCAAGATGCTCCGGCGGGACGCAGGTATCTTCCACAAAGGCGATCGGCTTCGCCCAGCCTTTTGCGTTACCGAGCAACCCGACCGCTTTTTTGCGCATTGCATAGATTTTGTCGATCGAGGCGGGCTCGTTGCAAATTTGATAGCCGATCAGACCGCTTGCACGTTCGGCAATGCGTTGATCGAGGGTTCGGCACAGATCGGCAACTTGGCGTTCGTTCAATGCTTGATCGTTAGAGGCATATTCGACAATGTTGATCCCTAAAATCGGGTCATCTGCCTCTTCGGTTAAGAGATCGGAAACGGAGTGCCAGATGATGTCCTGTTTGGCGAGGTTCAGCACTTTGGAATCGACCGTTTCAACGGAGAGTGCGTTGGCTTGAAGCATCATCGGCGCTGCACGCAAAGCAGCATCAAATGAGCGGTATTTGACGTTAATCAAGGTGCGGTGCTGCGGAATAGGCAGTAAGTTGAGCTTTGCTTCACAGATAAAGGCGAGTGAGCCTTCCGAACCGGTCAATATACGGCTGAGATTGAACTGGGTTTCCGCCTCATTGAACACATTTTTCAGATCGTAACCGGTCAGAAAGCGGTTGAGCTGCGGCAATGAGGTGAGTACGGTCGGTCGCAATGTTCGGCAACGATCGAAAATAGTTTGGTGTAATTGTTTGGCTCGGCTCAGCAAATTGAGTGCATCAAGATTTGCAGAAAAATCATCGCAATCGACCGCTTGGGTGTCAAGCACTTCGCCGTTAATCAGCACGGATTTGAGGGCAAGAATATGATCAGACGTTTTGCCGTATTTAAGCGAACCTTGCCCTGAGGCATCGGTGTTGATCATTCCGCCTAAAGTTGCACGGTTGCTGGTGGAGAGTTCCGGCGAAAAAAATAGCCCGTGCGGTTTGAGAAATTGGTTAAGCTGATCTTTGACCACGCCGGCTTGCACTCTCACCCAGCGTTCCGCCACATTCAGCTCTAAAATGTGGTTCATATGGCGGGAGAGATCCACAATAATATTGTTATTAAGCGATTGCCCGTTTGTGCCGGTGCCACCCCCACGGGGGGTAAATGTGAGGAATTGAAAGGCTTCCCGTTGGGCAAGTTTGGTCAGGATAATGATATCGGCAATGGATTTGGGAAATAAAATCGCTTGCGGCATTTGTTGATAGACACTGTTGTCTGTGGCAAGAGACAGGCGATCGGCGTAGCTTGAGGCAATATCACCGCTGAAATGTTGGTTTTTGAGTGCCGTTAAATAATCGGCAACAGTCGGGTTAAGATCGGGCGTGTTTGCTAATCGAGGGATCATTTTTATATTTAAAATAAAATAGGAATAGTGCGGATATTAGCAAGTTTTGAGCCGATTAGAAATAGCCGTAGAATTGACAAAAATTAAAGAAAAAAGGACAAACTGAAAAAGTTTCTTTGCAAATTATTACATAAAAAACGGGATAGAGCGTTGATTTTTAGGTAATGAGCCAACATAATAGTTAAGCTCTTATTGCTTACTTCATTAAAGTGCAGGAAGGAAAATAATAAGAGCGTTCTATATCGACAAACTTATTTTCAAAAGGTTGCCTTGTGTTTTTATCTTTTTTAGGTAGAATAATATAAGGTACTCTGTTTATTCTATTTTAGAATAAGGAATAAATTAAGAGTTTCAATACTTCCTTTTTAACTGGCGTATTGAGCAATATATTTAACTTTCGATGACAATAAATTTAGAGGATCATCAAAATGAAAAAATCTGTAATTGCATTAGCAGTATCCGGTTTAGCCTTAGCAACTGCGGCACAAGCGGCACCACAAGCAAACACTTTTTATGCGGGTGCAAAATCGGGTTGGACAACCGTTCACGGTGGGGTGAAACAATTTAACTATAAATACGCAGATGATGTACGTTATAGCGGTCCAAACGCTTTCGGTATCAACCGTAACTCTGTAAACTACGGTGTATTCGGCGGTTACCAAATCGCAGATAACCTAGCGGTTGAGTTAGGTTATGACTACTTCGGTCGTGTGCGTGGTAATACCACTTTTGAAGGTGAAGAGAAAGATAAACGTGCAGCGAAACACGTTGCTCACGGTACGCATATCAGCTTAAAACCAAGCTATGAAGTGGCACAAGGTTTAGATGTTTACGGTAAAGTTGGTGCGGCATTAGTACGTAATGATTACTATGTACAACAAGATGTTCGTCACGATTCTCGTATCAAAGCGCACAACTTAAAAACCTCTTTATTATTGGGTGCAGGTGTTGAGTACGCCATTACCCCTGAATTAGCAGCACGTGTTGAATACCAATGGTTAAGCCGTGTAGGTAACTTAGACAAAGCAGCACGTAAAGCAGGTTATGAAGGCACTAACTTCAAATATAGCCCGGATTTCCACTCTGTCAGCGCAGGTTTAACTTACCGTTTCGGTCAAGGTGCAGCACCGGTAGCTGAGCCACAAATGATAACGAAAAACTTCGCATTCAGCTCAGACGTGTTATTCGACTTTGGTAAAGCGAGCTTAAAACCGGCAGCGGCACAAGCGTTAGACGCGGCACACGCAGAAATTGCTAACTTAGGTTTAGCTTCTCCGGCAATCCAAGTGAACGGTTACACAGACCGTATCGGTAAAGAAGCGTACAACTTAAAACTTTCTCAACGTCGTGCGGAATCTGTGGCGAACTACATCGTGTCTAAAGGTGTAAACCCAGAGACAGTAACAGCGGTAGGTTACGGTAAAGCGAACCCGGTAACAGGCAACACTTGTGATGCGGTGAAAGGTCGTAAAGCGTTAATCGCGTGTTTAGCACCGGATCGTCGTGTAGAAGTACAAGTACAAGGTTCAAAACAAGTAGCTATGTAATAGCACAATCTATCAGAATGCCCACATCGTGGGCATTTATTTTAGGGGCTATTTAAGGGTTAAGCGATAGCTCCAGTCTAGCAGTTTATATATTTCATCTAATTCAAAATCACTGTCAAGCACGATCGTGAGCCAGCGCCGTTTATTCATATGGTAGGCGGGCAACACATTTTTATCCTGTCGGAGAATGCTGACTACGTCAGGTTCGCATTTTATATTCAAAATATCAGCTGTACCTTCGCCTGTTAAGCCAAGTTTTGTTTTGGAAACGTTGGCAATGAGAGCGAACCATTTCCCTTTCTTATTGCAATGACGGAGTACCGCATAGCTCGGTAGTTTTGCCCACAGGTATTCGGGAGCAACGGCATATTGCTGTGCCACATAATCAAAAATAGCTTGGCGTTGGGACATTTTCTTTTTCCTCCAAATGAGGAAAGTATAACGGCTTTATTTGGGATAACCAAGACAACTCATACCGGGGTTGGCTTTGTAAAATAGAGCATTAAAGTAACCGCTTGTATTTATTTAAAAGGAAAAATGATATGTTTACACTTCTTATCGGTTTCTGCATTGGTATGGGGGTTAGCTTTCAAACGGCGATTAACGCCCGTTTACGCAGCTATCTCGGTGTACCTTTTTTATCTTCTTTAGTGTCGTTTTCCGGCGGCACACTGTTTTTAGCGTTGTTGGCTAATTGGCAAGGATATACCTTGATACCGGATTGGCAAATGATCCACCAAGCACCTTGGTGGGTATGGATTGGCGGTCTAATGGGAATGGTTGCCCTAACTGCCAATATTCTACTTTTCCCTAAATTAGGCGGCGTGCAAACCGCGATAATTCCATTATTGGGACAAGTCTTAATGGGGATATTGATCGATAGTTTTGGCTGGTTTGGATCGCCGTATATTGAATTAAGCATAATCCGGCTAGCGGGAGTAGGGTTAGTATTAGCCGGAATGTTTTGTGCGGTTGTATTACCTAACTTAAAACAAAGCAATCGAATAATGTCAACGGATAGATCGATTTGGTTTTGGCGGTTGTTTGGTATTGGGGCGGGAATGTTAATGGCGAGCCAAACGGCGATCAATGCAGAGCTTGGACGGGAACTTAATGCCTCAATTCAAGCGGCGTTTATCTCTTTTCTGGTGGGCGGTACGGGGTTATTTTTTGTTGTAATGCTTTATGAACGTAGTTTTCATCGGCTTAAAAACGGTATAGGAAAAGGCAAACCGTGGTGGATTTGGTTTGGCGGTACACTGGGGGCATTGTTTATTTTCGGTAGCATTATTCTTGTGCCTCAAATCGGTACAGGCGGTGCTATTGTTCTAGTCTTATTAGGGCTTATTTCCGGTAGCTTACTGGTGGATAAATTCGGCTTATTAGGTGCAATACCAAAACGCATTCTTCCTATCCAATTACTTGGATTAGGCATCTTAATTTGCGGCGTTGCGTTGATTCAGTTAATTAAGTGAAGTAGGTAAGCGGTTAGCTTAATATAATTTTTTGCAAATTCTACGATTAAACCGCCCGCTTGTTGTAATGTTATAGGTCGCTTTCTTGCATTGCCTGCCAAATTTTAAGCATATCGGCAGTTTCGCCCACATCGTGAACACGGATAATGTTAGCACCGTTTTGTATGGCGATAAGTGCGCCGGTAACGCTGCCGATAGTGCGTTGTTCAACGGGTTTATTCAGAATATGTCCTATCATTGATTTACGGGAAAGCCCAGCCAGTATAGGATAGCCCGATTGGGCGAATACCTTGAGGTGCTTTAAGAGCTGGTAGTTGTGTTGTACCGTTTTACCAAAGCCAAATCCGACATCAAGCAAAATATGGGATTTTTCGATCCCGTGATTTAGACAAGCGAAAATTCTTTGATTAAGAAAATCAGCCACTTCTTCCAGCACATCGTCGTATGCCGGATGCTGCTGCATTGTTTGGGGTGAGCCTTGCATATGCATTAAACATACAGGCAGTTTGAGTTGTGCAGCGGTTTCAAGAGCATTCGGCTCTTGTAAGGCTCGAATGTCATTGATAATGTCTGCGCCAGCTTGGGCGGCTTCTTGCATTACTACCGCTTTGGAGGTATCGACAGAGATAAAGCAGTCAAACCGTTGGTGAACGGCTTCAACGAGGGGAACAACCCGATCCAGCTCTTGCTCAAGGCTGACCTGTTCGGCGTTCGGGCGGGTCGATTCACCTCCAATATCAATGATATTTGCCCCTTCCGCTAGCATTTTTTCGACTTGGCGCAAGGCTTTATCTAAACTGAAGAATTGACCGGAGTCAGAGAAAGAATCGGGGGTAAAATTTAGAATCCCCATTATTTGAGGTCGGCTGAGATCTAACAAGCGGTCGGATCCGTGAAAATTTTTGAAACAAATTTGCATTTTAGGACTCATAAAAAGGAAATATGAATATATTTGAGCATTGTATCAAACTGTGCTTGTATATCGCGCAGTGAAATTATATGATTTTGCTGTTTTTTAATTAACGGAAGGATAAGAATGAAATTATTGAAACATATTGCTGCTATTTCACTGTTAGTTGCTTTTGGCGCAGGTAATGCTTATGCGGAAACCAATACTAAGAAAGCGGAAAATAACAAAGCAGTGGCGGCGAAAAAATCGACCAAATCGGATCAAGCGTTAAAGCAATTCAACAAGGCATTTGGTATTCGCTTAGTCGGGCGTAGTATGACCAAGGATGAGGCAGGCAACCCGGTGTTTGTAGCGACTTATGAGCTGGAGAATAAGAGTAAGCAGCGCATTAAGGCGGTGCATTGGATTGGTGGGTACTCCCATAATCAGCAGATTTTGTTTGCACAGGATTTTCCGCTGAATTTTGATCCTGCATTGAAAGCCAAGTCAAAAATCACGGTGAATATTAATTTGCCGTTCGATAAAATACCGGAGCAGGCAAGAGCGGTGATTGCCGATCCAAATGCGGAGATTAGTGTGGTAAATGGTGCAAAACGTTTGGAATTTAGCTCAAAGAAAGTGATTGAAATTAAATAATGATAAAGCCTTGATAATTCAAGGCTTTTTATTTGGCTATAAAAAGAATGCACCAACTTGGAATAGTTTTTCCACTTCGGCGGTTTGCTTGGTGTCGTTGATAAAGACAATGATCCGATCTTGCGCTTGGATTAGCGTAGGTTTATGGGCGATGATCACTTGCTCATTACGGACAATCGCCCCGATCACTACACCTTGCGGTAATTTTAGCTCACTGATTTTTCGCCCGACGACTTTAGATGAATTTTCATCACCGTGTGCCACCGCTTCAATCCCTTCCATTAGCCCCTGCTTGAATGAAGCGACTTTGACAATATCCCCTTTTCGTACGTGGCTGGAGAGGGCAGAAATCGTGGCTTGTTGCGGCGAAAGGGCAATATCAATCGTCCCGCCTTGAATGAGGTGCAAATAGGCCATTCGCTGTACCAACACAATCGCTTTTTTAGCACCAAGCCGTTTTGCCAGCAAGGCGGACATAATATTTGCTTCATCATCACTGGTGAGGGCTAAAAACAGATCAATGTTTTCGATATGTTCTTCAAACAGTAATTCTTGGTCGGAGGCATCGCCGCACAGTACCAAGGTCTTAGCGAGTTTCTCGGCGAGTTTTTCCGCACGATCGGGGTGGCGTTCAATCAGCTTCACACTGCATTTTTCTTCCAAGGCTTTTGCCAATGCCGTGCCGATATTGCCGCCGCCCACGATCATCACACGCTTATGCGGTTTCTCAAGGCGTTGTAATTCTGCCATCACCGCTTTGATATGCTGGGTGGCACAGATGAAAAAGACTTCATCACCGGCTTCAATAATGGTTGAGCCTTGTGGCACGAAACTTTTCTCTTGGCGGAAAATCGAGACAATTCTCGCCTCAATATGCGGCAGATGATCGGCTAAGGCAGAGATCGGGTAGCCGACCAATGGCCCGCCGTAGTAGGCTTTTAAGCTGACTAGGCTGACTAAATCCTCGGCAAAATGTGCGACTTGCAACGTCCCCGGATAGTCTATCAAGCGTAAGATTTCTTGAGTGACCAACAGTTCGGGCGCGATGATATGGTCGATTGGTAGCACATTATCATTGAACAGTGTATCCCGCTCCCGCACATAATCTGCATTGCGAATACGGGCGATTTTGGTCGGAATATGGAACAGGGTGTAAGCAATTTGGCAGGCGATCATATTGGATTCATCATTATTGGTTACCGCCACTAATAAATCCGCATCGCTTGCGCCCGCTTCCCTTAGGATACGGGGTGAAGCGCCGTTCCCCTTGATCACTTGCAAATCGTGTTTGCTTTGTAATGGCGCAAGGCGATTCTGATCACTGTCGATAATGGTAATATCATTCTCATTGTTCGCGAGGCTTTCAGCCAGTGTTGAGCCGACTTGCCCTGCCCCTAAAATGATAATTTTCATTCTACTTTTCTCAATTTTGCATAAAAGAAGCCATCGCCGCCCGCTTGTTGCGGTAGGAACTGTTTGTATTGCACCGTTTCCGTGTGAAATTGCAGCGGCTCAAGGCGGGCGTTCGGCGTGTGTGCAAGAAAGCGGGCGATTTGCTCGCTATTTTCTTCCGCCAGTATTGAGCAGGTGGCATAAAGCAACGTGCCGTTGGGTTTTAAACGTTGCCACAGTGCCGTTAAAATGCGTTGCTGCAATGCCGCTAATTCAGCAATGTCGCTTTCCTGACGCAACCATTTAATATCCGGGTGGCGGCGGATAACGCCGGTGGCAGAGCAGGGGGCGTCCAGCAAAATGCGGTCGAACATTATATCCTGTTCCAGCCACTGTTCAGGTCGGCTCGCATCGCCGCAAATCACCGTCGCAGTTTGTTTGAGCCGCTGCAGATTTTCCCGTACCCGTTTTAAGCGGTTAGCCTCAATGTCTAAAGCGATCACATTGGCGTGGGGGGCAAGCTCCAAGATGTGCGTTGTTTTACCGCCGGGGGCGGCGCAGGCATCTAAAATCTGCTCGCCGTTTTGTGCCCCTAGTAAAATTGCCGACCACTGTGCGTGGGCGTCCTGTACCGTTACCCAGCCTTCTTCAAACTGTGGAAGTTGGTGGACGGCAACGGGGTGATTTAACCGAATCGCACAATCCGGCACACAAGCGCTCGGATTGAGATCGTTTTTTGCAAGATCGGCTAATTGCTGACGGTAGTCTGTCGTTTCAGCACATTGCGGATTGACCCGAATCCACATCGGCGGTTTTTGATTATTTGCCTCAATAATCTCACGCCAGTTAGGGTAGGTGTGCTTGAGTTTATTCACTAGCCACTCGGGGTGTAATGTTTGCCAGTGTTGATCGACTTTAGCGAGAATGGCCTCTTGCTCTCTTAGGAAACGGCGTAACACGCCATTGACCAAGCCTCGAAAACTGTCCAGTTTCAACGGTTTAGTCGCATTCACCACTTCGCTGACCGCTGCGTGTGTCGGCACTCGCAAATAGAGTAATTGATATAGCCCGACCAGCAGTAAGCAATGTACTAAGCGGGTTTTATGCTTGAGGGGCTTTGCGACTAAGTGCCGGATAATCGCTTCCAAGCGGGGCAGAACACGGCAGACACCAAAGCTGATTTCTTGCACGAGCGGCAGATCTTTTGCGTCCAATTCCGCTTGAACGGCGGGAATCAGGCTGGATAGGGATTTACCGTTATCCAATACCTCTAAGATAATCTGTGCCGCCGCAGCTCGTGGCGGGAGCATTTTCATTCTAATACCTCGCCAACTTTAAACCAATCGCTGCGACCATTGAGAAAATCTTGCACGGTCATCGGCTTTTTACCTGCCGGTTGGAGCCGGGTTAAATTCAGCACGCCTTGCTGGGTGGCAATCTGAATGCCGCTTTTGTCCACGGATAACACCGTGCCTGCCGGACGATTTTGGTGTGGCAGTACGTCTGATTGATAAATCTTAACCCGTTCCTCTGTGCCGTTGAGGTTGAGAGTAAGATAGGCAATCGGTGCCGGATTAAAGGCACGAATGTTGCGTTCAAGCTGGCAGGCGGTCAGTTGCCAGTCTAACTTTGCCTCTGCCTTAGTGAGTTTTTCGGCATAGTTTGCCAAATCTTCCTGTTGTTTTTCAGGGCTAAACCGACCGCTTGTTAAACCGTCTAACACCGCCAATAATGCGTTTGGTGCGATGGCTGCCAATTTTGCATAGAGGGAGGCGGAGGTTTCGTCGGCGGCAATCGGCGTATGAACTTTGTGGAGCATATCGCCGGTGTCTAATCCGGCGTCCATTTGCATAATCGTAATGCCGGTTTCATTATCTCCCGCCCAGATTGCCCGTTGAATTGGTGCTGCACCACGCCAGCGGGGCAGCAGTGAACCGTGTACATTCAGACAACCGAAACGGGGAGTATTCAGGATTTCAATCGGCAAAATTAAACCGTATGCAACGACAACCATCACATCGGCATTCAGTGATTGAAATTCAGCTTGAGCCTTTGGATTACGCAGTGATTTTGGCTGGTAAACGGGGAGGTGATGTTGCTCCGCCAGTTGTTTAACCGGACTGGCTTGCAATTTTTTACCTCGCCCTGCCGGTTTATCCGGCTGAGTATAGACCGCCACCACATTGTGCTTGGAGTCGAGCAGTGCCTGTAAATGCGTTGCGGCAAACTCCGGCGTGCCGGCAAAGATGATGTTTAATTTTGTCATTTGAACTGGGTTGAAAAATGGATAATAGTGTATTTTATCAGAGCCTTGATGCGATTTGTTATAATTTGTGTAAAACAATAGGGATATGGTTTGTTAGCTTTATTGAGTTCAGTTTGTACAATATTTAGATATAAGAAAAAGAGAGAGGATTGATATTTTTGCTTAAATAAAAAAGACCGAATCCAATAAAATGTTGAATTCAGTCTTTATGGTATATCACTTTTTAAGTAGACGACTTAAATTATAGTGAAGATTGATCAACCGCCACACCTGCACCCATTGTGGTAGAGATGCTGACTTTCTTGATGAACACACCTTTTGCTGTGGTTGGTTTTGCTTTAGTTAAAGCAGCCAATAATGCGTTAAGGTTGTCTTTTAGTTGTTCTTCAGAGAAGTTTACTTTACCGATAGTGGTGTGGATGATACCGTTTTTGTCGTTACGATAACGGATCTGACCGGATTTTGCGTTTTTAACCGCTTCCGCTACGTTTGGTGTTACTGTACCGACTTTCGGGTTTGGCATTAAGCCGCGTGGACCAAGGATTTGACCTAATTGACCTACCACACGCATTGCATCCGGTGAGGCGATAACTACGTCAAAGTTCATTTCGCCTTTTTTGACTAATTCGGCAAGGTCTTCCATACCGACTAAATCCGCACCGGCTGCTTTTGCGGCTTCTGCATTAGCACCTTGTGTGAATACGGCAACACGGGCAGTACGACCTGTTCCGTGTGGAAGTACGGTTGCGCCACGTACGTTTTGGTCTGATTTACGCGGGTCGATACCCAAGTTTACAGCGACATCAACGCTTTCAACAAATTTCGCTGTTGCGAACTGTTTTAATACTGCGATTGCTTCGTTGATTTCATAGACTTTGGTCGCATCTACGCCAGCTTTGATTGCTTTCATTTTTTTAGTCAATTTAGCCATCGTATTATTCCTCCACCACTAAGCCCATTGAGAGAGCAGTACCTGCGATTGATTTCATTTTTGTTTCGATCGTTGCACCGGTCATATCGGCTGCTTTAGTTTCAGCGATTTGACGGATTTGCTCTAACGTTACTTTACCGACTTTATCTTTGTTCGGTTTACCTGAACCGGATTTAATGCCTGCCGCTTTTTTGAGTAAAACAGCTGCTGGTGGTGTTTTGGTCACGAAAGTGAAAGAACGGTCTGCGTAAACGGTGATAACAACCGGAATCGGTAAGCCTTTTTCTAAGCTCTCGGTACGCGCATTGAATGCTTTACAGAATTCCATAATGTTCACACCTTGTTGACCTAATGCAGGACCAACTGGTGGTGATGGGTTCGCCATACCCGCTGCAACTTGCAACTTAACGTAGGCTTGTACTTTTTTTGCCATTGTTTTTTCCTCTAAAATGGGTGATAGCGCTGAAATCAGCTCCCCTGTGGACATAAAAAGACGAGTGAAAGATTTCACTCGTTAATAAGGGTGCGAATTTTACTAGAGTTTTGTATGCCTTTCAAGCAAATTTTACGTTTTGCAACATTTTGTAGAGAAAATACCGCCTACTTATATGTTCATTTATAATGAAATTATATCGCCCTATTACGTCGCAATTTGATCCTTTTCGCTTTCAGCGCCTGTACAAAATTAGTCGAGAGATCATCTCTATAAGATTCATCCTTTCCCCATTCAAATTTAATGCTTCCGCCAAGAACAATACTTTCTAAATTAGGTAATAAAGCAAGATCTTCTATGGCATTATCTGTGATAGGTTTATATCCATCACTCAAGAGTTTTGGATTGATATATAGCCCTGGATATGCAACACCTCGATAAATTTCTGCGTTTTGATCCAATTCAAGTGTGGTAATGCTATTCAACAAATATTCTGGGATATCTAAATTCCATAAATATCTTGCGGCCTCTTGACTTGCACGATACCAGTCAAGGTTAATGCCATAGCCTGTCCTTTCATCAATATACTCTTCAGCAAAGAGTGCAATATTAAAACTAGGTCTTAATATTTTCTTTTTATACATCAGCTGATTAATTACAGCCAATTTAAATCCAAAATCTTTAAAAATAATTTTAGGTGTTTGATTTAAATTATAAATCGGATGAAGTCTGCGCAACTTAATACGCTCCGCCTCAGAAATAATATAACGTAGCTGATGAGTAACGGGTTCATCAATATCGGAAAAGGCTTTTGATATTAATTTTAGACCCTCCAGTTTTCTTTCGTTTTTCTCGCCAGCCAAACCAAAAATGGTATCCCAGCCGTCGCAGTAAATATAAAACCAACCTGCCATACCTTCAAAACTAGACAGTACACTGCTAACGAACTGTATTTTTTTCTTAAGATCCCAATTTTTAGATAAGTGTAGAAGATCTTTCAATCCCTGAAAAAATTCCTCATTTTCAAAAGCGTCATCTCTTTCTTCTTCAAGAATGTCGAATAGCTGATTTGTTTTTAATGTTTCAAAAATATTTGGCATACTATTCTCCTTTAGTAAAAACTTATTTTTTATATTCAACCGCAATCCTGTTATTAGCGAGATCACGAGAAATCTCAAAATCAGGATTCCAAGTCATCACATTGTGAATCCCAATTCCAGCGAGTGCAGCCACACCAACCACGGGATTAACGAAACCAGCGATACTACTCACTATTCGCTTTTGTGTATAAATTCGACATTTCAGATGTTGGCTTTCAATATATTTTTCGAGAATTTCACACACTGCATACATATCGCTTTTGGGTACGCCAACAATCTCAAAATTTTCTCGTTTATCAATTAGAGTACGAAATTGTGGATAATATTCATTATAAGGGATTAACATCTTTTTTCCTTTTGAAGAGTGCCGTTAAAATTGATCGCATTTATTCATCATTACTTGCTAAATTGTTCTTAAATTAAAAATAGTTCAATCACAATTTTATAATTTCAGTTCCCATTCCTGTTCCTGGTCAATCTCATCCCGAAACTCTGAAAGGGATCTTAAATAAGCGATTTGAATGACAGCAGGAATAGTTACACGATAAGCTGGTCCAGCAATGTCAATCAGAGTCCAGATTGATGTAATTGCTACTCCAACAGGCCCTGTAAGGATAGAAACCCATCTAGCTAATGCGGCATTTGCTGCCAATTTAAGTCCATGGCCAAATAACGCCTTCATAACTGCATTAACTATAATTAGAGTGATTTTATAAGATGTAAAACCACCCAAATTAAACATACAAATAAATGCAGCGGCTATTTTTTGCGGATTAAATTCCTCAACATTTTTCAATCCCATCTCAATGGCAAGTTTTTTTAATTCCTCCGGTGTCATTTTCTCTAATGTCGTTTGCAAAATTTTCATTAGAAGATTTTCTTCAATCCGCTTTACAGATGAGGATTTGTTGTAGTTCACTTTCATTTTATCGCAAACATCACACAGCACTTCTTTATATAACACGCCTTTACCGCCTTTAATAAGATTCATAAAGGTATTTCCACCAAAAAGCTGTAATTCTTGCGCAATTTCTTTCCAGTATTTTTGATGATCAGGATAATAACGAATATAATTACGTTCGCTAGTTAATGTCTCTGTTAATAAACTTTCTCCTTTTTTATCTTTGGTAAGTATATTAACGAGATTGTCTAGTTCCTCCGACTTCAATGTGCCTAAAAATTCTAAATCTGGATCGTATCTATAAGCCATCAATTGCTCCTTTGTTTATGTGGTTGTAAAAACAGCGTTATTCTATTTTTTGCTAAATGTTGATACAATCATCGTTTAGTTGCAGTAGAATACCCAATTCATTACATTTACCTACCGAAAAAGAGCAGTTATGAATAAACAAGACCAAATTCGTCAAAATATTCGTGATATTCGAGAAGATAAATGCCTGACTCAAGCTGATATGGCAGAGCGTTTGTCTATGTCGGTAACGGGTTATGCAAAATTAGAACGGGGTGAGACGAATATCAGTATTGATAGGCTACACCGTATCGCAAAAGTGCTTGAAGTGGATATTTTTGACTTAATGGCAAGTAATAATGAAGGCGTGGTTGTATTTAATCATTCAAACGACAATTTCAGTAATTCTACGAATTTCAGTATTGCACTTGGAAATCCCGCCCTTGAAGCCGAAATTAAACATCTAAACTATATTGTTCTTGCCAAAAATGAACTGCTTGATGCAAGAGAGCGTGAAATTGAATCACTTAAGCAGCAGATTAGTGCATTGCAAAAATTGGTTGACACTCTAGAAAAGGGTAAGTGATAAATGAGTAAATAAGGGGTATTTATATATACCCCTTATTTAAATTGGTATGCTTATAAATTATGAACTTTTTTCTACCTGACCGAATTCAAGCTCGACAGGGGTTGCTCGGCCAAAAATAGAGACAGACACTTTTAAGCGGCCTTTTTCGTAGTCCACATCTTCTACCGTACCGGTAAAGTCGGCGAAAGGCCCTTCGGTAACGCGCACTTCTTCGCCCGGTTGGAACTCTTTTCTGTGGCGTGGTTTTTCGCTGGTCTCTTGAACTCGGTTGAGGATACGATCCGCTTCACGCTGCGAGATAGGTGCAGGTTTATCCGCCGTACCGCCTATAAAGCCCATCACGCGCGGTACACTTTTCACCAAGTGCCAAGTGTCGTCATTCATTTCCATTTGCACAAGGACGTAACCCGGGAAGAATTTACGTTCGGTTTTGCGACGTTTTCTGCCCACGTTTTCGACCACTTCTTCGGTAGGAACAAGCACTTCGCCGAATTGATCCTGCATATTGTGCAATTTGATGTATTCACGCAATGTCATTGCTACCCTGGCTTCAAAGCCGGAGAAAGCTTGCAAGACATACCAACGCATTCTGGTCGGCTTGGTTTCGGTTGTTAATTCTTCTACTACTGTTTCGCTCATTTTAGAATCTCAAACTGGTTAGGAAATTAATCACGGTAACGATCAGGGAATCAATCCCCCATAGTGCGAGTGCGACGAGAACACACATTGCCGCGACAATCAGTGTGGTTTGTGTGGTTTCTTGGCGGGTCGGCCAAATGATTTTGCGTAACTCTTGACGGGAGTCCTTAATGAAACCGATCGCTTTTTGCCCTTGGTTTGTGATTGCCGCCAACCCGACAGCAGCGATGATCAATACTACTAATAACAATACTCGGACGATTAACGCAAAATGCGTGCTGAAATAGGTATTTCCAATCACCGCTGTTGCGAATAAGGCGAGAGAAACTGCCCATAATGTGCCGTTTACGCCTTTACTTTTTAGCCCGTTTTGTTCCGTTTTTTCCGAGCTTTTTTGCATTTCTTTAGCCATAGACAACCTAAAATTTTTACAAATATGAACGTTCAATTTTTTAAAGCATTCAATTCTAGCATTTGTCGTTGTGCCTTTCTACGATCTTTTCATAAATTTCGCAAATTTGCTGGTTGGTCGAGTGGCGAAAATCTTGAGTAGGATAAAAGTGTTTGAGTAAATGACTTGCATTTCCGTACAATTCTTTTAATATGATGTTGATAATTATTATCAAAAAATAGGAAAGAAAATGGCATTAACCGAGAAAGTAGCTGAATTACTTGCTCAGAACCCAAATTTGATTCCGCTTGAAATGGCAGAAATGTTGCAGTGCCCGGAAGGCGAGGTTTTGTGCGCATTGCCGGCGGAATTTATCCGTGTTTTCCCGCCGGAACGGGCGGAAAGTCTGCTGACAACCATTAGCGAGTGGGGCACATTTACCACGATTATTGAGAAAGCCGGCTCAATTTTTGAGATTAAAGATCGTTTTCCCAGCGGGTCTATTGGGCGGGGCTATTACAACTTGAATATGAAAGGGCAGGAAGGGGCGTTACACGGGCATTTAAAATTGACGAATATAGCGAAAATCGTCTTTGTCAGTTTACCGTTTCGGGGCAAAGAGAGTTACCACATTGCCTTTATTGCGAATGACGGTCAGGTTATGTTTAAGGTTTATCTTGGTCGGGATGAGCAGCGGAGATTATTGCCTGAGCAAGTCGCCCGATTTAAACAGTTTCAGTAAAAAGGAGAAATGTAATGACAGATGCACGTCAAGCAATGTGGCAGAACCGCTTAGTCACGGAAATTGAGACATTTAAGCAACAAATTAAAACGTTGGCGCTTGCCACAGTGGATGAACAGGGTGTGCCGAATGTGAGTTATGCCCCTTTTGTGATCGACAATGGTGAATATCAGGTATTGATTTCCACAGTTGCCCGCCACGCCCGCAATTTAATGCAGATGCCCAAGCTCTCGTTAATGTTGATTGAAGATGAAGCTGCGAGCAGTGAGATTTTCGCCCGCCACCGTTTAACCTTTGATGCGACAGCACGAATGATAGCGCGTGATAGTGCCGAGTGGCAAACGGGGATTGACAAGCTAAAGGCACGCCACGGCGCATTGGTCGAGAAGCTAATTGAACTAGGGGATTTCAAATTGTTCTCTTTCAAGGTGCATAACGGATTATTTGTGAAAGGGTTCGGGAAAGCCTTTCATATTGATGCGGGCGGTGCGGCGGATTTAGTCCATATTGATGAGGGGCATAAAAAGGGTGTGGATTAGTGTTGTGTCATTGGTGTGAGACGTTTGTGCCACACGACCGTTATGCCTGTTCCCATTTGGCGAGTTCGGCAAATTCATTCAATTCAGGGTACTGTTTGAGCCATTTTTGCCATTGAATGTGATCGACCTCAATGTCAATTAATCGGTCGCCAAATGGGGTGAGTTGCTCTGAAAGGATACATTGTTGTTGGTAAAATTTGGCGTAGATCCGACCGCTTGTTACCGGCAATAATAGCGTTTGACGGGTCAGCTCGTTTTTTAGCTTTGCACTGATGGCGTGCAAAAGCAGGTCGATGCCTTGCTCGGTTTCGGCAGCAAGATAAACGGCGGTCGGTGATCCTTCATCATCGTAAGTAATATGCGGAGCAACGCCCTCTAAGCGATCGATTTTGTTGAAGACCAATAAACTTGGCACATCGTGTGCTTGAATGTTTTCCAATACTTGATTAACGGCGGCGATATTCTCATCACGGCGACTGTCTGCGGCATCAATAACGTGCAGCAGCAAATCGGCTTCGCTGGTTTCTTGCAGGGTGGATTTAAAGGCGGACACCAAATCGTGCGGTAAAAAGCGGATAAAGCCGACCGTATCCGCCAAAATCGCGGTGCCAACGTCTTGGAGCGATAAGCGGCGTAATGTCGGATCGAGAGTGGCAAACAGTTGATCCGCCGCATACACATTGGCATTAGTGAGGCGGTTAAACAGGGTTGATTTGCCTGCATTGGTATAGCCGACCAGCGAGATGGTCGGAATATCCGCTTTCTGCCGTGTTTTGCGATTTTGGCTACGCTGTTTATGCACTTTTTCTAAACGGTTTTGCAGTTGCAAAATTTTCAGCTTAATTAACCGCTTGTCCGTTTCAAGCTGGGTTTCGCCCGGTCCTCTGAGGCCGACCGCCCCGCCTTTTTGTTGATCCTGATGACCTAAGCGGCGAACCAAACGGCTGGATAAATGGCGCAGTTGGGCGAGTTCCACCTGTAATTTACCCTCGTGCGATCTTGCCCGCTGGGCAAAAATATCCAAAATTAAACCGGTGCGATCTACTACTCGACAGCCACATAATTGGGATAAATTGCGATTTTGTGCCGGACTCAATGCGTGATTAACCAAGATAACGGCAGCATTAAAGGTTTCGACCGCCTGCGCAATTTCCTGTGCTTTCCCTTGCCCGACATAATATTTGATATGGGGCGTCTGGCGGCTACCGGTTAAGACAGCAGCAATTTCAACACCGGCAGACTGAGCTAAGGTCTGAAATTCCAACAGGTTTTCGGTATCTTTTACTTGCGACAGATAGAGATGAACTAAAATCGCACGCTCTGTTTGGGCAGAGGTAGGGGCTTTTCCAGATTGAGCCAAACCAAACACATTGTCTGTGCTTGGTTGAGAGATCATCGGTGCAGATAAGCTGATAGGATTATTCCGCTTTTTCGGCTGCTTCAACAGGGGCTTGTGGTGCACTGTGTTGAGCGTGGTTTGCATTATTGTTGTGCGAAATAGCACGAGCCGGCACAACGGTCGAGATTGCGTGCTTATACACCATTTGGCTGACCGTATTTTTCAGTAGAATCACGAATTGATCGAATGACTCAATTTGTCCTTGTAATTTGATGCCATTCACGAGATAAATTGAAACAGGAATACGCTCACGGCGTAATGCGTTTAAATATGGATCTTGCAAAGATTGACCTTTTGCCATTGCTTTGTTCCCTCTTATATTATAATAGTCTTCTAATTTATGTTGCCAAAGGCGTTGCTGATATTACCACAGTCATTTTGCTTTTGCTCAATTTTTTCGATCATTTTTGCAAACGACCCGTCCGGATCCAAGCTATCAAGCCACTCTAGCCCACTCGTCCAACCTCTTAGCCAAGTGATTTGGCGCTTGGCAAGTTGGCGGGTTGCGCAAATGCCTTTGTAAATCGCTTCATCAAAGCTAATTTCGCCCTTGAGATATGTCCACATTTGCCGATAGCCGACACAACGGATAGAAGGTAAATCGGCGTGTAAATCGCCTCGCTCGAATAATGCCCGCACTTCTTGTTCAAAGCCGAGAGCGATCATTTTCTCGAAACGTTGTTCAATCCGTTGGTGTAAAGCCGCCCGTTCGTGAGGGGCAATCGCAAATTGTACGATATTGTAAGGGAGCGCTTCCCCTTGTTGAGCGGTTAACGCCGTCATTGTTTTGCCAGAAAGGTAAAACACTTCTAGCGCACGGTTGATCCGTTGGCTATCGTTCGGGTTAATCCGTTGTGCCGCCACGGGATCGATAACGGCTAGCTCTTGATGTAATGCCGCCCAGCCGTGCTGTGCTGCTTTCGCTTCAATTTCCGTGCGTAGTACAGGATCGGCACTCGGCAACGGTGAAAGCCCTTCCTGCAAGCCTTTGTAATAGAGCATTGTACCGCCGACTAACAGGGGGATTTTTCCTGCGGCTTGAATATCTGCCATTTCCCGCAGAGCATCTTCACGGAAATTGGCGACCGAGTAGCTTTCTGCCGGATCGCGTATATCAATCAAGCGGTGGGGGGCGAGGGTCAGCTCCGCTTGGCTCGGTTTTGCGGTGCCGATGTCCATTCCGCGATAAATTAACGCGGAATCAACGCTGATAATTTCAACCGGCAAGGTTTGACGTAGCCGAATGGCTAAATCCGTTTTGCCGGAGGCGGTCGGGCCCATTAAAAAAATTGCGAGAGGTTTTTGCATTCGTTTTTTCATTGTTGGCAAGCGGTCGGATAACGGAGAAAAATTGCAAAAAATGGGGCGTAACCGACCGCTTGATAAGTTAATTATTTGGCAGTAACGCTTCTAGCCGCCACAAATCCGCAAAGTCGGCACGGGCTTTGATGAGGTGAGCTTGGCTGCCGTCCACCATTATTTCCACCGCTTGCGGGCGGGAATTGTAGGTAGAGGACATCGTTGCCCCGTACGCACCGGCGGAACGCAGGGCGATGAGATCCCCTTCGGCAATCGCCAGTGTACGCTGTTTGCCTAAGAAATCGGCGGTTTCGCAGATAGGGCCGACCACATCATAGACGGCGGACGGGCGTTCAAGGCGGCGATCGACTTCAACAAGTTGCATATAGGCATCGTACAGTGCCGGTCGGATCATATCGTTCATTCCGGTATCAACAATCGCAAAACGGCGATCTTCGTTATGCTTTAGGTATTCCACTTTCGTGACCAAAATGCCTGCATTGGCGGTAATGGCACGTCCCGGCTCTAAGATAATTTCGAGATCGGGGTAATCTTTTAATTTCGCCAGTAATGCGGCAGCGTATTCCGTCGGGTGCGGCGGTGTTTCATCGTGATAAGGCACGCCCAAACCACCGCCTAAATCGAGGTGGGTTAGGTGAATGCCGTCTTGTTTGAGCTGCTCCATTAAGATAATCAGGCGGTCGGTTGCATCTAAAAACGGTTGTAATTCAGTGAGTTGCGAACCGATATGGCAATCCATTCCGTGAATGGCGATATGCGGCAGCGTTTTGGCGAGTCGGTACACCTCACGGGCTTCATTGACGCTGATGCCAAATTTGTTCTCTTTCAAGCCGGTCGAAATGTAGGGGTGAGTATGGGCATCAACATCGGGGTTCACCCGCAGGGAAATCGGGGCAGTTTTGCCCAGTTCGCCGGCAACTTGGTTAATCCGTTGCAGCTCGGCAACCGATTCTACGTTAAAGCAGCGAATGCCGACCTCTAACGCACGGGCAATTTCTTGGTGGGATTTTGCCACGCCGGAAAAGACAATTTTTGCCGGATCGCCGCCGGCGGCTAGCACCCGTTCCAGCTCGCCTTGGGAGACAATATCAAAGCCCGACCCCAGTTTTGCCATCACATTCAGTAACGCAATATTGGCGTTGGATTTCACCGCAAAGCAAATCAGATGAGGGTGATCGCCCAATGCGTTGTTAAACGCGTGCCAATGGCGTTCTAGGGTGGCACGGGAATAAATATACGCCGGTGTGCCGTACTGGGCGATAATCTCGCTCACGGCAACCTCTTCGGCGAACAGTTGCTGATTGTGATAGTTGAAATGATCCATTTTGACATCCTGTTGTGTTGCACGTTTTCGTTATGAGATCGCAAATTTTTGCGAGAAACTGACCGCTTGCTATTTAGAGTCGGTCTGCTGCGGGGCGTTTTCCGGATAATAGAGCGGCCCTTTAACCCCGCAAGCGGTCAAACCGAGGCAAAGAATGGCAAAAATTAAACCGTATTTTTTCATTTTGTTTCCTTATTTGATCGGTAAAATACGGTGAGATTGTACCGAAGAAGTGCGGTGCAAGCAAAGAAAAAGCCCGTAGGATTTTGTCGTTTAATCTTCGTACTCTGCCGATTATGCGGTATGATGCGACAATGAATTGATGCTAGGATACCGTTATGAAACACCTCCCCACCTTATTCGCTTGCCTGCCGTTGTTGGCAGTGGCAAATCAGCAACCTGCGCCAACGCCGGTACAAAATGAATTTAACCGCTTCCAACAGCAAACGAAAGCACAAAACGAGCAACGCCAGCAAACCCAGCAACAGCGTTGGGTTGCTCAACATCAGTACCAACAGGCTGATGTTGCCCAAACTGCCCAAGATTTATCGCAAGTCTGCTTGCCTTATAGTGAAATCCATTTTGTTGGCTTTCATTTGATTGATCCGGCACCGCTTGCGCCAAAAGCGGGTGAGTGTTTAAACGAAGTGCGATTAAATCGTCTCAGTCAGGACATTACCGCTGCCTATTTAGCGTTGGGCTATGTGTATAATCCGTTTCAGTTTGAGGACGATCAGTCGGGCAAGCTCATAATGCGGGTTACGGAAGGGCGGATTAGCCGCTTTTCCGGCGAGAGCAAGCGGTTGAATTTTGCCACACTTTTACCAAATCAATTAGGCAAGCCGTTGAATATTCGTGATCTCGACCAAGCTTTGGATCAGGCAAATAAAATGCTGGGGAGTAAGGTAACTGTTGATGTGCTGCCGGCAAAAAACGGCGAGATTGAGCTTGCTTTTGTCAATGAAGAAAAATCCCGTATCACCGGCTTTATCGGGCTGGATAATTATGCGTCAAAACGCACGGGGCGTTGGCAGGCAAAGGGCGGAGTAAATATCGACAGCCCGCTCGGATTATCCGATACGCTCTATCTTAATGCCGCTCATACGCTGAAATCTTACCGCCATAATTTTAATCGCTCGATCTCGTTGTTCCATACGATTCCTTACGGTTACTGGACGTTTAGTACCTTTGGTTCATTCTCGGCGTTTAAATCAACGGTTCCGTTGCAACATAATACCGTTCAGCAGAAGGGTCATACTTGGCAGGCGGCATTACGCACCGATTACACTTTTCGGCGTGATGCCAATTCGATTTCCAGTATCTATGGGCAGTTAGAGCGGATTAAAAGTAAAAGCTATTTTCAAGACAGTATTATCGGCTTTCAAAGTCCGGCACTGACGACCGTTCAAGTCGGTCTTAATCATTTACAGTTATTTCCAAACGGCTCGCTGATTACCGATCTCAACTATGAACGAGGGCTAAAGTGGTGGAATGCTACGCCAAATCAGGGACGTGATCAGCCGGAGGGACAATTTAACCGCTGGCGTGCCGAGTTGCAATTTAACCGTTTTTATCAGCTAAAATCGCAAATTTTTCGTCAATCTCACCGCTTGATCGGGCAATATAGCCAAAATTATTTGCCGGCGATTAAACAGGCGGATTTACTCGGTCGTTATGCCGTGCGAGGCTTTAATGATATTTCACAATCCGCAGAACGCAGCATTGTGCTACAAAATCAGTTCGGTTGGTTGTACCAACGGCATCAATGGCAGATTGAGCCTTATGTGGCGCTGGATGTCGGGTTGCAAAAAACGACCGCGATTGGTGCGAACAGCCAGCAGGCGTTGGGTTATGCGTTAGGGATTAAAACGGTTCACCCTCGCTGGCAACTGCAACTAGAATGGGCGACAGGGCGGTTATATCAACGTCAGGGCGTTGAGCAAGAGCGCAGTATCAATGCGAATGCGAGCTTCACATTCTAACACTTTAACCAACGGGTAAGTCATTGGCGGTTGTGCTATACTGCCGCCATTTTCTGATTCCGTTTGATAAGGACGATGTATGACCCAGTATCTTTCAGCCTCATTTCCACACCGCCGTTTACGCCGTTTGCGTAAACACGATTTTAGTCGCCGTTTGGTTGCCGAGCATAAACTCACCGCCGATGATTTAATTTATCCGGTATTTGTGATTGAGGGCGAAAACCAACGTGTGCCAGTGCCGTCAATGCCTAAGGTGGAACGTTTAACCATTGATCAACTGCTGGTGGAAGCCGGTTTATTGGTGAAATACGGTGTGCCGGCAATTGCGCTGTTTCCGGTGGTCGGCGAGGCGAAAAAATCGCTAATGGCGGAGGAAGCCTATAATCCGGACGGATTAGCACAACGTGCAGTGCGGGCGTTAAAACAGGCTTACCCTGAATTGGGCGTGATTACCGATGTGGCGTTAGATCCGTTCACGACTCACGGGCAAGACGGCATTATTGACGATAAAGGCTATGTGCTAAACGACATTACAACGGAAGTGTTGGTCAAGCAGGCACTCTCTCACGCTGAAGCCGGTGCAGATATTGTTGCTCCGAGTGATATGATGGACGGTCGCATCGGCGCAATCCGTGCCGCATTGGAGGCAAACGGCTTTATCAACACGCAAATTATGGCGTACTCGGCGAAATATGCCTCCCACTATTACGGTCCGTTCCGTGATGCCGTCGGCTCGGCAGCGAACTTAAAAGGCGGCGATAAAAAGACTTACCAGCTCGATCCGGCAAATAGCAATGAGGGCTTGCACGAAGTGGCTCTTGATATTCAAGAAGGGGCGGATATGGTAATGGTTAAGCCGGGAATGCCGTATTTGGATTTGGTTTACCGTGTGAAACAGACCTTCGGCGTGCCTACCTTTGCCTACCAAGTCTCCGGCGAATATGCGATGCACCAAGCCGCCATTCAAAACGGCTGGTTACAAGAAAAAGCCTGTGTAATGGAATCGCTGCTCTGCTTTAAACGTGCCGGTGCTGACGGTATCTTAACCTATTTTGCCAAACAGGTGGCGGAGTGGCTCTATCAAGAACGTTTCGGAAAAGAATAGGATTGAAATGATGTTAAAACTTTTGCGTGTAATTGCCGTAGTGGTGTGTGCCATAATCATTTGCTTGGTCGGCACGCTGTATGCGTTGGCACGTTTTCGACACCCGAGTAGTGTCGGCGTGGTGGCAAGAATGTTCGGCTCACTGCATAAATTGGTCGGCTTAACCGTGATAACCCGCCCTAAGCCGACCTTTAATCAGCCTGCCATTTATATCGGCAATCACCAAAATAACTACGATATGCTCACCATTGCGGCAATGGTACCGCCAAGAACGGTGAGCGTGGGCAAACGCAGCCTAATTTGGATTCCGTTTTTCGGGTTGGTGTACTGGGCAACGGGCAATGTGCTGATTCATCGGGAAAAACGCAGCAGTGCCATCAGCACAATGAATAAAGTGGGTGAAATTATCCGCCAACAACAGATCTCCATTTGGATGTTTCCGGAAGGCACTCGCAGCCGAGGGCGAGGCTTGCTGCCGTTCAAAACCGGCGCATTTCATACGGCGATTGCCGCCGGCGTACCGATTGTGCCGGTAGTCTGCTCAACGTTACATAACAAAGTGGATTTAAACCGCTGGAACAATGGCGTGGTGATTTGCGAAACCCTTGATCCAATCGACACCACAGGCTATAACCGTGATAATTTAAAAGATCTTATCGAAAAATGCCACGCCGTAATGCAAGCCAAAATTGACGAATTGGATCAACAAGTTGCAGAATTAGAGCGTCAATAATATGAACCTTTCCCGCCGTCAATTTC
Source organism: Muribacter muris (assembly GCF_001038205.1). Lineage (GTDB taxonomy): Bacteria > Pseudomonadota > Gammaproteobacteria > Enterobacterales > Pasteurellaceae > Muribacter > Muribacter muris. The sequence continues at coordinate 33,463 of NZ_JWIZ01000002.1, read as the reverse complement.
TTATGAGTCTTTAACTAGATTAGGAAGGGAAATTAACTAAGTATATGAATTAAGGGAATAATGCTAGAAGTAAAATTAGTTTTCCGTATGTGTGGGCAGCCTAGGTATTTTATTTTTAAATTATGTTGGACTTTTTATCTATGTGCTTTACATATCATCGAAACCAACGTATAATTCGCACTCTTTTTGTGCAATGCACAAATGTTGATGGTGCTTACCATTTAAGCCCCGTCCAAGACCGTAGGTGAACCTGTGTGAACAGTTTCTTAATTGAAAACCTACGTAGATGGTGAACAGACAGATTTTTCTGCTTCTGTACACCTTAGCCTCAAAAAGATGCCTAACAAGCGGTGATTTTTTTGAGATTTTTTTGTAAATTCTGCCTTGTGCAGAGTGTATCAGGAGCTAAAACCAATGGCATTAAATCTTCAAGACAAGCAAGCAATTGTTGCTGAAGTAAACGAAGCTGCCAAAGGTGCCCTTTCTGCTGTGGTTGCGGATTCTCGCGGTGTAACAGTAGAGAAAATGACTGAGTTACGTAAATCTGCCCGTGAAGCGGGTGTAACAATGCGTGTTGTGCGTAATACTTTATTACGCCGTGCGGTTGAAGGCACTGATTTTGAGTGCTTGACAGATACGTTTACCGGTCCGACTCTGATTGCGTTTTCAAATGAACATCCGGGCGCAGCGGCTCGTTTATTCACTGAATTTGCAAAAGCAAATAAAGAGTTTGAACTTAAAGGTGCAGCCTTTGAAGGTAAAATCCAAGATGTTGAATTCTTGGCAACATTACCAACTTACGAAGAAGCAATTGCACGTTTAATGGGCACAATGAAAGAAGCTGCGGCAGGCAAACTTGTTCGCACTCTTGCAGCATTACGCGACAAATTACAAGAAGCGGCATAATTTTCCGCCGTATTCTTCACTCGTTTAACTTATTTACTTTAGGAATTGATTGTTATGTCATTAACTAACGAACAAATCATTGAAGCGATTGCTTCTAAATCAGTATCAGAAATCGTTGAATTAATCACTGCGATGGAAGAAAAATTCGGTGTTTCAGCAGCGGCAGCAGTAGCAGCAGCTCCGGCAGCAGGCGGCGCAGCAGCAGAAGAGAAAACTGAATTTGATGTTATCCTTGCAGAAGCTGGCGCAAACAAAGTCGCTGTTATCAAAGCAGTACGTGGTGCAACCGGCTTAGGCTTAAAAGAAGCGAAAGACTTAGTTGAGTCTGCACCGGCAGCATTAAAAGAAGGTATCTCTAAACCTGAAGCTGAAGCGCTTAAGAAAGAATTAGAAGAAGCTGGTGCGAAAGTTGAAATCAAATAATTTTTGATTAAACTGTTAGTCTAGCTAAGACTTGATGGCTGGTGGATTTCCCATCAGCCATTTTCTGCTTAAAGTTTAGAATAAATTTGTGTCGTTTTATTTTATTCTAACTTATTGATTTTAAATCAATTAACAAGCGGTTTGTTGTTGAGCAAAGTTTGCAAACCACTTTCCTAACCCAATCAAACGCCAGTGCGGTAGTGATTTTTGACCCCTGTTCCCTGATTGGAAGACGACATCTCGTATCCTATTTTTAATGCCACTTCCTGCCGAGTCTTTAGGCGGATTGTGAAAATTCAACCAAATAAAAATCAGAAGGCTATCTTATAATGGCATATTCATATTCCGAGAAAAAGCGTATCCGTAAGAGCTTTGGTAAACGTCCGCAAGTTCTGAACGTACCTTATCTACTAACCATTCAGCTTGATTCTTTCGATAAATTTATTCAAAGAGATCCTGAAGGACAACAAGGTTTAGAAGCGGCATTCCGTTCAGTGTTTCCGATTGTCAGCAGTAACGGGGCGACTGAATTACAATACGTTTCTTATGAATTAGGCGAGCCGGTTTTTGATGTGCGTGAATGTCAAATTCGCGGTACGACCTATGCTGCCCCTTTGCGTGTTAAATTGCGCTTAGTTTCCTTTGATCGTGAGGCGGCAGCCGGCACGGTGAAAGATATTAAAGAACAAAACGTCTATATGGGCGAAATTCCGTTGATGACCGATAACGGTACTTTTGTGATCAATGGGACGGAGCGGGTTATCGTTTCGCAATTACATCGTAGTCCGGGTGTTTTCTTCGATTCCGACAAAGGTAAAACCCACGCTTCCGGTAAAGTGCTGTATAACGCACGCATTATTCCTTATCGTGGTTCTTGGTTGGATTTTGAATTTGATCCGAAAGATAACCTGTATGCCCGTATCGACCGCCGCCGTAAATTGCCGGCAACCATTATTTTGCGTGCATTAGGTTACACAACCGAAGACATTCTTAATATGTTCTTCGACAAAATTGTCTTTAATATTCAAGACAATAAATTATTGATGACCTTAGTGCCGGAGCGTTTGGTCGGTGAAACCGCTGCCTTTGATATTGAGGCGAACGGTAAAGTGTATGTTGAGAACGGTCGCCGTATTACTAGACGTCATACCCGTGCATTAGAAAAAGATAATATTACCCAAATTGAAGTGCCGACCGAGTATATTGTCGGTCGTGTTACGGCGAAAGATTACGTTGATTTATCCACAGGGGAAATTCTCTGCCCTTCCAATACGGAAATTTCGTTAGAGACCTTAGCCAAATTAGCACAAGCGGGTTACAACGAAATTGAGGTGCTGTTTACTAATGATCTTGATCACGGTCCTTATATTTCCGAAACCCTACGTATTGATCCGACCTATGACCGTTTGAGCGCATTAGTTGAAATTTACCGTATGATGCGTCCGGGCGAGCCACCGACAAAAGAAGCGGCGGAAGGCTTGTTCGACAATATGTTCTTCTCCACAGACCGTTACGATCTTTCAGCGGTCGGTCGGATGAAGTTCAATCGTTCGTTAGAAATTCCGGAAGGCGTTGGGTCAGGGGTACTAAGCAACGATGACATCATCGGTGTGATGAAGAAACTGATCGAAATCCGTAACGGCCGTGGCGAAGTGGACGATATTGACCATTTAGGTAACCGTCGTATCCGTTCAGTGGGCGAGATGGCAGAAAACCAATTCCGTATCGGTTTAGTGCGTGTTGAGCGTGCGGTGCGTGAGCGTCTGTCATTAGGCGATTTAGACGGCGTAACGCCGCAAGATTTAATCAATGCCAAACCAATCTCGGCAGCGGTGAAAGAGTTCTTCGGCTCTTCGCAACTTTCGCAATTTATGGACCAAAACAACCCGCTTTCAGAGGTAACTCACAAGCGACGTATTTCGGCATTAGGCCCGGGCGGCTTAACTCGTGAGCGTGCCGGCTTTGAAGTGCGAGATGTTCACGCTACCCACTATGGTCGTGTTTGTCCGATTGAAACGCCGGAAGGGCCGAACATCGGTTTGATCAACTCTCTTTCCGTTTATGCCCGTACTAACGATTACGGTTTCTTAGAAACGCCGTATCGTAAAGTCGTTGACGGACAAGTTACCGAAGAGATCGAGTATCTTTCTGCGATTGAAGAAGGCAACTTCGTGATCGCACAGGCAAACTCAAACTTAGATGCCGACTTCCGCTTTACCGACACTTATGTTACCTGTCGTGGTGAACACGGTGAATCCGGTTTATATCGTCCGGAAGAAATTCACTATATGGACGTTTCAACCCAGCAGGTCGTTTCTGTGGCGGCAGCGTTAATTCCGTTCCTTGAGCACGACGATGCGAACCGTGCGTTGATGGGGGCGAATATGCAACGTCAGGCAGTACCAACCTTACGAGCGGATAAACCATTAGTCGGTACAGGGATTGAAAAAGCGGTTGCGCTTGACTCCGGCGTGGCGGTCGTGGCAAAACGTGGTGGGACAATCCAGTATGTTGATGCCTCACGTATCGTGGTGAAAGTGAACGAAGACGAAACCGTGGCAGGTGAAGCGGGGATTGATATTTATAACTTAATCAAATATACCCGCTCAAACCAAAATACCTGTATCAACCAAATTCCGTGTGTGAAATTGGGCGAACCGGTGGAGCGTGGCGAAATTTTAGCGGACGGCCCTTCAACGGATCTCGGTGAATTGGCACTCGGTCAAAATATCCGTGTCGCCTTTATGCCTTGGAACGGTTATAACTTTGAAGACTCAATGTTGGTTTCCGAGCGTGTCGTACAAGAAGATCGTTTCACCACCATTCACATTCAAGAGTTATCCTGCGTGGCTCGTGATACCAAACTCGGTGCGGAAGAGATCACTGCCGATATTCCAAATGTGGGTGAATCGGCACTGAGCAAGTTGGACGAATCCGGTATTGTTTACATCGGTGCGGAAGTGAAAGGCGGCGATATTCTTGTCGGTAAAGTAACCCCGAAAGGGGAAACCCAATTAACGCCGGAAGAGAAATTATTACGGGCAATCTTTGGTGAAAAAGCCTCTGACGTAAAAGATTCTTCCCTACGTGTGCCGAACGGAACATCGGGTACGGTTATTGACGTACAAGTATTTACCCGTGATGGTGTCGAAAAAGATAAACGGGCGAAAGAAATTGAAGAAATGCAGCTTAAAGAGGCGAAGAAAGACCTTGTTGAAGAGTTGCAAATCTTAGAAGCCGGCTTATTTACCCGTGTACGCAGCCTATTGCTTGACGGCGGTGTGAAAGAAGAGACTCTGGATAAGTTAGCACGTGAAAAATGGCTAGAGCAAACCCTCGAAGACGAAGCGAAGCAAAATCAGCTTGAGCAGCTTGCCGAGCAGCACGAAGAGCTACGCAAAGAGTTTGAGCGTAAACTTGAGATCAAACGTAACAAGATTATTCAAGGGGACGATCTTGCACCGGGCGTATTGAAAGTAGTGAAAGTCTATTTGGCGGTGAAACGTCAAATCCAGCCGGGTGATAAAATGGCGGGTCGCCACGGTAACAAAGGGGTTATCTCAAAAATTAACCCTGTAGAAGATATGCCGTACGATGAAAACGGTCAGCCGGTAGAAATCGTATTGAACCCGTTGGGCGTTCCGTCTCGTATGAACATCGGTCAGATCCTCGAAACCCACTTAGGTTTAGCGGCGAAAGGCATTGGTGATCAAATTAACGCAATGATCAAACAGCAAAAATCTATTGCTAAGTTGCGTGAATATATCCAAAAAGCCTACGATTTAGGGCACGGTGCGCAAAGCGTGGATTTAAGCACGTTTAGCGATGAAGAGGTGATGCGTTTAGCACAAAATTTACGCAAAGGCTTACCGCTTGCGACCCCGGTGTTTGACGGTGCGCACGAAAGTGAGATCAAAGGCTTACTTGAGCTTGGCGGCTTGCCGACTTCAGGTCAGATCACCTTATATGATGGACGTACCGGCGAGAAATTTGAGCGTCCAGTTACTGTCGGCTATATGTATATGCTCAAATTGAACCACTTGGTTGATGACAAAATGCACGCCCGTTCAACCGGCTCGTACAGTTTGGTCACGCAACAGCCGTTGGGCGGTAAAGCACAATTCGGTGGTCAGCGTTTCGGTGAAATGGAGGTGTGGGCATTGGAAGCATACGGTGCGGCTTATACCTTACAAGAGATGCTCACGGTGAAATCTGATGATGTGAGCGGACGTACCACAATGTATAAAAACATCGTGGACGGCACGCATTATATGGAACCGGGAATGCCGGAATCCTTCAACGTGATTACGAAAGAGATTCGTGCATTAGCGATTGATATGGAATTGGACGAAGCCTAATTCCTTGCTTATCCCTGTTAATGCAGGGGAATCTCGCAAGCGGTCGGATTTGCAAAAAATGTTGCAAAACAGACCGCTTGTTATCCGCAATAAAATTCGTAGGGTAGGCATCTGCTTGCCAAACAAAACAACCTCAACTCAGGGGCAAAAACGTGAAAGACTTAGTAAAGTTTTTAAAAGCACAATCTAAATCAAACGATGATTTTGATGTGATTAAAATCGGCTTAGCATCACCGGATAAAATCCGCTCGTGGTCATTTGGCGAAGTGAAAAAGCCGGAAACGATTAACTACCGCACCTTCAAGCCGGAGCGTGATGGGTTATTCTGCGCCAGAATTTTCGGACCGGTGAAAGATTATGAATGTCTATGCGGTAAATATAAACGCTTAAAACACCGTGGCGTGATCTGTGAAAAATGCGGTGTTGAAGTTACCCAAACCAAAGTACGCCGTGATCGTATGGGGCATATTGAGCTTGCTTGCCCGGTTGCGCATATTTGGTTCTTAAAATCACTGCCGTCCCGTATCGGCTTGATTTTAGATATGCCATTACGTGATATTGAACGTGTGCTGTATTTTGAATCTTACGTGGTGATTGAGCCGGGAATGACCGATCTTGAGAAAAATCAGTTATTAACGGAAGAACAGTATTGGGAAGCGGAAGAGCGCTGGGGCGATGAGTTTGAAGCGAAAATGGGGGCGGAAGGTATCCAAGCCCTGTTGAAAGATTTACAACTTGAGCACCAATGTGAACTGTTGCGTGAAGAATTACAAGAAACTAACTCTGAAACTAAACGCAAAAAAATCACGAAACGTTTGAAATTATTAGAGGCTTTCCTTCAATCCGGCAACAAACCGGAATGGATGGTAATGACCGTATTACCGGTATTACCACCGGATTTACGCCCGTTAGTGCCGCTTGATGGCGGTCGTTTTGCGACTTCTGACTTAAACGATTTATACCGCCGTGTCATTAACCGTAACAACCGTTTAAAACGCTTATTGGATTTGGTTGCACCGGATATTATCGTGCGTAACGAAAAACGGATGTTGCAAGAATCGGTCGATGCGTTATTAGATAACGGTCGTCGTGGTCGTGCGATTACCGGTTCAAACAAACGCCCGTTAAAATCCCTTGCGGATATGATTAAGGGTAAACAAGGTCGTTTCCGTCAAAACTTATTAGGTAAACGTGTGGATTACTCCGGTCGTTCGGTGATTACTGTCGGGCCTTACCTCCACCTACACCAGTGCGGTTTGCCGAAAAAAATGGCGTTGGAGTTGTTCCGTCCGTTCATCTATTCAAAATTAGAAAGCCGTGGTATCGCTTCAACCATTAAAGCGGCGAAGAAAATGGTTGAGCGTGAAGATCCGATCGTATGGGATATCTTGGCGGAAGTGATTCGTGAACACCCGATTCTACTAAACCGTGCGCCGACCCTTCACCGTTTGGGTATTCAAGCCTTTGAACCGTTATTGATTGAAGGTAAAGCGATTCAGTTACACCCGCTCGTGTGTGCGGCGTTCAACGCCGACTTTGATGGCGACCAAATGGCGGTACACGTGCCATTAACCCTTGAAGCGCAGCTAGAAGCCCGTGCGTTGATGATGTCCACCAATAACGTGTTATCGCCTGCTAACGGTGATCCAATCATCGTGCCGTCTCAAGACGTTGTATTGGGGCTTTACTATATGACACGGGATAAGGTGAAAGGCAAAGGCGAGGGAATGTACTTCCTTGACCCGCGTGAAGCGGAAAAAGCCTATCGCACCGGTCAAGCGGAATTGCACGCACGGGTTAAAGTGCGGGTAACCGAATATGAGAAAAACGAGGCTGGCGAGTTTGTCGGTTCAACGGCGTTGGTTGATACCACCGTTGGTCGTGCTATTTTATGGATGATCTCGCCAAAAGGAATGCCGTTTAAACTGTTTAACCAAACACTAGGCAAAAAAGCGATTTCAAAATTGATTAACGAAGCCTATCGCCGTTTAGGTTTGAAAGAGGCGGTTATCTTTGCTGACCAAATTATGTATACCGGTTTTGCTTATGCGGCACGTTCCGGTTCTTCGGTCGGTATTGACGATATGGTTATCCCGCAGCAGAAATATGAGATTATTGAAGCGGCGGAAGCTGAAGTAGCGGAAATCCAAGAGCAGTTTAATCAAGGTTTGGTAACTGCCGGTGAACGTTATAACAAAGTGATCGATATTTGGGCGGCGGCGAACGAGCGTGTTGCAAAAGCGATGATGGAAAACCTTTCAACCGAAGAGGTGATTAACCGTCACGGCGAGCCGGAAAAACAAGCGTCATTCAACAGTATCTTTATGATGGCGGATTCCGGGGCGCGGGGTTCTGCGGCACAGATTCGTCAGCTTGCCGGTATGCGTGGTTTGATGGCACGTCCGGACGGCTCAATCATTGAAACGCCGATTACGGCAAACTTCCGTGAAGGTTTGAACGTTCTTCAGTACTTTATTTCAACCCACGGTGCGCGTAAAGGTTTGGCGGATACCGCATTAAAAACGGCGAACTCCGGTTACTTGACCCGCCGTCTTGTAGATGTGGCACAAGATTTGGTGATTGTTGAGGACGATTGTGGTACGCACGAAGGTATCGTAATGACACCGCTTATTGAAGGTGGTGATGTGAAAGAGCCGTTGCGTGATCGTGTCTTAGGGCGTGTCGCAGCAGAAGATGTATTCAAACCGGGTACGGAAGAGGTACTTATCCCACGCAATACCTTAATTGATGAGAAATTGTGTGATGTGATTGATGCGGAATCTGTCGATGTTATCAAAGTCCGTTCCGTTGTAACCTGTGATACCGATTTCGGTGTGTGTGCGAAATGTTACGGTCGTGATCTTGCCCGTGGTCATTTGATCAACCAAGGGGAAGCAGTCGGGGTTATTGCAGCACAATCTATCGGTGAGCCGGGTACACAGTTAACGATGCGTACATTCCATATTGGTGGTGCGGCATCTGCGGCGGCTAAAGAGTCCAGCATTCAAGTCAAAAATACCGGTACGCTTAAATTAACGAATGCAAAATTTGTTACAAATAAAGACGGCAAAATTGTCTTGACCTCCCGTAATACCGAATTAACCGTAGTAGATGCGTTTGGTCGTACCAAAGAGAACTATAAAGTACCTTACGGTGCAGTGCTGTCAAAAGGCGACGGTGAAGAGGTGAATGCCGGTGAAATCGTGGCAAACTGGGATCCGCATACAATGCCGATCATCTCAGAGGTAAGCGGTTTCATCAAATTCAGCGATATTGTGGACGGTTTAACCGTTACTCGCCAAACCGATGAATTAACCGGTCTTTCATCTATTGTGGTGCAAGATGTGGGTGAGCGTGCAACCGCAGGTAAAGATTTACGTCCGGCGTTAAAATTAGTGGATGCGCAAGGTAACGATATTCTGCTTAACAATACCGATGTGCCGGCACAGTATTTCTTACCGGGTAAAGCGATTGTAACCTTAAATGACGGCGTGGAAATCGCAGTCGGTGAGGCCCTTGCCCGTATTCCGCAAGAGTCAACAGCGACTAAAGATATTACCGGTGGTTTACCACGGGTTGCCGATTTATTTGAAGCTCGTAAACCGAAAGAGCCGGCTATCTTGGCGGAAATTTCAGGGATTGTGTCGTTTGGTAAAGAAACCAAAGGAAAACGCCGCTTGTTGATCACACCGGCAGAAGGTGAAACTTACGAAGAGATGATCCCGAAATGGCGTCAGCTTAACGTCTTTGAAGGTGAAATGGTGGAACGTGGCGATGTGATCTCAGACGGTGCGGAAACACCACACGATATTCTGCGTTTACGTGGTGTACACGCAGTAACCGATTACATTGTGAACGAAGTGCAAGAAGTTTACCGCTTACAAGGGGTAAAAATTAACGATAAGCATATCGAAGTGATTGTCCGCCAAATGTTGCGTAAAGCGATTATCACCAATGCTTACGATTCTGAGTTCTTAGAAGGTGAGCAAGTTGAGGTTGCCCGCATTAAAATCGCTAACCGTAAGCGTGCGGCAGAAGGCAAACCGTTAGTGGAATTTGAACGTGAATTACTGGGGATTACCAAAGCTTCTCTTGCAACGGAATCCTTTATTTCGGCGGCATCGTTCCAAGAAACGACCCGTGTACTCACTGAAGCGGCGGTAGCCGGTAAGCGTGATGAACTGCGAGGCTTAAAAGAGAATGTTATCGTGGGTCGTCTCATTCCGGCAGGGACAGGTTTTGCCTACCATCAAGCTCGTGCGAAAAAACGACTTTCCGGCGAATCAATGAAGATTGAAACACCTGTGGTGTCTTCTGCATCGGCTTTTGCCACTGCACAAGAGATTGAAGCGGAAACGCAAAATGTGATTGCTGATGAAGCGACACAAAATCTTGCGGCATTGTTAAATGCCGGTATCGAGATGGACGAGGAGTAATCTTTGCATAAGAAGTAGGGAAACCCCTGCTTCTGTGAATTGATTAAAAAATAATAGGTTATAGAACCTAAAAACTAAAAAAGGTTGCTATTTTTTATACTTTATGGGTTATAATAGCGACCTTTATAACGCTTTTTCTCAGGATAGAGAAAAAAGATAAAGATCGACGTTATTGATTAACGTCTTCCTTTGGTTCGATGACGATTAATAGAGGATCATCAAAATGAAAAAATCTGTAATTGCATTAGCAGTATCCGGTTTAGCCTTAGCAACTGCGGCACAAGCGGCACCACAAGCAAACACTTTCTATGCGGGTGCAAAAGCGGGTTGGACAACCGTTCACGGTGGGGTGAAACAATTCAACTCTAAATACGCAGATGACGCACGTTATGGTTCAGGCTTTACGCAATCATATCAAAATAGTGAGGCACCAGAGTTGTTTGGTATTAACCGTAATTCTGTAAACTACGGTGTATTCGGCGGCTACCAAATCGCAGATAACCTAGCGGTTGAGTTAGGTTATGACTACTTCGGTCGTGTGCGTGGTAATACCACTTTTGAAGGTGAAGAGAAAGATAAACGTGCAGCGAAACACGTTGCTCACGGTACGCATATCAGCTTAAAACCAAGCTATGAAGTGGCACAAGGTTTAGATGTTTACGGTAAAGTTGGTGCGGCATTAGTACGTAATGATTACTATGTACAGAAAAATGTTGAGCACGATTCTCGTATCAAAGCACACAACTTAAAAACCTCTCTATTATTAGGTGCAGGTGTTGAGTACGCCATTACTCCTGAATTAGCAGCACGTGTTGAATACCAATGGTTAAGCCGTGTAGGTAACTTAGACAAAGCTGCGCGTAAAGCAGGTTATGAAGGCACTAACTTCAAATATAGCCCGGATTTCCACTCTGTCAGTGCAGGTTTAACTTACCGTTTCGGTCAAGGTGCAGCACCGGTAGCTGAGCCACAAATGATAACGAAAAACTTCGCATTCAGCTCAGACGTCTTATTCGACTTTGGTAAAGCGAGCTTAAAACCGGCGGCAGCACAAGCATTAGATGCGGCACACGCAGAAATTGCTAACTTAGGTTTAGCTTCTCCGGCAATTCAAGTGAACGGTTACACAGACCGTATCGGTAAAGAAGCGTACAACTTAAAACTTTCTCAACGTCGTGCGGAATCCGTGGCAAACTACATCGTGTCTAAAGGTGTAAACCCGGAGACAGTAACAGCGGTAGGTTACGGTAAAGCGAACCCGGTAACAGGCAACACTTGTGATGCGGTGAAAGGTCGTAAAGCGTTAATCGCGTGTTTAGCACCGGATCGTCGTGTAGAAGTACAAGTACAAGGTTCAAAACAAGTGGTTATGTAATAGCGCTTGTTAGCTAACTATTAGGAAGGGCTAAGTTCACAGAACTTAGCCCTTTTACGTTATTTATGGTTGATATGATGTTATGCTGACGGAAAGTAGTTGTGATTTATTTAATTTGCCCTTTTTTCAGTTTGCCCAGAAGATATTCCGCTGATCAAGGCAAAATATAAACAGCATTGGACAATCTGGAAAGCGTTGCATCTTACGGTTTCGCAACAACTCGGGCAGCCGTTTGCGCCGCCACATATTGAAAAATGGTGTAATGGTTGGCAGGTAAGAGCGCATTTTTTTGCCTATTATAAGTATGTCTATTATCAAGACTCGGCTGCGATTTTATCGGTGATTTTAAATCGGCGTCGTTTATCTGTCAGTTTGGACTGGCATCGCTATCGAGCAGAACGGTCTAAAATTTCATTATCAAAGTATAATCAGTGGCTTGAGTTAATGGATCATAAACGGTATCAAGAGTTTGATATATGGCGGGGGCGGGAGAGTGAATATGCGAATTTTCGTCCATTAAAGGTATTGAGCGAAGCCGATTTAATGCTTGAAGATGCGCAGGATTTTTTCCGTATTGGGAAAAATATTGAGAAATCGGCGTTAGAAACAATTGATAGTGTGGCGTTTATTTATCAGGCGATTTGTGAATTAACCGAGCTATATGAAAGCTGCCACCGATAATGACAAGCGGTCGATTTTGTCGGAAAATTTGCAAAATTGCGATCTTGATCGCCGAATTTTTACCGTAAATATGCTAGGCTAGCATCCATATTTGAATAAGCCATAAGGAACTCATTGTGTCTAAACAACCTTTTTTAATTGCGCCGTCCATTCTTTCCGCCGATTTAGCCCGCTTAGGCGAAGACGTGCAAAACGTACTGGCTGCGGGGGCGGATTTAATTCATTTTGATGTAATGGATAATCACTATGTGCCGAATTTGACCTTCGGGCCGGCAATTTGCCAAGCATTACGGGACTATGGAGTGCAATGCCCGATTGACGTACATCTGATGGTGAAACCGGTGGATCGCATTATCCCCGATTTTGCCAAAGCCGGCGCTAATATCATCACTTTCCACCCTGAAGCGAGCGAACATATCGATCGTTCGTTACAGCTTATTCGTGATCACGGTTGCAAAGCCGGTTTAGTGTTTAATCCGGCAACACCGCTGAGCTATTTGGATTATGTGATGGATAAAATCGATGTCATCTTGCTAATGTCGGTTAATCCCGGTTTTGGCGGGCAAGCCTTTATTCCGGCAACATTGAATAAACTCACCGAAGTGCGTAAGCGGATTGACGCAAGCGGTTATAATATCCGTTTAGAAGTGGACGGTGGAGTAAAAATCAATAATATCGCCGAAATTGCCAAAGCCGGTGCGGATATGTTTGTAGCTGGCTCGGCAATTTTCGATCAACCTGACTACAAAGCGGTGATTGACCAAATGCGTGCGGAATTGGCTGATGTGAGATAGCCAAGCAAGCGGTCGGTTTTCTGCCGTTCTTTGCAATAAGATAGACCTTGCTAAACCGACCTTGTTGTAAGATGACCGTACCCGCAATGAGCAATAAGCATTTCAAGCGATTATCAGAGATTTGCTCCGAATCAATGCGTACTTGTAAGATAATATCTTGTAGAGGGGCTAAATCCCCTCACCATTTAGCCCTTGGTGCATATCACCGAAATATTGGTTCATCTCAAAGGCAGGTTTTTGGCTTTGGGATTGTCCGATAATCCGAGCCGGTACGCCGGCGGCGGTGGCGTATTCCGGGATCGGTTGTAACACCACCGAGTTTGCGCCGATTTTTGAGTAACGTCCAATCTCAATGTTTCCGAGGATTTTTGCCCCGGCGCCGATCATTACCCCCTCTCGAATTTTCGGGTGGCGATCGCCGTGTTCTTTACCTGTTCCGCCGAGGGTAACGCCTTGTAATATCGAGACATCATCTTCAATCACCGCCGTTTCACCCACGACAATACCGGTGGCGTGATCAAGCATAATACCGCAACCCACCCTTGCTGCCGGGTGAATATCAACATCAAATGCGACCGAAATCTCATTTTGTAAATAAATGGCGAGCGCTTGCCGCCCCTGCTGCCATAAATAATGGGTTACACGATAGCTCTGTAAGGCGTGGTAGCCTTTTAAATAGAGCAGAGGTGTACTCCATTTATCCACCGCCGGATCACGAGTTCGTACCGCTTCAATATCCGAAGCAGCACTGCAAATAATATTCGGATCGGCGTGGTAGGCTTCCTCAATAATTTCTTTAAGCGCAATGGCGGGCATAATCGGATTTGCCAGTTTGTTTGCCAAAATATAACTTAATGCACCGCCGAGGTTGTGGTGTTTTAAAATAGTCGCGTGAAAAAAGCTAGCTAACATCGGCTCGCACTTTGCCAATGACTCGGCTTCGGTACGGATATGTTGCCAAATGTGTTCGAGTGTATCGGCTTGCATTTTATTCTCCTTTTCGTTCACGTCCCAGTAGCGTGGCAACTACATCGTGTGCTTGTTTCCCGCAAAATAATATTTGGTAAATTTGCTCAACGATCGGCATTTCCACCCCCTGTTTTTGGGCGAGTAAGTAAGCCTCTTTGGTATTGTGAAACCCTTCCACGACCTGCCCGATAGATTGCATTGCCTCTTGTGCATTTTTGCCTTGCCCAAGCATTAGCCCGAAGCGCCGATTGCGGGATTGGTTGTCGGTGCAGGTCAGCACTAAATCGCCCAAGCCCGCCATTCCCATAAAGGTATTGGCATTTGCACCGAGAGAAACGCCCAAGCGGCTGATTTCCGCCAATCCCCGTGTGATTAAAGCGGTGCGAGCGTTTGCCCCAAAGCCCATTCCGTCAGAGATGCCCGCCCCAATCGCGATGACGTTTTTGATTGCACCGCCTAATTGCACGCCGATCATATCCGGATTGAGATAGACCCGAAACGCTTTGGCACAATGAATACGTTGTTGCATTTCATCGGCAAATTGCGGATCGGTTGAAGCAAGGGAAATTGCCGTTGGCAAGCCTTGGGCTAACTCTTTGGCAAAGGTTGGGCCGGACAGCACGGCAAGCGGGTGATTATGCCCTAAAATTTGCAAAGCGACCTCTTGCAGTAGCCGCCCTGTATCCCGTTCTAACCCTTTGGTTGCCCACATAATGCGATGATCGGGGCGGAGGAGCGGCTGAATTTGGGTCAAAACCTCCGCAAAAACGTGGCTGGGAACGACAATTAAAATATCCTTCGCCTTGGCTAAGGCTTGCGCTAAATCGCTTTCAATCGATAATGCACTTGGAAAGGGAATATCCGGTAAGAAATCCGGGTTCATACGCATTTCGGCAATAACCGCCATTTTTTGCGGATTATGTCCCCACAAATAAGTCGGATGCCCATTGCGTGCAAGGGCAATGGCAAGAGCCGTGCCGTAAGAGCCGGCACCTAGCACGCTAACGGGCGCAGTGTAGCTTGCAGTCATTCTCTTTTCTCAGCTAAAAAAATAGGTATGCCTTAGCATACCTAGCTTATTGTTTTAAATCAATCAGTTCACCGTTGGGGCAGCGGCATTTTCTTCCGCTTGCTGACGCTCTAAATAATCCAAGAAAAGCGCATCAAAATTAACCGGTGAGAGATTTAACGCAGGGAATGTGCCACGGTTTACTAAGCTGGCAATCAATTCACGCGCGTAAGGGTAAAGAATGTTCGGGCATTGTGCCGCAAGGCAGTGAGCTAATTGTACGCCTTCTAAGCCTTTGATTGTAAAGACACCGGCTTGCTTCACTTCGCAAATAAAGGCAACATCGTTGCTGTCTTCAAGGGTGGTTTGCACGTTAATGTGCAGCACCACTTCATAGGTCTCTTCATTGATTTGCGAGGTTTGCGTGTCTAACTCAAAGCCTAATTGCGGTTTCCACTCTTGGTGGAAAATATGCGGTAAATTTGGGGCTTCAAATGACACGTCTTTGACGTAAATACGTTGGATTTGTAGTTCAAAAGGCGTTTGTTCGGTTGCCTCTGGAGCTGCTGCTTGATTTTCTTCTGCCATAATAAATCCTTGATTGAATGAAGTTTATTTATGTTTTTTGACTAAAGGGAGGTTCGCACCACGCCAACCGGCAATCCCTTCTTTGAGGGCATAGACGTTGCTAAAGCCTTGTTTTGCCAACGCATTTGCCAAACTTGCCGCGCTAAAACCGTTGTTATCGGCAATGATAACCGCGCGATCTCTATATTTTTCAATCGCTTGCAACTTGTTGGTTTTAATATCGCTCGGCAATAGATGCACGCTCTCAATAATATGCCCGTGTTTAAATTCATCATCGGAACGGACATCAAGCACTACCGCATCTTCTTTATTGATGAGCAGGGTTGCCCGTGTGTTATCAATGATGCTGATTTTACTGGTGATACCTTTGTAGATATTGATGATGACCGCCACAAATAAAGCCACCCACGCCACCACCATAATTGTGTGATTGGCAGCGAATTGCTGAATTTGTTGAGCGAATGTAAGATCTTCCATCATATGCTCGCTGTGGGTAAGCAAGCGGTCAGTCGTTAGCCATAATTTGCAAATGTATGCTGAGAACCGAGCGCTTGCATTAAATCAAAGACACGATTATCGGGCTTAACGCCCGATAATACACTTAATTAGGCAGCTTGTTGTGCCATAATTTCATCGAAAGAGGCGGTTTTCTCCGTTACTTTCGCTTTTGCCAATACCGCTTCAACCGCTTGTTCTTCTAACACAACATTGCGGATATTGTCGGTTAATTGGCGGTTTTTCGCATAGTGAGCAACCACTTCTGCCGGCTGTTCGTAAGCGGAAGCGATTTCAGCGATAGTCTCTTCCACACGTTTTTCATCGACTTTTAATTCGTTTGTGCCGATGACGCTGGAAAGTAATAAGCCGACTTGAACACGGCGTTTAGCGTCCGCTTCAAATAATTCTGCCGGTAATTGCGCCGCCATTTCCGGTTTACCGCCGAAGCGTTGTACCGCTTGGTTGCGTAATACTTCGATCTCTTCTGCAACGGCTGCTGCCGGTACGTCGATTTCATTTTGTGCCAGTAAGCCGTTGATTACTTGGGTTTTCACACGGTTAGTTACCGCATTTTTCAACTCACGTTGCATATTTTTCTTGATTTCCGCACGCAATTCTTCAATGGATTTTGCATTACCGAATTTTTTCACAAATTCTTCGGTTAATTCAGGCAATACCATATTTTCGACGTTCTTCAAGGTAATCGCAAATTTCGCTGCTTTACCTTTTAAATTTTCAGCGTGGTATTCTGCCGGGAACGTTACATCAATATCAAATTGCTCGCCGGCTTTATGTCCGATGATACCGTCTTCAAAGCCCGGAATCATTCTGCCTTGACCCATCGCTAAGACGAAATCGCTTGCTTTGCCGCCTTCAAATTCTTCACCGTCCACAGAACCCACAAAGTCGATAGTTACACGATCATCGGCTTTCGCCGCTTCTTGTGATTCCGCCCAAGTGGCTTGTTGTTTGCGTAACACATCAACCATTTTGTCCAAATCTGCTTCGGTGATCTCGACAACTGGTTTTTCCACTTCAATATTTTCTAAGCCTTTTAATTCAACTTCAGGGAAGACTTCAAAGGTCGCCGTGAATGTGAAATCTTGACCCGGCTGATAGTTATTTGGGGTGAAAGTCGGACGACCGGCAAGGTTGATTTTTTCGCCGATCACCGCTTCAAAAAATGCACGTTGCATTTCATCGGATAACACATCTTGGCGTGCGCTTAAACCGAAACGTTGTTCAATGATGCTGTGCGGCACTTTACCTTTGCGGAAACCGTCAACACGGGCGTTTTTGGCATAGCCTTTTAGTTGTTCTTTGTAAGCCGCTTCAATTTTGTCGGCTGCAACAGTAAGAGTGGCACGGCGTTGTAAGCCTTCTAATGTTTCAAGAGAAAATGACATTCTAAACCTCGATTAGATTATAGTATTCAGATAAAAAATAGGCAGAAATTGTAACGTTCCGTCAGCTTTCTGTCGAGTGCTTTTGGTATGCTGGTGCGGAAAGCGCATTATTCTTGACGGTTATGCTTAAATTTCACTCGCTTTTGAAAATAAAAAGTGGAAAGGGAATAGATTCCGCTTTCCACTTGGCGATCAATTCAGATTAAAGGCTTTTCGGGATACGAATTTTTTGACCCGGGAAAATTTTGTCTGCGTCTTTAATCACTTCTTTGTTTGCCTCAACGATCGCCGTGTATTTTGCACCGTTACCGTAGGCTTTCTCGGCGATTTTCCATAAAGTATCGCCTTTTTCGATCACATAAAACTCATCTTCGCCTGCAACTTGTTCGCCGTTGGCAATTTCTACACCGTCAATATTGACGTTATTGATGCCGGCAATGTTGCCTGCCATAAGTACCGCTTTTTCAACCGCCGCTGCACTGGAGGCAACACCGCTGATCGTTGCCGTGCCGTTTTCAACCACGACATTCACGTCTTGCACGCCCGGATTATCTTCTGCCAAATGCTCGGTAACAGCTTTTGATGCCTCTTCCGGCTTGTTAAACACTTTGCGACCGATGTCTGCCACGAAATCAAATAAACCCATTTTAAACTCCTCTTATAAATGTAAATAGTCGTTTTTTAGATTGAAATTGCCCAATCCGTGCATTAGAGTAACCGATTATAAAGAAGTTCACAAAGAGAAAATCAATGAAACTTGCCGAAGCCCTGATAGAACGGGCAGACTTACAACGCCGATTGGCACAACTCAATCAACGGTTGCAACAAAATGCACAATACCAGGAGGGCGAGCAGCCCGCCGAAGATCCAGCAATATTGCTTGATGAATATTCAACAGCGGCGGCACAGCTCTCTGCGTTGATTGTTAAAATCAACCTTGCCAACAACCGCATTCAGCTTGAAGACGGTACAATGATGGTGGCGGCATTGGCGGAACGGGATCGCCTCAAAGCCTATCATTCCACCTTAATCAGCCTCGCCAATGCCGCAATGCCGGAGCAATCCCGTTATAGCCGCAGTGAAATTAAATCCCTCGCCGCTGTCAATATTAAGCAAATTCGCCAACGGGCAGACGAGGTTGCTAAGCAGCATCGCCTACTGGATACTCAAATTCAGCAGGCAAACTGGCTGAACAATTTATAATGTATTAGGCGTTTTCAGGTTAAGGCGAATACCACGCTCGCTTAGCGTAACAAGCACACCAATGATAGAAACGAAGGGCAGTTTCACCCGATACTGTGTCGCCCCGTACTGTTCATTGCGTATTCATACATTGTATAAGGTAGCACCAGGGTATTGATTAACCTGAAAACGAGGGTGGGCTTGGGGTTTTCGACAACGCAAGCGGTTGGATTTGCAAAAAAATTAGCAAAACCGACCGCTTGCATTTTTCATTTAGAGCAGATTAGGCTAGAATTAGTCGTTTATTTGCCCGCTTTAATTGAGGACAGCGTGAAACAGGTTCAGTTTTATCTACTCAACCAAACCGATGACGGCGAACTGACCGCCGCAGAAGCCCTTGCCTGCGATCTCGCCGCACAACTGTGGCGGCAGGGCAAACGGGTGATCGTGAGTTGTGAAACGGAACAACAGGCACTCAAATTAGATGAAGCCCTTTGGGCGAGGGACGCAGACGATTTCGTCCCGCACAATTTGAGCGGCGAAGTAACTACTTACGCCACGCCGATAGAAATTGCGTGGAAAGGCAAACGCAACGCCCAACGCCGAGATGTGCTGATTACCTTACAAACGGAGCTGCCGGAATTTATCAACAGTTTTAACCACATTATTGATTTTGTCCCTGTGGAAGACACCGCCAAAGCCCAAGCACGAGAGCGTTATAAACAGTATAGACAGTTGGGTTGGCAGTTAGGGATGGAGCAACGATGATATGGTAATCAAAATCTTTTACTGAATTATCTACGCTTGAGCTATTTGAAATTTATAAATTACGTACTTAGAAGATAATAGAGAGCTATAAGTGGTTCACTTAGCCGAAGAAGGCTGATCGTAACTGCGTACGGTTTGCTGTGAGTGGATTACAAGCGATCAGATTTCTGCGAAAATCTGTAAGCGAAATGATAAAAGTGGTTTTGGTAGGAACTAAATTAAGGTATTCGATGGAGTCGAGCGTCATTAGGGGAAATAAAATGACCAAAATCGAACAGATTAAAGAACATCAACGCCAATTACAGATTCAATTTAGGGCGTGGATGGACGATAAGAAAAAACGCGAGGTGCTGACGTTTATGCGGCCGAATGGGAATATTGTTCGCCATTATCCAGACGGACACGAAGAAATTATTGAATATGCAAAATAATTTGGCTATTTTCTATTGTGGTACAAACGGTGCAGGTAAAACAACATTACGTGGTTTTAATAGGGATACTGTTCAAATTGTGATTGATTCAGATCATATCGCAATGGAAATCAATCCGAGGAATCCACGCCTTGTTGATATTGAGGCGGGTAGAAAAGCCGTTGAGTTATTTAAGTTTGCATTGAAAAATCAGATCTCTTTTTCAATGGAATCTACCCTTTCGGGTAAATCTGTTCTACATCGCATGAAACAGGCAAAAGAGCAGGGCTTTTTTGTTCGATTAAATTATGTTGGTGTAAATAAAGTTTCCATTAATTTAGATCGTGTTAAAGCACGAGTGCAAGCTGGCGGGCATTTTATTGATGAACAAACAATCCGCCAACGATTTGAAATTAGCCGAAAAAATTTAATTACCGCACTTTCGTTTTGCGATGAAGTGTTAATTTACGACAACTCTGCCGAAATGCCAGAAGTCGTTTTTCATATTGAAAATGGAAAAATTACGCAGATAGCAGAAAAATTCCCTGAGTGGTGTGAAAATTTACGGAATGAGCTTTTGGTATTAGATTACAGTGGGGATATAATGGATAAAAAAATAGCAATACTTATGGTAGATTTTCCTTTTGTCTTTACTATGAATAATAAAGATATTGAGTTTTTTGCTATAAATTATCCTTATCTTTTTTTCGGTAATGAGTATTGGTTATCTAATTTTGGAAAAATAACTCTTATTAATTTAGAAGATAATTTTTGTTATGAACCTTTTAATGCTCATTATTGGTATTGTTTAAATATAAATAATGTATATCAAGAGAGATTATATTCATCACTAGATGATTTTTCCGATATTATAATAGTTTCAGAATTTGGTGGTGAATTTTTTGGTTCTTTAAATATACCAGATTTTTGTAAAAATTTATCTAAGAATAGAAAAAGAATTACTCTGTGCTATACATTATCTCCAAAAATGTTTGGAAGAAAAAAGACAGAAATGGGCAAACAAGCCTTACAAGATAGTCTAAAATATGTAAGTAATGCAATATTCTTGGGTGAATATCCGTATCCTGTATATCTAGATACAAAGCATCTAAAACCTATAATTGCAAATAGCATAGAAAAGACATTAAATTCCATAATTAATTTAATTAGATTTGTAAACAAAGAGAAACCCCAATGACAAAAACCTTTGAAATGGTAGATCGCTTTGAGGCGTCTGCGGTAGAACAAGCCCTGTATAAACACTGGGAAGAACAAGGTTATTTTAAACCGACTGAAAATCCGAATGTGCCGAGTTACTGTATTGCGATTCCGCCACCGAATGTAACGGGCAGCTTGCATATGGGGCACGCATTCCAGCAAACCTTAATGGATACCTTAATCCGTTTTAACCGTATGGAAGGGCATAATACCCTGTGGCAGTCGGGTACTGACCACGCAGGTATCGCCACACAAATGGTGGTGGAGCGTAAAATCGCTGCCGAAGAGGGCAAAACCCGCCACGATTACGGGCGTGAGGCGTTTATCGACAAAATCTGGGATTGGAAAGCCTATTCAGGCGGGACAATCAGCCAGCAAATGCGCCGGTTAGGTAACTCGATTGATTGGGATCGTGAACGTTTTACAATGGACGAAGGTTTATCCAATGCGGTAAAAGAGGTCTTTGTCCGCCTGCACGAAGAGGGGCTGATTTACCGTGGTAAACGCTTGGTAAACTGGGATCCGAAACTTCGCACTGCTATTTCCGATTTGGAAGTGGAAAATCGTGATGAAAAAGGCTTTATGTACCACGTTCGCTATCCGTTTGTGGATAAATCCGAAACCTTTGGCGGCGGTTATATGCACATTGCGACCACCCGTCCGGAAACAATTTTAGCAGACGGCTGTTTGGCGGTTCACCCTGACGATGAGCGTTACAAAGATGTGATCGGTAAAATGGTACACGTCCCGATGACCGACCGTATCATTCCGGTGGTTGCCGACCCTTACCCAGACCCTGAATTTGGGACGGGCTGTGTGAAAATCACACCAGCGCACGATTTCAACGACTACGAAGTGGGCAAACGCCACGATATTGAAATCATCAATTTAATGAACCCTGATGCGACCTTAAACGACAATGCCCCTGAGCGTTATCGCGGTTTAGATCGCTTTGAGGCGCGCAAAAGAATCGTGGCAGATTTAGAGGCGGAAGGCTATTTAGAAAAAATCGAACCGCACGAATTAAAACGCCCTTACGGCGACCGCTCCGGCGTAGTAATTGAGCCGTATTTAACGGATCAATGGTATGTGAGCGTCAAACCGCTTGCGGAAGTGGCGACTAAAGCGGTGGAAGACGGCGAAATTCAATTTGTGCCGAAGCAGTACGAAAATCTCTACTTCTCGTGGATGAGAGATATTCAAGATTGGTGTATTTCTCGCCAGTTATGGTGGGGGCATCGTATTCCGGCGTGGTATGACGAAGCGGGTAATATCTACGTTGCCCGTAGTGAAGAGGAAGCCCGTCAAAAACATAATCTGCCGGCGGATTTACCTTTAACCCAAGATGAAGACGTGTTGGACACGTGGTTCTCATCGGGGCTATGGACGTTCTCCACCCTCGGTTGGCCGGAACAAACTAAAGAACTGAAAATGTTCCACCCGACCGATGTGTTAATCACCGGCTTTGACATCATTTTCTTCTGGGTTGCCCGAATGATTATGTTCACGATGCACTTCATTAAGGACGAAAACGGTAAGCCGCAAGTGCCGTTCAAAACCGTCTATGTAACGGGGTTAATCCGTGATGAACAAGGACAGAAAATGTCGAAGTCTAAGGGGAACGTGCTTGACCCGATTGATATGATTGACGGTATCAGCCTTGAGGCGTTATTGGAAAAACGCACCGGTAATATGATGCAGCCGCAATTGGCGGAAAAAATTGCCAAGTCCACCACTAAGCAGTTCCCAGAGGGGATCGCGCCGCACGGCACGGACGCGTTACGCTTTACCTTGGCTGCGTTAGCGAGCAACGGTCGGGACATCAACTGGGATATGAAACGCCTTGAGGGCTACCGCAATTTCTGCAACAAATTGTGGAACGCGAGCCGCTATGTGCTGATGAATATGAATGCGCTCGAATTGGGCGAGGGCGAGAAAACCTTTAGCTTGGCGGATTGCTGGATTCAGGCGGAATTTAACAATACGGTGAAAACTTTTCGTGAGGCACTTAGCCAATACCGTTTCGATATGGCAGCCAACGCCCTGTATGAATTTACTTGGAATCAATTCTGCGACTGGTACTTAGAGCTGACCAAACCGGTATTTGCGCAAGGTTCAGCGGCAGAAAAGCGTGGGGCGTGCGACACGTTAATCAATGTATTGGAAAAACTGTTGCGTTTGGCTCACCCGATTATTCCGTTTATTACCGAAGAAATTTGGCAGAAAGTGAAAGGCTTTGCCGGCGTGGAAGGCGACACTATTATGTTGCAGCCGTTCCCGCAATATGACGAAGCCCTTGAAAATCCGACCGCACTGGCGCAAATCGGCTGGTTGAAAGAGGTGATTGTGGCGGTACGGAATATTCGTGCCGAAAGCAATATTGCACCGAGTAAACCGTTAGAATTGTTGATCCGTAACGCCCAAGAGAGCGATTGCAAAATTTTGGCGGAAAATGACCGCTTGCTAAAAGCAATGGCGAAGTTAGAAAATGTTCAAGCCATTCCGGCTAGTTCGGAAGCGCCGCTTTCCGTTGCCAAATTGGTCGGCAATATGGAAGTGTTAGTACCAATGGCGGGCTTTATCAACAAAGAGGCAGAGCTTGCCCGTTTAACCAAAGAGATCGACAAGCTCACCAACGAGGTTAAACGCATTGAGGGTAAACTCGGTAACGAAGCCTTTGTTGCCAAAGCACCGGAAGCGGTAATCAACAAAGAGCGTGAAAAAATGGCAGAATATCAAGCGGGACTTGAGAAATTGCAGACTCAATACCGAGCGATTGAGGCACTTTAATAAAGCGAAATGCGAACATAGTAAAATATGTTCGCATTTTTTCTAATGTTATATGCGTATTTAACTTAAGAATACAAAATAAATCTTACAGGGTGTTTTAGACTATTACTTATATATCAAAATTTATTGTTTCATTGATAATATTCATTCTTTTTCTTGTTTTTAATGATATGCATAATTCACTCATTAAAAACGAGAAATAGATTGAACGCTTTATAGATATACTTCACTTAATTGGAGGAGAAAATAATGTCAGAATTAACTTTCAAAAAATACGGTTTATCGCCCGAAGAGATTGAAATGATGGGAAAACATTTTATTCGGCTTGATAAGAAAACGAAGAAAATCTTAATACGAGCCTATGAGAGCAACTACCGAGCAAGTGAGCAGGAAATAGCTGATTTTGAATGTGTGATCGGCTATAAACTACCTATTGATTATGTACAGTTTCTACTTAAATTTAATGGTGGCGTTCCCTCAAAACCCTGTATTAGCGAATTAGATGTTATTAGCTATTTTCTTTGTTTTAAATCGGAAGATAAATCTGCCTCTTTAGTTGATATTTATTCAAACACAGATGTTGAAATTCTGGAAGAAATCAAATATTACGGACTTCCTATTGCAACTACGGTTGGTGGAAATTTTATCGTACTATCCCCCGATGGCAAAATCTATTTTTTCGACCACGAAATACCCTACTATGAAGGCGAACCTTTGGAACTTGTCTGCAACAGTTTCACCGAGTTGTTAGAGCGTTTAACAGAAGATAGAGATAACAGAGTAGAAAGTGCTGAAGATTTTAAAAGGATATGGGATGAAAGTCTTGATTTACCCCATTTCCCCAAAGTAGAAATAGATGATGAGCAGATTTGGTTGGATATTATTGATAAATATCCTGAATTAGAATATGTTATTGTTCAATATTTTGTCCCTCCTTTCGTTCTGGCAAAATTAGCATATAGTCAAGATGATGATATTCGTTACGAAGTTGCTACAAAACGCCGAATTTTATTAGACACCTTTGAATTATTATCTAATGATAAGAATTATACTGTTCGGCAAAGGATAGCAATAAATGCAAAATGCCCAATACATATTTTAGAAAGATTAGCCAATGATAAGCATAAAGATGTTGCTGAATCTGCTTTAAATAGATTAAATAAACGAATTGATAATAAAAAAGATGTTAAACAAGCGGTTAGTTAATGAGAAAAATATGCAACTATAACATTAATCAAAAAGCTCAACGACTTATATTAGGAGATTATCAAATTACCTAATTATATTTGAATTTATAAAGTTAAGTTTTATATTAATGCTATTTCTTTTTCATCAAATTTTAAATGGCGGATCGCTCAGCTCTTATTTTGATAATTTTGCAAGAAAAAGTGATAAACTCACCGCTTGCAAGGTATGATAGCCACGTATTTTAATTTTAACCAGTAAGGAGTCTATGATGATTGTTACCAGTTCTGCAATTCAAAACGGGGTGTTTGAGGATAAATACGGCAAGCGAGGTTCGCAATTTAGCCCGAATGGTATGCCGACCTATTCCATTCCCTTTGAAATTCAAAATGCGCCGGAAGGGACAAAATCCTTTGCAGTGGTATTGGAAGATAAAGATGCAATTACCGCCAGCGGTTTTGTGTGGATTCACTGGCTGATTGCTAACCTAGAGCGTACTTCGGTGCAAGAAAATGAAAGTTTAACCGCAGCCGATTATCTGCAAGGGGCAAACAGTTGGGCGAGTGTGTTGGGTAAATTCGATGTGGCGGAAGCGTCCAGCTATGGTGGAATGGCGCCCCCAAACTGTTTGCACCGTTATGAGTTGATCGTCTATGCCTTAGATACCAAATTGGATTTAGCGCAGGGCTTTCGCTTTAACGATCTCCATTTCGCAATGCAAGGGCATATACTCGCCCAAGCCAGTGTAATGGGGTGCTATGATGTGTAATATTGCTTTCTATCTATATTAGCTACGTTGGTTTAAATGGTCTTTCTAGCTCGCTTGGCTTCAGCGACAAATTTTTTAACCCCGAATTATTGTAGGCATAAGTCGGCTTCGTGACTAATTCACGCACAATACTCATATAAAAACCTTTAAAAACTTATAAAATAACTTATAATAAAGTCATTAAAACTAATATAGATATGCCTAATGAAAGCGATCATTTTTCAGAAGAAAGCCTTAAAACAGCTTAGAAAAATCCCAACAGGGGCAGATATTCGCCGTAAATGCAGTGAGGAATTGGGTAAATTTCCGTTTTGTCAGAATGTCAAGCCACTGGTGAATCACCAATATATGTATCGCTTTCGGGTAGGGAACTACCGTGTTATGTTTAACTTGGTCGGACAAACAATGAACATTATTTCCGTTGAAGAGGTAAAAAAACGAGATGAACGCACTTACTAATGTCCAATATATCAACGGCTCAAACGGTATGCCTGAATTTGCTGTTATGCCGATCGCAACGTTAGAATGGCTCAAACAGAAAGCGGGTTTTAATAACCCGCTTGAAACAGGCATACCCGATAGCGTTGCTGCTATTACGCTTGATAACAATTACTCCGCTGTGCGTGCGTGGCGTGAGCATTTAGGTTTAACTCAAGCAGAAGTTGCACAGCGGCTGGGTATTAGCCAATCCGCCTACAGTCAGCAGGAAAGTGCGCAAACATTGCGCAAAAAAAGCCGTGAGAAAATTGCAGCGGCTCTTGGGCTACACCCCGATCAACTTGATTTTTAGTTTAGTTTGAATATGGATAAGCTCGTCTTGTGGATCACCATTAGGAGTAAAATTCTCTCGCATATCGAATTGTCGCTTCAAATCACCACTTGCTTTTAGAAAAAAAGGGTGATTTTTAAGCCTTTTTGTCCATTAATTTCATAACCGTTTTCGATTTTGAGTTGATAATGGTGAAGCTCGGCAATGCGGTGAACAATGGATAACCCTAACCCGCTGCCTTTTTCATTTTGCCCTGCCGGACGGAAGAAGCGTTGTCCGAGTTTGGTGAGATCCCGCTCGTCCACGCCACCGCCGTTGTCTGCAATGATTAGTTTATCCTTTTCGAGAAAAAGGCACACTTGCGTCCCTTCGGGGCAATATTTGATCGCATTTTCGACTAGATTTCGTACCATCAAAGCTAAAAGTAACGGTTGTCCTTGTTGTGTTTTCGGGGCGGCAAGCGGCTCAAAGGCAAGATCGATATGGCGTTTTTGTGCGTTGAAATAGAGTTCGCCCAGTAGTGAAGGCAGGAGTTTTTCCCAATGGATTGCTTCCAGCCCGTCTAATTCAGTGAGATTATCCAGTCGAGATAGGGTCAGCAGTTGCTCGATTAGTTGGCTTGCTCGGTTAATCCCTTGAGTGAGGTTGTTGAGGGCTTTTTCCCGTAGAAGTGTGTCATCACCGGCAATTTGAGCAATTTCCGTTTGGATTTTTAACGCAGCCAAGGGGCTACGCAGCTCGTGGGCGGCATCGGACGTAAAACGCCGTTCCCGCAAGAGCATTGTTGCGGTGCGATCGAAAAAGCGGTTGAGATTTTGTACCAATGGCAGAATTTCAGTCGGCACATCTGTTGAGAGCGCTTGGTTATCTTCCGGTGTGCGTTGCTGCAACTGTTGGCTCACTTGTTTGAGGCTGTGCAGTTCCCGATTGATAATCCAAATTACCAACCCAATCAGTAACGGTAAACTGGCAAACCAAATCCACATTTGGCTGAGTACCATTTCTTCGACCATATCATCTCGATAATCAATTTCTTGCCCGACGGCAATGACAAGGTGATCGGCAGTTGGTAGCCAAAAAATCCGCCAGTCGTCATCATCGCCGTCTAAGCGGGCGATCGAAAAATCATTTTCAGGGGTGTAACTGGCATAATTAAAATAATTGCCGCTATGTCCATCGCTCAGCACCTTTTCGCCATCTTCAGTAAAGACGGCAAATGCCAACGCATCATCGTCAAAATCGAGGTGGCGTTTCCGCTTTTTCGGTTTTTTGATTTTATGGGTTGGAGGGTGATCAGTAAGTAGAGTGTGTAGATTAGACGATGCCAGCCGCTTGGCAAATAAGATTTGTTGAGCGTCAAATACCGTGTTGATCTCTTGGCGGGCTTGAAACCACGCAACAGTCGTGGAGATCGTCCAAATTATCAACGCTGTCAATGAGATAACGACAATTAAGCGAAAACGCAGGCTGGCATTTTTAATCAGTGTCATCGGTTTGCCCTAATGCGTAGCCGATACCGTGTACCGTGCGAATAAATTGTTTACCGAGCTTTTTGCGCAGATTGTAAATATGCACTTCCAGAGCGTTGCTGCTCATTTCCTCGTCCCAGCTATTGAGTTTTTCTTCAATGGTGTTGCGGGTGAGCACCCGTTCTTTATTGAGCATAAAGAGTTCGAGCAGCGTGTATTCTTTGGTGGTGAGAGCAATTTCTTGCTCGTTGAGATAGACTTTACGTTGGTTAGGATCAAATTTAACCGAACTATGTTCAATGATTGGATTGAGCTGACTGTAGCGTCGGCGAATAAGAGCTTGTAGGCGGGCAACGACTTCGGCAAGGGCAAAAGGTTTGCAGAGGTAGTCGTCAGCGCCCCGTTGTAAGCCGGCAATGCGTTCGTCTAGGGTATCCCGTGCGGTTAAAATCAGCACCGGTACATCTTGGTTTGCGCCTCGCCACTGCTTGAGAATATCCAGACCGTCCATTTTCGGTAGGGTGAGATCCAGCACTACGGCGTCATAGGGGGCAGACGTGAGTGCATTCAGACCGGTTTTACCGTCGCTGAACCAATCCACGCTAAATCCGTTTTTGGTTAGACCGATTTTAAGACCTTCGCCGATGAGTGAATCATCTTCAATCAATAAAATGCGCATTAAACTGTTCCGTTTGTGATAAAAATGAAAAGTGGCATTGCTGCCACTTCATCTGTTTAGTGTTTTTGAATGCGGTAAACATCTACCGAATTGTGCCAATCTTTATCGACTTTGCCGTAGATAGTGATTTTGTTTTTTGGGGTGATATTTTGCCCCTGCCACGCTTCATCTTCAACATCAATTTTGATTTCGCCGCTGCTATCTTTGAACATAAATTCATCGTTATCAATTTGGCGGGTGATATAGCCGGTTAATTGTACCGGTGCATCATCCTGTGCTTTTAGCGCTTGTGCAACTGTGGTGATGGCACTCGGTAACGTTTTACCGTCTTGAGAAAAACCGCCGCCGGCTGCTTGATTTCCGTTAAAACCGGCATTAGCGAAAGAAGATAGGGCAAATAAAGAGACGAGTGTAAAAACCTTTTTCATAATAACTTTCCTTTAGAGTGATAAATTGAAATTACCTCAGCATTATTGCTTGGTTGAGGTTATTAAAGCAAATAAATCTTAAAAAAGCCTTAAGAATAAAAAACCTTTGGAAATCCCAAAGGTTTTGCAAAAAAAGCGTCCTGAACTGCCCGCTTGTCCGTTATTATTGCCGAGCCTGATAAATGGCTTTCGCTTTTGGGACGAGGCGGGCGAGGTTTTCCTGACGGCTGGCGTTGCTTGGGTGGGTGGAGGCAAGGCTGGCTAATCCGCTGTCCGATGTGCCTTTGGCTTTGCTCATTTTTTCCCACAATGTTGGGGCGGCTTCCGGATTATAGCCGGCTTGTGCCATTAGCATTAAGCCGACTTCGTCTGCTTCGGTTTCTTGGCTGCGGGAGAAGGGTTTATTTAAGCCTAAATCTGCCAATGTACCGACAAGATCGACGCCGCCGTAGTTGGTTTGAATCCCTTGTGTTTGTAATGCGATTGATCCTACTTGTGCCAGTACGCCGGTTACGGTGCTAAAGGTGCGGTTCGATTTCCCGTGTTCTTCCAGTGCGTGTGCCATTTCGTGCCCCATTACCACGGCGATTTCGTCATTAGTTAAGTTAAGTGCATCAACTAAGCCGGTGTAAAATGCCATTTTGCCGCCGGGCATTGCCCACGCATTACGTTCGTTGGATTTTAGCACGGTAATTTCCCATTGAAACGGCACGCCGGTTTTATTGGCTTTTTCCGCATAGGGTTTCATTTGATTGAAGACGGTGTGAATGCGTTTTGCCGTAGTGGAGCTGGTATCCACTGCATTTTGTGCTTGGGCTTGTTGCTTAACTTGGGCGTAGTTGTGTGCCGCATCATTATTGATGGAGGCAGTGGTTACGCAAGCGGTCAGTAGGGTCGAAAAACTTGCAATCAATGCAAGGGTACGGAGAGGTTTTAAGATCATTTTGGTGTCCTTGAAATAAAAATGCCAAAGCAACAGATTTGGCTTTGGCATTTCGTATTAGTTCATTCTTGCATTATTTTTTAGCACGTTCAAAAGAGTCTAAAATTTCTTGACGAGCGGCTTCAACGCCTTCCCAGCCGTCCACTTTCACCCATTTTCCCGCTTCTAAGGCTTTGTAGCTTTCGAAGAAGTGTTGGATTTGGGCTTTGAGTAACGCCGGAATATCGCCGACATCTTGAATATGATCGTACTCTTTGCTTAATTTTGTGTGCGGTACGGCAATCACTTTCGCATCTTGACCGGATTCATCTGTCATTTTTAACACGCCGACCGGACGACAACGAATGACCGAACCCGGTTGGAGCGGGTAAGGGGTTGGCACTAATACATCAACCGGATCGCCGTCTAAAGAGAGCGTATTGTTTACATAACCGTAGTTTGCCGGATAGAACATTGCCGTTGCCATAAAGCGATCAACGAATAACGCGCCGCTTTCTTTATCCACTTCGTATTTGATCGGATCAGAATTTGCCGGAATTTCAATCACAACATAAATATCGTCCGGTAATGCTTTACCGGCTGGTACGTTTTCTAAGCCCATTTTGGTTTCCTTCTGTTGAATAAGAGGTGAAAATATGGGGAATTATAGCCGATTCATATCAGATCTGAAAGCAAGCGGTAAGATTACGTGCAGAATTTGCAAAATATGACGGAGAGTATAATTGCATATTTCACAATAACAAATTTCAATAATATCACTTTTCGCAATCTAAAAGATTGGCTATACTGGCTCACGTCAATTCACAACATCTTTTGAAAGGAATACACAATGGCGAATTATTTCAATACGTTAAACTTACGTCAGCAATTAGACCAATTAGGGCGTTGCCGTTTTATGGATCGCAACGAGTTTGCAAGCGAAGCGGATTTCCTAAAAGGCAAAAAAATCGTGATTGTCGGCTGCGGTGCGCAAGGGCTAAACCAAGGCTTAAATATGCGTGATAGCGGCTTGGATATTGCTTACGCATTGCGTCCGGAAGCGATTGCGGAAAAACGCGCCTCTTTCGTGCGTGCGACAGAGAACGGCTTTAAAGTCGGTACATATCAAGAGTTGATTCCAACGGCTGATTTAGTGATCAATTTAACGCCGGACAAACAGCACTCAAAAGTGGTGGCGGACGTAATGCCGCTAATCAAACAGGGCGCAGCGTTAGGCTATTCTCACGGTTTGAATATTGTCGAAGTCGGCGAGCAAATCCGCAAAGATATTACTGTAGTGATGGTTGCACCGAAATGTCCGGGGACGGAAGTGCGTGAAGAGTATAAACGTGGCTTTGGCGTACCGACCCTGATCGCCGTTCACCCTGAAAACGACCCGAAAGGCGAAGGGTTAGAGATTGCCAAAGCGTGGGCGGCGGCAACGGGCGGTCATCGTGCCGGCGTGTTGGAATCCTCTTTCGTGGCGGAAGTGAAATCCGACTTAATGGGCGAGCAAACCATTTTATGCGGAATGTTACAGGCCGGTTCTATCGTTTGCTACGATAAATTAGTGGCGGAAGGCAAAGATCCGGCATACGCAGGCAAATTGATCCAATACGGCTGGGAAACCATTACCGAAGCGTTAAAACAAGGCGGTATTACGTTAATGATGGATCGCCTCTCCAACAGTGCTAAATTGCGTGCTTTCGAGCTTGCCGAACAAATTAAAGAAAAATTGGCGTTCTTGTTTGAAAAACATATGGACGACATTATCAGTGGCGAGTTTTCTGCCACAATGATGGCAGACTGGGCAAATAACGATGCCAACTTACTTAAATGGCGTGAAGAAACCGGCAAAACCGCCTTTGAAAATGCGCCGAACGGCGAGGGTATCCGGATTAGCGAACAAGAATATTTCGACAACGGCGTGTTAATGGTCGCAATGGTCAAAGCCGGCGTTGAATTAGCATTCGACACAATGGTGGCAAGCGGTATTTACGAAGAATCGGCATATTATGAGTCTTTACACGAGTTACCATTGATTGCCAATACTATTGCCCGTAAACGCTTGTATGAAATGAACGTAGTGATTTCCGACACGGCGGAGTATGGTAACTACTTATTTGCCAACGTAGCCACCCCGATTTTAGCCAAAGAGATTATCCCAACGCTACAAAAAGGCGATTTGGGCGAACCGACCCCAGCGGCAGAGATCGACAATGTTACGTTGCGTGATGTAAACGATGCGATCCGTAACCACCCGATTGAACTTATCGGTCAAGAATTACGCGGCTATATGACGGATATGAAACGCATTTCCTCACAAGGTTAAATCGGATAAAATAAAACCAGCCGAAAGGTTGGTTTTTTTACGTCAAGCGGTAGGTTCAGCGTGATCTTTTGCAAAAATCATCGGCAACTTGACCGCTTGCTCTCCCTTTCTTTCCTTGTCTATGCCTATCTGAAACTGATACTATATTCCTTTTGTTGAATTTAAATCCGTAATAAAAGGGTGATTATGCCGTTAGAAACTTATCCGCGTCCAACCTATTTGGCGCGAGCGAAAATTGCATTTCAATATTTAATGCCACAACTGGGGCTAACCCGTGCAGCCGGTTGGTTGGCTGAGCGTGAATGGGGGGCGGTGAGCCATTTCATTATTAAACTGTTTGCGAAAAAATACCAAGTGAATTGGGCGGAAGCGGAAAAATCGCAGCCTGCCGATTATGCCTCTTTCAATGCGTTTTTTATTCGCAAATTAAAAGAGAATGCCCGCCCGATCAATGCCGATGCGCAGGCGTTATGCTTGCCGGCGGACGGTTGCGTTAGCGAAGCAGGGCAGATTAACGATAACCGCCTATTGCAGGCGAAAGGGCATTATTTCACTCTTGAGACCTTGCTTGCAAATGATCTGGCATTGGCGCAACAATTTAAACACGGGACATTTATGACTACTTATTTATCGCCCCGTGATTATCACCGTGTGCATATGCCGTGTGATGCGACCTTGCGCAAGATGATTTATGTACCGGGTGAGTTATTTTCGGTGAATCCGTTTTTGGCGCAACACGTGCCAAATTTATTTGCCCGTAATGAACGGGTGATTTGTGTGTTTGACACGGCGTTTGGCCCAATGGTGCAAATTCTCGTTGGTGCGACTATTACCGCCAGCATCAGTACTGTTTGGGCGGGGGTGATCAATCCGCCCCGTGCCAAAGAGGTGGTACAGTACGATTATTTGCCAGAAGGTGAAACCGCTGTTCATCTGAAAAAAGGGCAGGAGATGGGCGCATTCCGGTTAGGTTCAACGGTGATTAACTTATTTCCGAAAGGGGCGGTGGAGCTTGCACCGCATTTAACCGCCGGTGAGCCGACCCGTATGGGCGAACTTTTTGCGACACTTAACTGACCGCAGCGGGCAATAGGGCAAT
>NZ_JWIZ01000019.1 GCF_001038205.1 Muribacter muris | reverse complement strand
TGAAGTGGTGCGACCGGCTGGACTCGAACCAGTGACCCCCACCATGTCAAGGTGGTGCTCTAACCAACTGAGCTACGGTCGCATAGTGCCTGAAAACGTGGGCTATTTTATCAGAAAGATGGGGGAATGCAAGTACCTTTTATTCAAGTGATTGTTTTTAAATCATTTTGGTGAATAAATGCGTGGTTGGGTGAAAATGTGTTTATCTTCCCACCGCAATAGGGTGAGGTGATTGCCCCACACGCAGCCGGTATCCAGTGCGTAGATATTGGCAGGTGTCGGGTAGCCGATAAGACTTGCCCAATGTCCGAAGAAAATAGTCTGTTCTTGGTAGAGCGGATTAGGCAGCTCAAACCAAGGTTTTAGTGCTTCGGGGGCTTGTTCTACGGGGAGTTTACAGTCGAAGTCTAATCGGTTGTCGGCGTAGCAAAAACGCATTCGGGTGAAGACGTTAATAATGTAACGTATCCGATCGATGCCTTGTAAATCGGACGACCATCGAGTCGGCTCATTACAATACATTTGGGCGAGCAGTTGGGCAAAATGGTCGCTTTGCAAGACGCTTTCCACCTCTCTTGCACAGGCTAGGGTGGTGGCAAGATCCCACTGCGGACTAATACCGGCGTGCGCCATAATAAATCGATGTTTTGGATGTTGAGCAACAAGCGGTCGGTTTCTCAGCCAAGTTTGCAATTCGAGCCGATCTTCAGCATTAAATATCGCTTCCACATTATCTTTTGCTTTGACAGGCTTGATGCCTTGCAAGGTGGCAAGTAAATGCAGATCGTGATTACCGAGCACGACCGTTGCCCGCTCGCCGAGTTGTTTTACAAAACGTAGACATTCCAAAGACTGTTCGCCACGGGCGACTAAATCGCCCGTCAGCCAGAGTTCGTCTTGGTTAGGATCAAAATCTGCCTGTTTTAAAACACGTTGAAATTCGTCAAAACAGCCGTGTAGATCGCCGATAATGTAAGTTGCCATTTTGTATCCTTGCAAAGTTGGGGAGAGAAGTTACCGCTTGTGCCGTTAAATCACCAATTCGCCCACGATAGAGCGGGTCTCAATCCGTACTTCTTTGAGTTTTACATTAACCGTTTGCCCGATTTGGTAGGCTTTTTCGCCTTTAATGTAAAGGGCAAGCGCTTCGGGGTTGAACTGGATTTCCTCTTTATTCGGGTGAAGCGTTGAGAATGGCACGAACAGTGAAGCACCGTTTTTCAGCACTTTCACACGCAATCCGCCACGGGAAACATCGTGAATTTCCCCTTCAAATACCGTGTTTTGCTCGACCATTGGGGCGAGGTAGCGGGCGTAGAGCCAGTCGGCGATATCCCGTTCAACCAAGCGGTTTTGCTTGCGGGCTTCTTGCAGGCGGGTGAGGATATCCTCATTCACCGGCGTTGGTAATTGTCCGAGTAGCACCTGTTTGATGAGGCGGTGATTAACCATATCGCCGTATTTGCGGATTGGCGATGTCCAAGTGGCGTAGTGGGCGATGCCTAATCCCAAATGTGGTGCGCAGTGCGATTTAAATTCGGCAAATGTCAGATAGCGGCGGAGGCGCATTTCTAAGAAATTTTCCGGAAAATCCTCAATATCTCGGCGCATTTCGCAGTAGCCTGCTAATGTGCTTAACCGCTCGACTGAGTAGCGTGCGGCTAGTTCGGCTTGGTTCTGCTCATTGGCGAGGGTGTCGAGCAGGAATTTTCTTGCCGGTTCGAGATTTTTTTGATCGAAGCCGGAATGGGTATTGAATACGCCGGTGTGAGCGTGCTGATCTAAAAATTGTGCCGCACACATATTGGCGATAATCATTGATTCTTCGATCATTTGGTTAGCGATACGGCGGTATTCCACCTGAATATCTTTCACCGATCCGTCTTCGTTCAGCTCGAAAGTGTAGTCGCCCTGTTCTTTGAAGAGCAAGGCATTTTGACGTCGCCATTCAATGCGCGCTAAGGTGAATTGATGTAGCCATTCGATCTGTTGCTGTGTTTCAGGCTGATCCGGTGTCCAATGCTGCTCGGTTTTTTCAATAAAATCAGACACATCGTTGTAAGCTAATTTGGCTTTGGATTCAATCCACGCTGAAACGAAACTCGTGTCGCCCGTAACGTTACCGGCAAGATCCGTTTCAATATAGGAGACCAATGCCGGACGTTTTTTGTTCGGTACAAGCGAGCAAAGTTCGTCTGACAGCTCACGAGGTAACATCGGAATGTTAAAGCCCGGCAGATAGTTGGTAAAGCAGCGTTGGCGGGCAGCTTTTTCAATCTCGGAATTGAGCGGAATATAGGCGGTCGGATCGGCAATCGCGACCACTAAACGCCAGCCGCTTTGTCCTTCTCCCGCCATTATCGGCTCAATATAAAGGGCATCGTCCATATCCTGCGTGCTTGGCGAGTCGATGGTGGTGAAGTAGAGCGAGGTTAAATCTTCTCGTGGTAATTCATCGTGTAGTTGATAGTTTGGTTCGCTTTTAACCGGCTCTCGTGGCTGCTCGTGGCGTGCTAAAGTTACCCACCACGGCGCAAAATTATCCGTGCCGGAGCAGATAAATTGGGTAACTTGCGCAAAGAAAAAGCGGTCATCACGCAATGGGTGCGTTTTTAATTGTGCCACCACCCAGTCGTTTTCCGTCAGTTTTTGCGTGATTTTTTTGTGCGTATTGGCGGGAATAAATGACTTAATGCTGGGGTGATCGACCGCTAATTGCAATTTGCTGTCTTTGTTGAATTTGACTTGGGCGATAAAGCGGTTCAACATCGGCTCAAGCAATGAGTCAATCTCCACTTGTTCTTTGTCGCCGTCCCGTTTAACGACAGCTCGCACCTTGTCGCCGTGCATAATTTTTTTCATTTCCGGTGGCGGAATGAAATAGGTGTTCTTTTCACATTCTAAAAAGCCGTAGCTTTTATCGGAGGCTTTGACCGTGCCTTCCACATATTCTTTACTGGCTTCAATCTGTTGTTTGAGTTGGGCTAAAAGCGGGTTATTTTGAAACATAGGTTTAAATTAAAAGTAGAAAAATGAGAAACAAGCGGTGAAATTTGGCAAAAAATTGACAACAATCGACCGCTTGTCTGTGTATTTTAAATTATTCTGCGCCTAAATCGCCCATTGCGACAATGCTGAAACCGGCGTCAACGTGTACGACTTCACCGGTGATCCCGCCGGCTAAATCGGAACACAAGAAAGCGGCGGAGTTACCCACATCTTCAATCGTAACGGTGCGGCGTAGCGGTGCTGTTTTTTCAAAGGTCGCCAACATTTTTTTGAAATCTTTAATGCCGGAGGCTGCAAGAGTGCGGATTGGGCCGGCTGAAATAGCGTTTACCCGAATGCCTTCTTTGCCTAAATCCGCTGCTATTACACGAGTGCTGGCTTCAAGGGAGGCTTTTGCCAAACACATTACGTTGTAGTTTGGAATTGCCCGTTCTGCGCCAAGGTATGAAAGAGTGAGCAATGCCGAGTTTGGATTGAGCATTGGGCGGGCAGCTTGCGCCATTGCCACAAAGCTGTAAGCACTGATGTCGTGGGCGATGCGAAAGCCCTCACGGGTTGCGGCATTGACATAATCACCGTCTAGTTGATCTGCCGGGGCAAAGCCGATGGAATGCACGAAACCGTCAAATTTTTCCCAATGTTTGCCAAGGGCGGAAAAGCATTCCGTGATGCTCTCGTCTGTGGCAACATCCATTGGTAAGACAATTTCCGAACCAAATTCTTTGGCAAATTCTTCAACACGCCCTTTTAATTTATCGTTTAAATAGGTAAATGCCAGTTCTGCCCCTTCACGCTTCATTGCGCTGGCAATGCCGTAAGCGATCGAGCGGTTGCTTGCCAAACCGGTAATTAAAATACGTTTTCCAGCTAAAAAGCCCATAAAAAGTTCCTCTTTTTCGTTCATTAGTAGTGGCTCTATGAGCCGAAACGACCGAATTATAGCGAATTTTTGATTTTTCGGGAAATACAAGCGGTCGGATCAGCCGTATTTTTTGCAAATTTCTCGGCAAGTTTAGCTGGAAAATCACATATTTCCCTTGAAATTAGGGATTTCAGCCTTATTATATCTGCCCTAAAATGAGGTGTTAATAGACAAAATGGGTAGAAAACGCAGTGCAAGTTCCTCTCGTTGGCTTGCGGAACATTTTAAAGATCAATTTGTACAGAAGGCGCATAAGCAAAAATTGCGCTCTCGTGCTTATTTTAAATTGGACGAAATTCAGCAGACTGATCGTCTATTTAAGGTGGGAATGACAGTGGTCGATTTAGGGGCAGCACCAGGCGGCTGGTCGCAATATGTGGTAACCCAAATCGGCAGCAAAGGGCGGGTGATTGCCTGTGATATTTTAGATATGAACCCGATTGTCGGGGTTGATTTTTTACAAGGCGATTTTCGTGAAGAGAGCGTATTAAATGCGCTATTAGAGCGGGTCGGTGAAGCAAAAGTAGAGGTGGTGATGTCTGATATGGCTCCGAATTTTAGCGGAATGCCGTCAGTCGATATTCCAAGGGCTATGTATTTGGTTGAGTTAGCCTTGGATATGTGCCGCCAAGTGTTAGCACCAAAAGGCAGCTTTGTGGTCAAAGTGTTCCAAGGCGAAGGGTTTGACGACTATCTGCGTGAAATACGCGCGTTATTCAGTACCGTGAAGGTGCGTAAACCGGAGGCCTCACGGGATCGCTCTCGAGAAGTGTATATTGTGGCGACAGGCTATAAAGGATAGCCTAGTCAGCGTGGCGAATTTGTGGTAATTTGAACGGAATTTTTTAGTAAAA
Organism: Muribacter muris; assembly: GCF_001038205.1. GTDB lineage: Bacteria > Pseudomonadota > Gammaproteobacteria > Enterobacterales > Pasteurellaceae > Muribacter > Muribacter muris. The sequence continues at coordinate 15,503 of NZ_JWIZ01000019.1, read as the reverse complement.
ATAAGAGGTAAAGCCTTGAACGATATGTTTAAAAATATTTTGCTTTGGGCAGTGATTGGCATCACGTTGATGACTGCATTTCAAGGCTTTAACACGGGATTTAACAGCTCGGAAAATACGGCGTATTCCACGTTTTTAAGTGATATTAAAAATGATCGGCTTAAAACGGTGGATTTTAAACGCAGTGATGATGTGATTGCGGTAACACGGACAGACGGCACAAAATACCAAACCGTGATGCCGATATATGATCGCTCTTTAATGGATGATCTCGCCAACACCAATGCGGTGATTACCGGCGAACCGGCAGAAAGTCGCAGTTTTCTCTCACAAATTTTAATTTCTTGGTTTCCGCTTATTGTGCTGATCGGTTTTTGGGTATTTTGGACACGCCAAATGCAAGGGGGCGGCGGTCGAGCAATGAGCTTTGGCAAAAGCAAGGCGAAAATGTTGGCACCGGATCAAATTAAGACCACCTTTGCCGATGTCGCAGGTTGTGACGAAGCTAAAGAGGAAGTGGCGGAAGTGGTGGACTTCTTGCGTGATCCGAGCAAATTCCAGAAATTAGGCGGACGTATCCCTAAAGGCATCTTAATGGTCGGCCCGCCGGGAACGGGTAAAACCTTACTGGCAAAAGCGATCGCCGGTGAAGCAAAAGTGCCGTTCTTTACAATGGCAGGCTCGGATTTTGTCGAAATGTTTGTCGGGGTCGGGGCGTCTCGTGTGCGGGATCTCTTTGAACAAGCCAAGAAAAACGCACCTTGTATTATCTTTATTGACGAAATTGATGCGGTCGGGCGCAAACGTGGCGGTGCCGGTTTTAGCGGCGGGCACGATGAGCGCGAACAAACCCTCAATCAAATGCTTGTGGAAATGGACGGCTTTGAAGGCTCGGAAGGCGTGATTGTGATTGCGGCAACCAACCGCTCCGATGTGCTGGATAACGCCTTAACCCGTCCGGGACGTTTCGACCGTCAAGTGATGGTTGGCTTGCCGGACGTTAAAGGACGTGAGCAGATTTTGCAAGTACATATGAAGAAAGTCCCGCTTGCACCGGATGTCGATCCGATGATTATCGCCCGTGGTACACCGGGGTATTCGGGCGCAGAGTTAGCCAATTTAGTGAATGAAGCGGCATTGTTTTCCGCGCGAGCGAATCAACGTGTCGTAACGATGAACGATTTTGAAAAAGCGAAAGACAAAATCAATATGGGGCCGGAACGCCGCTCAATGATTATGACCGAAGAGCAAAAAATTTCGACCGCTTATCACGAGGCAGGACACGCCATTGTCGGTTACTTAATGCCGGAGCACGACCCGGTGCATAAAGTTACCATTATTCCGCGCGGGCGGGCGTTAGGGGTAACTTTCTTTCTGCCGGAAGGGGATAAAATCAGTATCAGCCAAAAACAACTGGAAGGCAAACTTGCCAGTACCTACGGCGGTCGCTTGGCGGAAGAGTTAATTTACGGCAAGGAAAATATCTCAACCGGTGCATCAAGCGATATTCAAGTGGCATCTAATATTGCCCGCCGTATGGTTACAGAATGGGGTTTCTCCGAGCATCTCGGGCCGATTTTATACAAAGAGGAAGAGGGCTTCGGTGCGCCGAAAGTGGTGTCGGAAGCAACGGCGAAGCTGATTGATGAGGAAGTGCGTAAAATTATTGATCGCAACTATGAACGAGCCAGACAAGTATTAGTGGACAATATGGATATTCTGCACGCAATGAAAGACGCGTTGATGAAATATGAAACCATTGATATGCTGCAAATTAAAAACTTAATGGAACGTAAACCAGTTGGAGAGCCGGCAAGTTGGCAGGATCATAACGATAATCCGCCACCGTCTTCAGCGGATAGAACGCCGGAAAAGACGGTCGAAGAAAGCCCTTCACCGTTGGAAGATTCCGTAGCTGATAGCCAAGCAGATCTTAAATAGTCATCTATTAAGCCAAAGAACCGAGCAAGCGCTCGGTTTTTTTCTATTTCTTGCAAAATGCTGTATTTATAAAATTACATTGTAAAAATAACTATACATATCGTTTTATTGTTTGCTAGAATACCGCTGATTTTTTGGTTTAGAGGTGCTTATGAAGAATAAAACGTTAGGCAGTGCTTTGATTGTTGCCGGTACAACAATTGGCGGGGGAATGTTGGCGATGCCGCTCACTTCCGCAGGGATTGGGTTTGGTTTGACCATTGTGTTGTTGATCGCCCTTTGGTTATTATTATGTTTTAGTGCGTTATTATTTGTCGAACTGTATCAAAATGCTGACAGTGATGCCGGTATCGGGACTTTAGCGGAGAAATATTACGGCACGTTCGGGCGGGTGATTTCTACCGCCGTTCTGATTATTTTCTTATATGCTCTAGTTTCCGCCTATGTGTCCGGCGGTAGTTCGATTATTGCCGCTTTCCTGCCGACCATTGTAGATGCGGAAACGACTTCCCGCGTTGCCGGATTGCTGTTTACCCTCGTGTTTGGCGCATTTATTATTATCGGTACGAGCAGTGTTGATGTGGTAAACCGCCTGTTGTTTACCACTAAAATCTTGGCGTTTCTGCTCGTGCTTTGCTTATTGTTACCGAAAGTGTCGTTTGAGAACTTATTGGAAATCCCGATTGATAACGCATTGATCATTTCCGCCAGCCCGATTTTTTTCACCTCTTTCGGCTTTCACGGCTCAATTCCGAGTTTGAACAAATATTTGGACGGTAACGTAAAAGCATTGCGAATCTCCATTCTTATCGGTACCTCAATTCCGCTGGTTGCCTATATTCTATGGCAGTTGGCTACTCACGGCGTACTAAGCCAAGGGGAATTTTTAGCCATTTTAGATAAAGATCCGACCCTAAACGGCTTAGCCACCGCCGTGAGTGCAGCAACCGACAGTGCGATTATCGGCGGTACGGTGCGCATTTTCTCGGCATTGGCATTGATTACCTCATTCTTAGGCGTGGCATTAGGCTTGTTTGAAGCCCTTGAAGATCTGCTTAAACGGGTGAACATCAACGCAGGTCGGGCTTCATTAGGTCTTTTAACCTTTTTACCGCCCCTTGCTTTTGCACTTTTCTATCCGCAGGGGTTTGTTGCCGCCTTAGGCTATGCAGGGCAAATGTTTGCTTTCTATGCGATCGTCTTACCAATTGCAATGGTGTGGAAAATGCGCCAACAATTCCCTGATTTAGCCTATCGGGTAAAAGGCGGCTCGACAGCTTTAATCATCGCATTAGTGATCGGTGTCTTTATCGTGATCGTCCCATTCTTAACTGAAGCAGGTTTATTACCAAAAGTGGTCGGCTAAACACCGCTATTGTTCAAATCGCTTAGTACAAGCGGTCGGTTTTTGCAAAAAACTGCAATGAACCGACCGCTTTTTTGTCAGCATAAACTGACATAAATGTAATAATTTTATTACAGTGAAAATTTTTCGTTACATTTTGTTTTGGCTTTGCTAAAATGCTGCCGATTTTAATCGGAGGACGTATGAAAAATAAAATCTTGGGCAGTGCCTTGATGATTGCCGGAACGACAATTGGTGCTGGTATGCTGGCAATGCCGCTCACCTCAGCCGGAATGGGCTTTGGAATGACGTTGGTGCTTTTGGTCGGTTTATGGCTATTGCTGACTTATACAGGCTTGCTGTTTATGGAAGTATATCAAACCGCTCGGCAGCAAGATGTGGGCGTGGCATCACTTGCGGAGCAGTATTTCGGCATTGTCGGGCGGGTGTTGGCAACCTTTAGCTTATTGGTGTTGCTCTATGCGTTATTGTCTGCCTATATTACGGGGGGCGGTTCGCTACTGTCCGGCTTATTACCGCAGATTATTGACGAACAAACCACCCTCAAAGTCGGTATTTTATTGTTTACCCTGATTTTAGGGACGTTTGTCGTGGTCGGGATTAAAAGTGTTGATGGTTTAACCCGCCTGCTGTTTATCGGCAAAATTGTCGCTTTTGTATTTGTGTTGTTGATGATGCTTCCAAAAGCGAAATTGGAGAATTTAACCGCCGTACCTCTTGATAATTTATTGGTGATCTCCGCCGTGCCGATTTTCTTCACCTCTTACGGTTTCCACGTCATTATGGGCAGTATTAACAGCTATCTAGAGGCCGATATTAAGAAAATTCGTTTAGCGATTTTAGTCGGCACGCTCATTCCGTTGGTCGCTTATGTCTTGTGGCAGTTAGCTACCCACGGTGTGCTGACACAATCGGAATTTGTGGCACTGTTAAGCCAAGATCCAACCTTGAACGGCTTGGTGAAAGCGACCTCGCATATTACCGGCAGCACGATTTTAGGTGAAATGGTGCGTATCTTTTCTGCATTGGCATTGATTACCTCGTTTTTAGGGGTTGCGATGGGCATTTTTGAAGGCGTGGGCGATTTGCTGAAACGCTTTGAGCTGCCGAACACCCGTGGCGTGCTGACACCGCTGACCTTTATCCCGCCCCTTGCATTTGCAATGTTCTATCCGGACGGCTTCATTTATGCGCTCGGCTGGGCAGGGTTATTGTTTGCGTTCTATGGTTTAATTTTGCCGATTGGCTTAGCGTGGAAAGCCCGCCAATTACACCCGAATTTGCCTTATCGTGTTGCCGGCGGTAATGCCGCACTTATTGTGGCGTTTGTGATGGGCGTCATCATTATGGTTATTCCTTTCTTAATGCAAAACGGCATTTTGCCGCAGGTTGCGGGCTAAATTAGCGGTTCTTTCTCAAATCCAATCGTGCAAGCGGTTGGATTTTTGTCTTTTTTTGCAAATAGTTTTAGACCTTGTAAATTTATCTCGGTAGAATAGCCCGTTAGAGAAATTTGCTAAAAAGGTCGTAAAATGGAACATAAAAAACTGCCGAAAGCCCTTGATGCCATTGATTTAAAAATTCTGAACGAATTACAACGCAACGGCAAAATGTCCAATATTGAATTATCGAAACGGGTCGGGCTTTCCCCGACCCCCTGTCTTGAACGGGTCAAACGCCTTGAAAAGCAAAATGTGATTATGGGCTATAAAGCGTTGCTCAACCCCGAATTACTGGAAGCGCCGTTATTAGTGATTGTCGAAATTACGCTGGTGCGGGGTAAGCCGGATGTGTTTGAAGAATTTAACCGTGAAGTGCAGCAGTTAGATGAAATTCAAGAGTGCCATTTGGTGTCCGGCGATTTTGATTACCTGCTCAAAACGCGAGTGGCAGATATGGCGGCATACCGAAAATTACTCGGCACAACCTTGCTGCGTTTACCGGGCGTAAACGATACCCGCACTTATGTGGTAATGGAAGAGGTCAAACAAACCAACTATTTATTATTAAAGTAAGGAAGTGAAGTGATCGCACATTTAAAAGGGAAGCAAAATGTCATTAAATTTGCCCTCTTGCTAACGGGCTTAGCGGGGCTCTATTTAATTGTTGCTTGGGCGAGTTACAGCCCGCTGGATAACGGCTGGTCGGTGGCGAGCAGTGCAACGCAGGACGTACTGAATAAAAGCGGCAGTTTGGGGGCGTGGCTGATTGATTTGCTCCAGTCAATGTTCGGCAAAGTGGCGTTTATCTTTCCCTTTGCCTTAACGTTCACCGCGGGTTATCTTCTGATAATGGGGGACGCCGAACAACTGACGTGGCAAGCAATGAGCCTGTGGTTTGTCAGCCTCTTATTGTTGATGTGCGGCTTGGCAGGCTTGGCAAATGTGTTGCTTGCCAACTCTGCCTATTATTTATCCGGCGGGGTTGTGGGGGGCGTGTTAGCCGATCTCGTTGGCGATTGGCTCGGTCAGTTTGGGATCTTGCTTATCGCAATGGTGCTGACTTCGGTCGGTTTCTATTTTTGCTCCGGTCAATTATTATGGGGGTTATTCAATCGTTTTTATCATTGGCTGACGGAAGTAAAAGATCAAACAAAGACTGAGCCTGCACCGCCGGAAGCCACGTTGCAAAAAAATGACGATCACACACCGCTTGTCATACCAAATGTTGATACCGATATTGCCCCACCGACAGCGGAAACAGGCTTAACCGATGTGTCGAACTTTATCACTCGTCCGAAGATTATCGGCTTAAAAACGGCGGAAAAACCTGCCGAGCCGACAGCAGTAATGCACCGTGAAATACCTCAAAATCTGACCGATGTGTCAAGGTTTCAGTTGGAAAATCCGCAGCCGTTACCGAAAGTCAGCGTGTCAGATGTCGAACCTCTGCCTGTTCACACTTCGCCAATCGCTGTTGAGACCGAGGATACTATCGAACCGTTATCCGAACCGACAATGCCACAGGTACGGCTAAATCCGAGCAGTGTGGCGGTATCGCCAACAGTGAATGAAGAAGGACAAAGCGAACTAAATAGAGCGAGTATGGAAACGGCATTAGATGAACCGTTGTCGCCGCCGAGTGTGAGTATGCCTCACGAAAAAGCCGAGCCGCAGCCCTCTTTTTTGCAAACTTTGGGGCGAAACGCACCACCTGAGCCGGTGGAAACGCTTGCTGAAACCGAAGCAAAACCGAAAGCGAGTTACCCGAAAGGCTATGGCAGCAGTTTAATTCACCCGTTGTTGGAACGACAGAAAACGGTGGAGAAGCCGACTACCCCGTTACCGACGTTGGATTTACTCAATCCTAGTCCGGCTGCTCCGCAACAAATTACCGAGCAGGAAATTCGTGAAACTTCGGCGAGAATTGAGCAGGAGCTGGCAAATTTCGGTATTAAAGCCACCGTGGAAGATGTGTTAGTCGGGCCGGTGGTAACCCGTTATGAAATTCAGCCGGCGGCGGGGGTGAAAGCGGCAAAAATTGCTGCCCTTGGCAGTGATTTAGCCCGCTCGTTGATTTTTAAAGCGATTCGGATTACCGAAGCCGTGCCGGGCAAGCCTTATATTGGCATTGAAGCGCCAAATCGACAGCGTGAAACTGTCTGGTTGCGTGATGTGTTGGAGAGCGAAGCGTTTCGCTGTTCCGAAGCGATTTTACCAATGGCATTGGGCAAAGATATTAGCGGTAATCCGATCGTGGTCGATATGGCGAAAATGCCGCATTTGCTGGTGGCAGGGCAAACGGGCGGCGGTAAATCCGTTGGGGTGAATACGATGATCCTGAGCCTGTTGTTCAAGCTCACGCCGGATCAAGTCCGTTTTATAATGATCGATCCGAAAGTGGTCGAACTGTCGGTGTATAACGATATTCCGCATCTGCTCACCCCTGTGGTAACGGATATGAAAAAAGCCGAAAATGCGCTACGCTGGGCGGTTGAGGAGATGGAACGCCGCTATTTGTTGTTGAGTAGCGTTAATGTGCGGAATATCGAGGGCTATAACAGCTTGATTAAAAAGGCGAACGAAGAAATGGGCATTCCGATTCCAAATCCGCTTTGGCGACCGGGCGATACAATGGATCAAATGCCGCCGCCGTTGGAAAAAATGAGCTATATTGTGTTGGTGGTCGATGAATTTGCCGATTTAATGATGTCTGCCGGTAAACAGGTTGAAGATTATATTATGCGTATTGCCCAGAAAGCGCGGGCGGTCGGCATTCACTTAATTTTAGCCACGCAGCGTCCGTCCACTGATGTGATTACGGGGGTGATCAAAGCCAATATTCCAAGTCGAATTGCCTTTACGGTGGCGAGCCAAATTGATTCCCGCACTATTTTAGATAAGGGCGGGGCGGAGTCGCTGTTGGGACGGGGCGATATGCTATATGCGCCGAACGGTAGTCCGGAATTAGTGCGTGTCCACGGGGCGTTTATGACCGATGATGAGGTCAATCGCATTGCGGATAACTGGCGGGCAAGGGGCAAACCGGCGTATATTGAGAATATCACCGCCTCAAATGATAACGATAATGGTGATGAGCGGGATAGCGGCGATCTCGATCCGCTGTTTGATGAGATCGTGCAATTTGTGATAGACACGGAAATTACCTCCATCAGCGGTATTCAACGCCGCTTTAAACTAGGTTTTAACCGTGCCGGCAGAATTGTTGATCAGCTAGAAGCCGAGGGGATCTTGTCTGCACAGGATAGCCGTGGTAAACGGGAAATTCTCGCCCGCTGACCCTACAAGCGGTCGGTTCGGGCTGAAAATTGACAAAACAATGAGAGAAGGAAACCAATATGCGTTTAGAAAATGAAAGAGAAAGTCGCAATGTGGAAGATCGCCGAGGTCAATCGGGCGGTCGCCGACTGGTTGGTGGGCGTAAAGGTGGAATTTTAGGCTTTATTATCTTATTGGTCGGGGCGTATTATGGGGTGGATCTGTCCGGTATAGTCAATTTTGGCGAAGGGCAGTACGAGCAACAGCCACACATTGCCAGTGCCGAAGAGCAAGAGTTGAATACGCTTTCCCGCAAAGTGCTTTATACGACCGAGCGAATTTGGGGTGACTATTTCAAGCAAAACGGAATGACCTACCAAGCACCGACCTTAGTGTTATACCGTGGAGCAACGGGAACGGCGTGTGGCACGGGGCAGTCGGTAATGGGGCCGTTCTACTGCCCTGCCGATGAGAAAATTTATCTCGATCTTGCCTTTTATGATGATATGAAACACAAATTGCGTGCGGCAGGGGATTTTGCATTTGCCTATGTGATTGCCCACGAAGTCGGGCATCATATCCAAAATAAATTGGGCATCACCCAGCAAACACAGCGGGCGCAACGCAATGCTACCAGCCAAAAAGCCGCTAATCAAATTTCGGTGAATGTCGAATTACAGGCAGATTGTTTTGCGGGAGTATGGGGCTACCAAATTCAGCGTGAAGGTAAACTCGAGGCGGGCGATGTGGAAGAAGCCTTTTTAGCTGCCGAAGCGGTCGGCGATGACCGTTTGCAGCAACAAAGTCAAGGCAGAGTCATTCCGGACAGTTTCACCCACGGTTCATCGGCACAGCGTTTGGCGTGGTTTAGAAAGGGGCTACAATCGGGCAATCCGAGTGTGTGTAACACCTTTAATCATTGATTGATAATGCCCGCCAATTCTTCTACTTTAATTAGCGGGGCGTTGTATTTTAACAATCCCCATTACCCACGGATATTTTTATAATAATGAGGAAGCAAAATGTACAGAAATGACGATATTCGGATTAACAGCATCGAAGAATTATTACCGCCAGTGGCATTGATTGAAAGTTGTCCGGCAAGTACGGTCGCTGCGGATACGGTAGAGAAAACCCGTACTGCCGTCCACAATATTATTCACGGTAAAGATGATCGCTTATTGGTGGTGATCGGACCTTGTTCCATTCACGATCCCAAAGCGGCGATTGAATATGCGCAAAGAATTAAAGCGTTACGTGCTAATCCGGATATTGCCCGAAATCTTGAAATTGTAATGCGGGTCTATTTTGAAAAGCCTCGCACCACAGTCGGCTGGAAAGGCTTGATTAACGACCCGTATCTGAATGAAACTTTTGCGTTAAATGACGGTTTACGCATTGCCCGTAAGGTGTTATCGGATATTAACGATCTGACCGTACCGGCTGCCGGTGAGTTTTTGGATATGATTACACCGCAATATGTGGCGGATTTTATGAGCTGGGGAGCAATCGGCGCAAGAACGACTGAATCGCAAGTGCATCGTGAATTAGCCTCCGGCTTATCCTGTGCGGTAGGCTTTAAAAACGGTACAAACGGCGGTGTGAAAATCGCCTTAGATGCGATTTCTTCGGCGGAATCACCGCACCATTTCCTGTCTGTTACCAAGTTTGGTCATTCAGCGATTGTCTCCACTGTCGGCAATCCTGACTGCCATATTATTTTACGGGGAGGAGATAACGGCACGAATTATGATGCGCAATCTGTGGCGAAAGTGTGTGCCGATATTGAGAAAGCCGGTCGCCGCCCACACGTGATGGTTGATTTCAGCCACGCTAACAGCCAAAAACAGTTCAAACGTCAAATGGAAGTGTGTGCGGACGTGTGCGCCCAAATTGCCGGTGGTTCGCACTTTATTTCCGGTGTAATGATCGAGAGCCATTTGGTTGAAGGACGGCAGGATCTGGTCGCAGGTGAACCATTGGTGTACGGGCAAAGTATCACCGATGCGTGTATCGGTTGGGAAGATAGCGAAAAGGCGCTATTCCAACTGGCAGAAGCCGTTGAGCAACGCCGTCAAAAAAGCCGCTGATTTGCAAAAAACAGTGAGAAACAAACCGCTTGCAGTTGATGAGCAGGGACGCATTAGCGTCCCTTATAGATATAAAAATATGATCGGATAAGCAAAATATGACAACCATTCTTGCGTTAGATACCGCAACAGAAGCCTGCTCGGTGGCATTATTGCATCAGGGACAGCACACTTTTATGGATGAACTTAGCCCTCGTAGCCATACGCAACGCATCTTGCCGATGGTCGATGAATTACTGACACAAGCCGGCATAGATCTTCGTCAAGTCGATTACTTAGCCTTTGGACGTGGGCCGGGCAGTTTTACCGGTGTGCGTGTCGGCGTAGGGATTGCACAAGGCTTAGCAATGGGCGCGGATTTGCCGGTGGTGGCGTTATCCAACTTACATATAATGGCGGAACAGGCTTATCAAACACTCGGTGCTACGGAGGTGGTTGCTTTAATTGATGCCCGAATGAACGAAGTCTATTTTACCCAATTAACCAAAACGGCAGACGGTTGGCAGGACATTATACCGGAGCAGGTCTGCGCGCCTGAAAAAGCGATCGCACAGATCCGACAGGAACGTAATCCAACTGTTGTCGGCACAGGCTGGGCGGCATACCCTGCGTTTGCCTCTGCGGATTTAGGGGTGATAGTCAGCGATATTACTTTGCCTTCGGCACGTTATATGCTACCGCTTGCATTGGCGCAGGCAACACAAGGTCGGACGCAATCCGCCCTTGAGATTGAACCGGTTTATTTACGCAATGAAGTAACTTGGAAAAAATTGCCGCATAAGCAATAAAGAAATCGGCAAGAACTGCCGATTTTGTAAAATATCACCTAAAACGCACCGCTTGCACGGTGCGTTTTGCTATCTTTCGTTGTGGATTTCCAAATTGGTTGCTTGAGCAGCGAGTTTGGCTTTTGCCTTATCGTTGCGGGCGTTGGCGACGGCATCAAGATAGGCACAATCGACATCACCGGTAATGTATTCGCCGGTAAAGACAGAAGCATCGAAATTGTGGATTGCCGGATTTTCAATTTGCACTGATTTAAACAAGTCCGCTAAATCTTGGAAAACCAATTTATCTACGCCGATCATTTCTGCTACTTGTTCAGCAGTGCGGTCGTAAGCCACTAATTCTTGGCAGGTCGGCATATCGATACCGTACACATTCGGGTAGCGGATTTCCGGTGCAGCAGAGGCAAAATAGACTTTTTTCGCACCGGCTGCCCGTGCCATTTCCACGATTTGCTCGGAGGTTGTGCCACGTACGATGGAATCATCAACCAATAACACGTTTTTGCCGGTAAACTCGGTCGCAATGGCGTTTAGTTTACGGCGTACCGAACTTTTACGCTGGGCTTGTCCCGGCATAATAAAGGTACGAGCCACATAGCGATTTTTGACAAAACCCTGTCGATACGGCTTGTTCAGTACATTGGCAATTTGCAAGGCAATATCCGTTGAAGTTTCCGGAATCGGAATAACCACGTCAATATCGGCAAGCTCCGTTTGCCACTCCCGTGCGATTTTCTCACCGAGTAAACGCCCCATATGGACACGGGACGCATAGACGGAAACGCCGTCAATTACCGAGTCCGGACGGGCAAAATAGACGTATTCAAAAATACACGGGTTGAGCTTCGGATTATCCGCACAAATGGCAGAGTGGAATTGCCCGTCAAAGCTGATGTAGATTGCCTCGCCCGGTTGTACATCACGCACATAATCAAAGCCGACGACATCAAGTGCCACGCTTTCGGAGGCAAACATATATTCCGTTTTGCCGTTGATTTCACGTTTACCCAGTACAAGCGGTCGGATACCGAACGGATCACGAAATGCCACCATACCGTAGCCGATAATCATAGCCAAACAAGCATAAGCGCCTTTGATGACGTTATTGGTTTGGCGGACGGTATCGAAAATATCTTGAGGGGTAAGCGCATTCGGGTATTGATCGAGGTAATGAGCGAAGATATTGAGTAAGGATTCGGAATCGGAATTGGTATTCACGTGGCGTTTGGCAAGGGTGAATAGCATCTGTTTGAGTTCGGCATTGTTGGTTAAATTACCGTTATGCACGAGGGTTAAGCCGTAAGGCGAGTTTACATAGAAAGGCTGCGCTTCCGATACGCTGGAACTGCCCGCCGTTGGGTAGCGGACGTGCCCGATACCGACATTGCCCTGTAAGCGCAACATATGCTCTTGTCGAAACACATCGCTGACTAACCCGTTGGCTTTACGCAGCCGGAAGCGGTTTTCGTCATCAATGGTTACAATGCCTGCTGCATCTTGCCCACGATGTTGTAAAAGGGTTAAACCATCATAAATTGCCTGATTAACAGGCGTATTGCCAATAATGCCGACAATGCCGCACATAATTACCTCTTAATTGGTCGATTTGAGAAAACTGGAGTTTGCTTGAAGCTGTTCAAAAAACCATTTCACAATGAAGTCGAAATGGGGAATCAGTTGCGATTCTTTCCACAATTCACTTTGGCTGAATTGGGTAAAGGTATCAATAAAAAATAAAATTGCCGCCACAATGAAAATGCCACGTAAAACACCGAATGCAGCACCGAGTACCCGATCGGTACCGGTTAAGCCGGTTTTATCTACTAATTGGGATAATAGTGCGTTGGCAATGCCGACAATCATTAGTGTGATAACAAATAAAATAGCAGCGGCAATGCCGTTGCGAAGGTATTCCGAGTTTTGTAGATAAACAGAGTTAATTTGCAATAAATAGCCGCTTAAATACGGATAAAATTTGCTGGCGATAAAGAAAGCAACGACCCAGCCGACAAGAGATAGCACCTCGCTGACAAAGCCCCGCCAAAGGCTGACTAATAATGAAAAAACAATAATTCCGATAATGATGGCATCAACCATAAGCACCTCAAAAATGGATTAGTCGAGATAAATGACTATTCTACAAAAAAAGAAAACGTTTGCGTAGTCTAAATTTGTTAGGTATCAAAATTCTATTCAATGACAAGCGGTTGGTTTGGGGAAATATTTTGTTATTAACGTAGAGTTTCTATGCCAAGTTAATTATTATACACATACAGTGTATTGTAATGTTCTTCAAGAATTGAGTTTTTTTTGTATTTTTAATGATAAAATTGTTCTAGATAAAGTCTAAACGTACAATACACTTAGATTTATTTTTGATTCGTATCTAGTTAGGCATTTTTGTTAAAATATATTAGTCTAGACTTAGAGTAGTAACGCAATGGACTGCATTTTCAAAAATAGGGTAATTTTTGTTTGATGAAAATGTAACAAAAGTGATACAATAGATTTACTATTAGTTATACGTTGGTTTTTTATTAGAAGAATAGGTTTATCAAAATTAATTTAATTGGATTTAGTCTCTTATACGGAAGTAGTGCTACATCAGGAGTATATATACTTCTGATCTAGCCCTATTTTATTGTTAGTATTTAGTATATAGGGCTATTCTAGGTTAGTTAATAACTAACGTGAAAATGCCATACAAAGTTATTGGAGAATTTATATGAAAAAAACATTACTGTGTGCGAGTTTAGCTTTAGCTCTCAGTGCTTGTTCAACATCAAGGGTTGGAAATCAACCGCTTGAAGCTTGGGAAAACTTTAAAACTTCAACTATAAGTATGAAGAATCTTGGTGATGAACATGCTTTAGTTGTGTTTTATCGTCAAGATGATATTCAAGGTCCTGCTGTGAATGTATTTGTAAATGGTGCTTATCAAGCATCGCTTTTACCAAATGCGCTAAGCCCGGTAGCAGTTTGTGCAGACAAAAATCTGTTGTCATCATCATTTAGTTCAGCATCTACATTTGGTAATAGAAAGGATGGTGTTCAGCATACTTTTCCATCTAAAGAAGTTACTTATATAAAGCTAGTTCAAGAGTCTAATGGTAAATTAAGCTTTGTAAAAGTAAATAGCCAAGATGCACAGAATGCTATCTCTCATTTACCACAGGTAAATCAGACCCTATCTCGTGTTATAGCGCCTCGCCATTGTCTTTCGGTTCTAGCTAATGAATCTTTAGATGCAAGTGCTCTATTTGCGTTTAATAAATCTAGTTACCAAGATATTTTGCCTGCAGGTAAAAAGAGTATTGCAGAGTTTGCAAACCGCATTCCTACACTAGGTTCTGTAACTAAAATTACGGTAGCAGGTCATACTGATCCATCAGGTTCAGAGCATTATAATCAAGTTTTATCACAAAAACGTGCTGAAACGGTTAAAATGGCATTGATTAATGCTGGAGTTAATGCTCAAATTGATGCATTGGGGTATGGCAAGAGTCAGCCAATTGTAACTCATTGTGAAGCTTTAAAAGGTAAAGCAAAGCAAGAGTGTAACCAACCTAATCGTAGAGTAGAAATTACTGTATACGGTAATAAGTAAGTTATCAATTCAAAGGAGTAACATCCCATGTCAGCAACTTTAAAAGTATTAAGTGCAAAAAAAGTCGTAGCCAGTCACCAAATTAATCAGGGTGATCTGTTGGTTATTGATGCAAGAGATAAGTCAAATTATCAATTGATAAATAACCAAACCGGTTTAGGTCCGGAAAATATTATCGTTAAGCGTGAAGGAAAAGATTTAAAAATCTTTTTAGAAGATGGCGATATGAATCCGGATGTCCTTATTAAAGGATATTATGGTGATGAAAATACAGAAAATGTAAGTAATTTATTAATTGGTCAGCATGAAAATGGTAATGTCTATCCATATGTTCCTGAATCAGGAATAAAAAGCGATGCAGTGAGCGTCTTAGCTGATCAAACTCTTGCACCTCAAGCATTGGGCGGGGATGAATTATCCAGTGCATTTTGGGCATTTAATCCTTGGTGGTTGTTAGCATTAATACCTCTAGGAGCAGGAATTGCTATCGCAGCAAGTAGTGGTAGTAGCAAAGGTAAAACTACTCCTGTTGATGCTAAATCAGTAGCGGAATCCAAAGTAGTAGAAGCTGAAAAAGCGCAAAAAGCAGCGGAAGACGCATTAGCGAAAGCGAAAGAAGACGGTGCGATCAACCCGGCAGAAAAAGCAGAGCTTGAAAAACTGGCGAAAGATGCGGCAGATAAGAAAGCGGCAGCGGACGAAGCAGTGAAAGCATTACCGGCAGGTACAGAAGGTAAAGACGGTTTACAAGATCGTGTAGATGCGTTGAAACCAATCACCGTACCGGACGTAAACGATGCGAACAGCGACGGTAAACCGGATAATCCGGCACTAGCAGATGCAACAGCGAAAGTTGAAGAAGCTGAAAAAGCACAAAAAGCAGCGGAAGATGCATTAGCGAAAGCGAAAGAAGACGGTGCGATCAACCCGGCAGAAAAAGCAGAGCTTGAAAAACTGGCGAAAGATGCGGCAGATAAGAAAGCGGCAGCGGAG
>NZ_JWIZ01000018.1 GCF_001038205.1 Muribacter muris | reverse complement strand
ATATTTGAGCGCAGATTAACTTGCCGAGCCGGTAATACGATGCCTTCATGGTAAGCTTTATGGATGCTGACATAGAAATCTTTATTCGCCATTACCTGATTACCTAACAAAAAAAGCCCGGTGCCGTGATTTTGGGCATACCACACCGCAGTATTGGACGTCGTAGAGGGAAATCCCAAATAAAATCCGCTGCCGCTAGGGCGTTGCAATCTCAACATCGGCTGTGTGGCACTCAACGTCAATTCCCCTGTCATTGTATCGCCCGTTTTCGCCACATAATGCGTACGGACATAGTCTTGGACGCTGTCCATCACATCTTCAGGGGCAGCACTCCAATCACTGCGGCGGTGTCCTTTTTCAAACTTAATGTCGGTCAGATAAATATCAAACGGCTGCTCACTCACCCCGCCCAACATCAAATGAAAGCCGGTTTTATTGTCTAAATCCGCGGAGGTAAACGACCACACATAGGTTTGCGGTGTAGTGGTTATCGCAATCGGGCTTGACCATACCTGCGGGTTGTTATTTGGGATTTGATGTACCGCAAGTTGTAACCGGGCATTCTCACGCCGCGAATAGGCTTTAAACGATAACGTGTACCTTGTATTACGCTCAAAGGTCGCAACCGTTTGTGAAATCCCCCGATAAGATTCGAGATTATCAGTCATTAAGCGTACCCATTTTTTATTGTCTACCGTCTCAACAAGACGGGTACAGTCTCCCCAATTTTGCCAATGAGTTAACGCATTTTCAAAACGCCCGTTGCGCAGGTAATTACGCCCGCCGACAGACAGCGCATCCAGCTCATCTTTTAACGCCTTGCCCTGTGCGGCGGTTAGGGCTTGGGTGGTGTCGGTTGAGGTAAGGGTATTATTAAGTTGTACTGTACCCGCGTGATAAGTCGTCGCTGCACGTTCGGTATATTTGGCACTCGCTAATTGTTGCACACGGGCAATGTCCTGCGCTAATTTCTTACCGGCTTTTGCCGTCAAAGCCAGACTTTCACTCTCCAACCCTGTATCATTGGTGAGTTGCACCAAGCCTTTTGTTGTGGTGCTGGCAAGGTCAATTTCGTGGGTGTGTCCGGTCGTATCGGCGGCATTGCGGGTGGTGGCTGTCAGCTTTTTGGGGTTCAGTTTTTGCCCGGCTGCCTCCAGCATTTTCTTTAAATATTGGGTACGGTTAGCCAGTTGTTTGGTCGGTTTGTTGGTAATCCCGTTTTCGCCGCCGTGGACGGGGTCGTTTTCTTCGATGCGGTAAATCTCATTTTCCCACTTCGATTGTTCGGTTAAGCCTGCCATAGTGTCCTCTTATTCTCGCTTTCGTCTCTGTTTTTGCAAAAAATCCTCGCCAACCGACCGCCTGTCAGCCGGCTCCGTGGTTATAACTGCCGTCATAACGGACTTTGTTGTTATATAAAATCGGTACGGCTTTGTAATCGAGCACCGCTAATACACAGCGTGCCGGTGCAAAATTGCGTAATACTTTGCGGATATGTGCCGCTTGAGTGTTGGTAATCGGTTTATTCAGCCGAATCGCATAGTGCGCCCAACGTTCATTTGCCGGAATGGATTGCACCTGCGTGTGTTCGTATGTACGGGCTTTTAAGCCTTCGTCTATCTCAATTTCGCCAAAATCTAACTTACGCAACACTTCCCGAATCGCCCACGGTGTGCCTTTGTGTCGGTGCAGTTCGACCGCACTTTGAATTAACGCCCGCTTCGATTGATGGGTGTAGGCTAAAAACTCGCCGTCATAGCCGGTAACACTCCACTTTTCAGCCAACAACGGCATAAACTCATCGCCGAGCAAATCGACCAAGGTGGTCATAATTTGATGGTGATTTAAGCTGTCAATCCGCCGGCTTAAATCAGCCAAGGCGGTATATTTCGGGTCATTGACAATAATGTCGGCATACTGCAATTTAGCCATCGGCACGCGCCTCCAACACGTCAATATTCAAGCGGATACAATTTGCCCATTCGGTGTTGGCTATCACGGTTTTTGCCGGACTGACGAGATTAACGTCATACACACCCTCAACCCGCAGGGCAGAAATAATTGCACTTGGCACAATATCTAAGCCCAACTTCTTCGTTTTGTCCGACAAATAGCGTTGCACCGCCTCGCGGGCTTTGGCTATCACGATGTCTTCCCGATAGCCGTCTAATAAGGTGAGCCGGGCGTGAATGGTGTAATTGCGTTGGGTCGGGGCAATCACTTCCACCGTATCACACAACGGACGCAGGGTTTCCCCGCTTAAATGCCGGCGAATATCATTTAACAAGCGGGCATCGGGTAAACCGGTTTTGGTCAGCACCGCAACGCGCACTAAGCCACCCCGTGGGGTGGAGATATTGACATCGGCAATCGCTTGCGAAACGGCTCTGGCGTGATAGTCATACGCGGCGACCGACCCGCAGGTGCTAAAGGCTTCCGGTGCGGCAAGAATGCGTTTGCGATAGTCATCGTCTTCTTCCTGCACCAAGCCCCCGCTTGGGGTGTCAATGTTGGCGACATCAACATTATGCGAACTGTTAAGCGGCGTCAGCAGCTTATTCACCCGCCCAAGCTCCCAGCCGTTACCGGCTACCCCTTGTTGGTTACATTCCGCTTCAATATCCACATAACTTATCAGTGGCGTAATCACATCATCGTTAAGGGTTGAAAAATAGAGTTCGTCCGACACAGCGACCTGCGTGCCTTTCGGGATTAAAATTGAGGCGTGTTCGCCTGCCAGTGAGAAGCGTAAAATCGTACGGGCAGGTTTGTCTTTCAAACGATAACAGCCCAAACTTTCCCCGCATAAATCCAACGCAATCCCCGTCGCTGTTTGCGGAAAGGTTTGGCGAAAGGCTTCGTTAATCCCCTTACGCAGCAGGGTTTCACGGAAGGCGTAAACATTGATAATCAGCCGTTCAATCTGTGCCGGTTGCAAGGTTTTGCCCGTGTCCCGTTCGTACCGGGCAATGCTGTCAGCCAGCACCTGTTTCACGTCTTCGGGAACGACTTGAATGTCAA
The DNA here is from genome assembly GCF_001038205.1 of Muribacter muris. Classification (GTDB taxonomy): domain Bacteria; phylum Pseudomonadota; class Gammaproteobacteria; order Enterobacterales; family Pasteurellaceae; genus Muribacter; species Muribacter muris. Next base: position 548 of record NZ_JWIZ01000018.1, on the reverse strand, counting down.
AACGGTTCATTTCAGCCTCCTGCTAAAGTTCGGTGGTATAAATTTGACGCGCCACATCTTCCGCGACCACCCACTCAATCCGAAAGTGAAAATGCGGGGCAGTGCCGTTAATCACGACATTTTGTACAATGACCCGTTTTTCCCATTTGCCAATCGCGACAAAGATTTCCCGCACCATATTCGGCACGGCAATATCAAAAGGTTGGTCGAGATAGTCAAAATGGTCGCTGCCGAAATCGGGACGCAGCACATCCGAGCCCTTGCGGGTGGTGAGAATAGTGGCAATGCACTGATGCAAATCGTCTTCGCCCTGTACAGCCTCAAGGTGAGCTGGAGCAATTTGCCAATGGGTGTGTTGAATATCGGTTTTCATAACGACAGCATAATAACTTCGCTTGAAAACCGCTTTTAAACTAGTTTAAGGATTTTTAATACGTTTTACGGACCGCAAACCTACAGCACGATATTTAAATTATCAAAAGATGCAGTGGATCACTTTTCGATGATCTTCCTGCGTCTGCCTGGTACATTTTTGCAGGATCATTAAC
>NZ_JWIZ01000017.1 GCF_001038205.1 Muribacter muris | reverse complement strand
CTGAGTTCTCTTCTACCTTCGGCTCTTCTGCTGGTTTCTCTTCTTCTACCTTCGGTTGAGTTTCCGCTGAGTTCTCTTCTACCTTCGGCTCTTCCGCTGCTTTCTCTTCTTCCACCTTCGGTTGGGTTTCTGCTGAGTTCTCTTCTACCTCCGACTCTTCCACTGGGTTCTCTTCTTCTACCTTCGGTTGGGTTTCCGCCTGGTTCTCATCTTCCATCTTCGGTTGAGTTTCCGCTGAGTTCTCTTCTACCTTCGGCTCTTCTGCTGGCTTATCTTCTTCCACCTTCGGTTGGGTTTCCGCTGAATTCTCTTCCGACTTCGGTTGTACTGTATTTCTGTCTTTCCTAGTTGTCGCACACATTAACGAACTGAGCAAAAAAGCATTAAATCCGAAAATACCAAGCTCATTGATAAAAGGTTTAGATACTTCTCCAGCCCGAAGTGCTTTCTCTGACATTTCAGTAGATAAGTCAAATGAAAGAGATTGTTCGACAAAGTAAGGCTTTTCTGCTATTGGATAGCTAAGATTGTACTCTTCTAAAATAAGATTGGCTCTTTCACCATCAACAAAAATATTAAGATCGTTACCTACTAACTCTGTTTTAACATTTGAGAGCAACTTTCCATTCTCATCAACTAATTGATATTGTGTCTCGCTTTCTGCCTTGATCTGAAGAGTTTCTTTAGAGGAAAGAGGAACTTTAGTAAGTTTATTACCTTTAATAATATGAAGAAAAGTAGCCATAATGATTCCTTTTTAATAAGTAGTGGTAGTTAATATTGCGACAATTCTATCAATAAATGACCCATTCACAAAATAATCGATAGATTTTTCCTAAAAAATAGCAAGTTTTATATAAATTTTTAACCAAAGGGAACGTTCCCAATTTGCTTTTATTCTTCTATAATAGCTGAAGTTTTAGTCTTTTTGGGAGAAGCACAATGCAACAATCTTGGTGGCAAAACGGGGTCATTTATCAGATCTACCCCAAATCATTTCAGGACACCACCGGCAGCGGCACGGGGGATATTCAAGGTATCATCAAGCGGTTAGATTATCTGCAAACATTGGGAGTGGACGGCATTTGGATTACGCCAATGTACGTCTCACCACAGATCGACAACGGCTACGACATAGCCAATTACCGTGAAATCGATCCGAGTTACGGCACAATGGCAGATTTTGAACAACTTATTCGTGAAGCCCACCAACGCAATATCCGTATCATAATGGATATGGTGTTCAACCACAGTTCTACCTTCCACCAATGGTTTAAACAAGGTGAAGATCCGAACAGCGACTATCACGATTTTTACATTTGGCGTGAACAACCAACCAACTGGAAATCCAAGTTCGGCGGCTCGGCGTGGAAATGGTCGGATAAAGCACAAAAATACTATCTGCATCTCTTTGCCCCGGAGCAAGCGGACTTAAACTGGGAAAACCCGAAGCTGCGGGCAGAACTGTACGAGATTTGTCATTTCTGGGCAGCAAAAGGGGTGGACGGTTTACGTTTAGACGTGGTGAATTTAATTTCTAAACCTGAAGTATTTGAAGATGACTTAGAGGGAGACGGTCGCCGATTTTATACGGACGGGCATAAAATCCATCACTATCTACAAGAGCTGAACCAAAATGCCCTCAAACCGTTCGGGTTGATGACAGTGGGTGAAATGTCCTCAACCAAACTTGAACATTGTCAGCAATACGCTAACTTAGCCGATACGGAATTATCAATGACATTCAATTTTCACCATTTGAAAGTCGATTATCCAAACGGTGAAAAATGGGCATACGCTCAACCCGATTATGTGGAGCTGAAAGCGATCTTCAACTACTGGCAACAGGGAATGCACAACAAAGCGTGGAATGCGTTATTCTGGTGTAACCACGATCAGCCTCGTATTGTGTCTCGCTTTGGTGCGGAAAATGGAGAACTTCGCACAATTTCCGCCAAAATGTTAGCAATGTTACTACACGGAATGCAAGGTACACCTTATATCTACCAAGGCGAAGAGATCGGTATGACCAATCCGAATTTCCAAACTATTGAAGAATATCGAGATGTTGAAAGTTTGAACGCCTACGCCGCATTGCAAGAAAAGGGGGTAAAGCTACCGCTTGTTATGCAAATTTTGGCACAAAAATCTCGAGATAACAGCCGTACGCCAGTGCAATGGGACGCATCTAGCAACGCTGGTTTTAGTCGTGGTACTCCGTGGATTGACGTAGCCAAAAATTATACTGAAATCAATGTCGAACAAGCGTTAGCCGATCCGAATTCCGTATTTTATACCTATCAAGCCCTCATTAAATTACGCAAACATTTAGCGGTGCTGACTGACGGCGATTATCGCGATTTATTACCAAGCGATCCGTTCATTTGGGCTTATCAACGCCAGAATGTAACTCAAACCCTTACGGTAATTGCCAACCTAAGTGGCAAAACACAGGGCGTGGCAATTAAGCCACAAGGCAAAGTGTTAATGAACAACTATGCCGAACTGGAATATACCGATAACGGCATTCAATTAGCTCCATATCAAGCGGTCTATTTCCTTTAAATTGTTGTAAAGCGCTCCGAAAGGAGCGTTTTCTTTTCTCTCATTTCGTGAAGTAGTTCGCATTTTTTAAGCGTACTCTTTTCAATATTTAACGAAACCTTTACAAAATCATATTTTTCCGCTATCTATAACCCTATCGCATTTTGCGTATCTATCCACAACAATTTTTGATTCCTGCGAGGAGAACAACTATGCAACTCAACTTTCAACGTTCATTATTAGCGGCTGCTATCGGCTTAGGCTTATCTGCTTCAGCGTTTGCAGCCAAAGTGCCGGAAGGCACGGTACTTGCCGATAAGCAAGAAATTATCATTAACAATGGCTCGGAGCCGCAAAGTTTCGACCCGCATAAAACCGAGGGAGTGCCAGAATCCCAAATCGGCTATCAATTACTGGAGGGCTTGGTAACCAATGATGCCGAAGGCAAAGTAATACCGGGTATGGCAATATCGTGGGAAAGTTCGCCGGACTTCAAACAATGGACATTCAAACTGCGTCCTGATGCGAAATGGTCAAACGGCGATCCAGTAACCGCTCACGATTTCGTTTTCTCTTGGCAACGCCTTGCCACTCCAGCCACCGCATCCCCTTACGCTAGTTACCTGACTTATCTTCACATTGAAAATGCACAAGATATTATTGACGGCAAAAAACAACCTGATACACTCGGCGTAAAAGCCCTTGATGATCATACATTCCAAATTACCAATAGTAATCCAATTCCTTATTTAGTCGGAATGACTGCTCACCAATCCGTTTTACCTGTACCGAAAAAGGTCGTTGAACAATTCGGCGATGCGTGGGTTAAAAAGGGCAATTTTGTCGGCAATGGGGCTTATACATTAGCCGATCACGTCATCAATGAAAAAATTGTGTTTAAACGTAACCCGCTCTATTGGAATGATAAAGAAACGGTGATTGAAAAAGCCACTTTCCTAGCTATTGAGCAACCAACGACCGATGTACAACGCTACCGAGCAGGCGATCTAGATATTACCAACTATGGTTTGCCACCAGAATTATTCCCGAAATTGAAAAAAGACATTCCAAACGAACTCTTTACCCCAAGAACCCTCTCCACTTATATGTATGAAATCAATCATACTAAAGCCCCGTTTAACGATATTAGAGTGCGTAAAGCTCTGAACTTAGCCTTAGATCGCAATGTGATTACCGATAAAGTACTTGGGCAAGGTCAAACACCGACTTACGTTTTCACCCCGACTTACATCAGCGAAGGCGATCAAATTAAACAGCCAGCATACTCGACTCAACCAATGGCAGAGCGGAATGCCGAAGCGATTAAACTACTGGAAGAAGCTGGCTTTAGCAAAGCAAATCCTCTCACATTCACGATTCTGTACAACACTAACGAAAATCACAAAAAAGTGGCAATTGCTGCAGCATCACTTTGGAAAAACAATACCAAAGGCTTAGTTGATGTCAAACTTGAGAACCAAGAGTGGAAAACCTATATCGACAGTCGCCGTCAAGCTAACTACGACATTGCCCGTGCTGGTTGGGCGGCAGATTATGACCAAGCCTCCACTTACGGTAACTATTTCCTATCAAACTCCAGCAATAATACCGCTTTCTATAAGAGTAAAGCCTACGATGATGCAATCGCAGCCTCTTATACAACTAGCGATAGTGCAGGTCGTGCGGCAGCTTATGCCAAAGCGGAAGAGATTTTGGCACAGGATAGTGCATTAATTCCGGTTTACAACTATGTAAACACTCGCCTTGTGAAAACTTATGTGGGCGGATACGAAGGTAAAGATCCGAAAGACCACATCTTCCTCAGAAACCTTTACATCAAGAAATAAACGTCCAACGGAATAGGGCTTTACCCTATTCCATTACAAGCGGTCGGATTTCGACAACTCTTTGCAAAAAATTGTCCTGATCTCACCGCTTGTTTTGGTGAGCTGTTATCTTAAACCGTGGAGTTTCCCCAATGTTGAAATTTATTTTTAGGCGGATTCTGGAAGCTATTCCAACGCTGTTTATCCTAATTACCCTTTCTTTCTTTTTAATGCGACTTGCCCCCGGCAGCCCGTTTACCTCAGAGCGAGCCTATCCGCCAGAGGTAATGGCAAATATTGAAGCCAAATATCATCTTAATGAACCCTTGCATAGCCAATATTTTCTCTACTTAAAAAATTTATCGAAAGGCGATTTTGGCCCCTCTTTCAAATATAAAGATCAAACTGTGAATGATTTGATCGCCTCGGCGTTTCCAGTTTCGTTTAAATTGGGCATTGTGTCTTTTCTGTTTGCTGTGTTAATCGGTATTTCTGCCGGCACAATCGCCGCCCTCAAGCAAAATAGTTGGTGGGATTACCTGATAATGTCTTGGGCGATGACGGGGATTATTATGCCGAGTTTCGTGTTCGCCCCGCTATTAGTGTTAATTTTTGCCATTTACTTAAACTGGCTGCCGGCAGGCGGGTGGCACGGCGGGCAACTCTACTATATGGTACTGCCGGTTACGGCACTGACGATTGCCTATGTTGCCGGTATTGCTCGGATCACCCGTGGCTCAATGATTGAAGTATTACATTCTAACTTTATCCGCACGGCGAAAGCAAAAGGCGTGCCAATGGGCAGAATTTTAGTCAAACACGCCCTACGCCCTGCTTTGATGCCGGTGGTCAGCTATCTCGGTTCGGCATTTGTCGGCATTATTACCGGCTCAATGGTAATTGAGAGCGTGTTCGGTATTCCCGGTATTGGGCAGCTCTTCGTCAATGGTGCATTAAACCGTGATTATTCGTTAGTGTTAAGCCTCACCGTGTTGGTCGGCTCGCTCACCATTTTATTTAACACTGTGGTGGATATACTCTATGCAGTGATTGATCCGAAAATCCGTTATACCTAAGGTGGAAGAAATGTTAAGTCAAAATCAATCCCGGACGGAAAACGCCAATTTGCTTTCACCTGCTGATCTAGTGCAAGGACGCAGCCTGTGGCAAGATGCCCGCCGCCGTTTTTTCCGAAATAAAGCCGCTGTCGGCAGTTTAATCACCTTATTGTTGATTATTTTATTCATCACCTTTGCCCCAATGCTAATGCCGTTTAGCTACGAAGATACCGATTACGGCTTGATGAACGCCGCACCGGATTTTGCCTCGGCACACTACTTCGGCACGGATTCTGCCGGGCGGGATTTATTGGTACGGGTGGCTATCGGCGGGCGTATTTCGCTGATGGTCGGTATTGCCGGCGCTATTATTGCCGTGATAATCGGCACACTGTACGGGGCAATTTCCGGCTATGTCGGCGGCAAAACCGATATGGTGATGATGCGTTTTTTAGAGATCCTCGCCTCCTTCCCGTTTATGTTTTTTGTGATTTTGCTCATCACCCTTTTCGGCAAAAATATTCTGCTGATTTTTGTGGCAATCGGAATGATCGCGTGGCTCAACCTTGCCCGTATTGTGCGGGGACAAACCCTTAGCCTCAAAAATAAAGAGTTTATTGAAGCTGCCGTTGTTTGCGGTGTGCCTCGCCGCCAAATTATTTGGAAGCACATTATCCCGAATGTGTTAGGCATTGTGGTGGTGTACGCTTCCCTTGAAGTGCCTTCGCTTATCCTGTTTGAATCTTTCCTGAGCTTTCTCGGTTTAGGTACGCAAGAACCGATGAGTAGTTGGGGCGCATTACTTAGCGATGGTGCGGCACAAATGGAAACTTCTCCTTGGTTATTGATCTTTCCGGCATTTTTCCTGTGCTTAACCTTATTTTGTTTTAATTTCATCGGCGACGGGCTGCGTGATGCGCTCGATCCAAAAGATAAATAGAGGTATGGAATGAAATTATTAAACGTTAATCAACTCAACGTCTATTTAAAAACCGATGAACAGCGGGTTCACGCCGTGCGAAATGTCTCTTTTGATGTGGAAAAAGGGCAAACATTGGCGATTGTCGGTGAATCGGGTTCGGGTAAATCCGTTACCGCAATGTCGATTATGCAATTACTGCCGAATAATATTGTCGAGTACGGCAAAGATGCTACGATTTCATTTGAAGGGCAAGATATTCTCACCCTCAACGAAGATCAACTTCGCAGCCTGCGGGGCGACCGTATCGGAATGATTTTCCAAGAGCCGATGACTTCCCTCAACCCGTTTATGACCATTGGCGAGCAAGTCAGTGAGGCGGTAATGACCCACAACCGCCAAATCAGCCGCCTTGATGCTGAAAAACTCACCCTTGCCACTCTGCAAAAAGTCAAAATTCCGAACGCCGAGAAAAAACTGGGTTGCTACCCGCACGAATTTTCCGGCGGGCAACTGCAACGGATTATGATTGCAATGGCGATCATCAACAAACCCGATCTGTTGATTGCCGATGAGCCGACCACCGCCCTTGATGTTACCACTCAAGCGGAAATTTTAGATCTGATGCACGATTTACAACGTGAAATGGGAATGGCGATTATCCTGATTTCCCACGATCTCCGCTTGGTTAAAAAATACAGTGAACAAGTGTGCGTAATGCAAAACGGCGAAATCATCGAGCGGGGCGATACCCTGCAAGTGTTCAATCACCCTCAACACCCTTACACCGTTGAACTACTTACGCCAATTCCGGCAAACTTAAAACAGCCGAGCAACAACCAAGCCATATTGATCAAAGGCGATAATATTGACGTGGATTATATCCTCAAACGCAGCTTGTTCGGCAAACCGAAAAAAGTATTCAACGCCGTAAAAAATATCTCATTCACCCTCGGCGTAGGCGAAACCCTTGGTATTGTAGGGGAATCCGGTTCGGGCAAATCCACGTTCGGACGGGCGATAATGCAAATTCTGGATTACCGTGGCAATATTGAATTTGACGGCAAAACCATTGCACATTTGCCGAAACCCGCCGCCCGAGCCTTAAAAAAAGAGATGCAGATGGTCTTCCAAGATCCGTTTAACTCTCTCTCGCCTCGCTTAACGGTGGGTGAAATTATCGGTGAAGGGCTATCGGTGCATTACCCGCAAATGAGCGCTCAACAACGGCGGGAAAAAGTGATGAAAATGCTTGAAGAGGTTAATCTGTCGCCTACGATGATCAACCGCTACCCGCACGAGTTTTCCGGCGGGCAACGTCAGCGGATTGCGATTGCACGGGCGATTATCCTTGAGCCGAAATTTGTGTTGTTGGACGAACCGACTTCCGCATTGGATCGTTCCACACAAATCACTGTGGTGGAATTACTTAATCGGTTACAACAAAAATACGGCTTGAGCTATATCTTCATCAGCCACGATCTTGCGGTTATTCGGGCATTAAGCGACCGTGTCATTGTAATGAGCCAAGGGCAAGTGGTAGAAAGTGGCGATGTACATCAGATTTTTGAAATGCCGACCGATGACTACACCAAACGGCTGATTTCTGCTTCGAATTTATAAGCAAGCGGTCGGTTAGCGCCGATATTTTGCAAAATAATTTAATAAATGAAAAAATTCCCTTTGTTTGAGAAAGATCAGCTTTTATCGGCGCATTCGCTTTCAAAATCAGGGAATTTTTGTTATAAATGGCGACATTTCAAATCAACTCAAATTATTAGGAGAACTTATGGAATTAGTATTTATCCGTCACGGTTTCAGTGAGTGGAATGCGAAAAACTTATTCACCGGTTGGCGTGATGTGAATTTAACCGAGCGTGGCGTAGAAGAAGCGAAAGCCGCCGGTAAAAAACTATTAGATGCCGGCTATGAATTTGATATTGCGTTCACCTCTGTCCTCACCCGTGCGATCAAAACCTGTAATATCGTGTTAGAAGAGTCTAACCAATTATGGATTCCACAAGTCAAAAACTGGCGTTTGAACGAGCGTCATTACGGTGCATTACAAGGCCTAGACAAAAAAGCGACCGCAGAACAATACGGCGATGAGCAAGTGCATATTTGGCGCCGTTCTTACGATATTTCTCCACCGGATTTAGACCCGAAAGATCCAAACTCCGCCCATAACGACCGCCGTTATGCACATTTACCGGCAGACGTTGTGCCAAATGCGGAAAACCTCAAAATCACCCTTGAGCGTGTATTACCATTCTGGGAAGATCAAATCGCGCCGGCATTATTGTCCGGCAAACGTGTTTTAGTTACCGCCCACGGCAACTCCCTACGTGCATTGGCAAAACACATTATCGATATTTCAGACGAAGACATTATGGATTTTGAAATCCCGACCGGTCAGCCGTTGGTGTTAAAATTAGACGATAAACTTAACTTTATCGAGAAATTCTACCTCTAATCACGTTTTTAAGGCATATCGCAGGATATGCCTTTTTTATCGCACAAGCGGTCGCTTATTGGCAAATCGTTGCAAATCCGCTATACTCTCCCGCCTGAGTTGGTTAGACAATCGCTGGTTTATTGAAGCCCTCAAATTCGCATTGCGTAAACTAGGGGACAAGTAAACGAGAGGAAAGTCCGAGCTACACAGGGCAGAGTGCCGGATAACGTCCGGGGGGCGTGAGCCTACGACCAGTGCAACAGAGAGCAGACCGCCGGTTTTCCGGTAAGGGTGAAAGGGTGCGGTAAGAGCGCACCGTGCGGCTGGCAACAGTTCGCAGCAGGGTAAACTCCACTCGTAGCAAGACCAAATAGGAATCCAATGGGTGGCCCGCTCAGGATTCGGGTAGGTTGCTTGAGCTTGTGTGTAAATGCAAGCCTAGAGGAATGATTGTCCACGACAGAACTCGGCTTATCGACCAACTCACCTCATTTGCGCGAACGGATTTTTCCGTTCGCCTTTTTCTTGCATTTTCCGACATTATCATCACTGGAACAAACTCTGCTTTTCATCAAAAGGCAGATACACAAAGTATGTTCTATCCGATAACCCATTGATAATCTTAAGTTTGGGCTCATTCAGTGTATCCAGCCTATGTGCAACCGTTTAGCATTGTGCAACTGCCAATGTCACACATTTTGCCACGAAACCGACCGCTTGTTCAGTTACAAATAATCGGCTAACGCTTCACTTTCTCTCTAATACAAGCGGTTTGATTATCCCGATTTTTTGCAATCTTATTGTTAACCCCGTTATTCAATGAATGTCGGGGCTATCTCCAAACTGACCGCTTAACATCATCTGACATCACAAACGCCAAGTATTGAAGCCCGACAGCCGTTGAAATAAATCCAGCTTATATAACCGCAAGACGGACTGATTTTCTTAACTATTAGGCTAAGATCCCATCGCTAGTATTATTTTTTTTAATAAATAAAATTAAAAAAACTTCTCAAACGTTAAAAAATGGTTACAATGCACACTTCTTTTTTTCTCTACGAGGTTTTCCTAATGGATAGTATTGTGTCTATGCTTGAAGGTATTCTGACGTGGATCGTGAATACCATTGACGGTCCGCTTTGGGATATTACCGTGATTACCCTGTTGGGTGTCGGTCTCTTTTTTACGATTACAACCGGCTTAGTCCAATTACGCTTGCTGCCCCGCAGTCTGCGTGAAATGTGGTCTGGGCGGGCTGCGGAAGGTGAATCGCTCACTCCGTTCCAAGCCTTTGCAACCGGTTTAGCCAGCCGTGTCGGCGTGGGTAATATCGGCGGTGTGGCAACCGCTATCGCCTTAGGCGGTCCGGGAGCAGTATTTTGGATGTGGATCACCGCTCTAATCGGTATGAGCAGTGCCTTTGCGGAATCGTCTTTAGCACAGGTATATAAAGTGCGTGATCCGAACGGTATGTTCCGTGGCGGCCCGGCTTACTACATTACACGCGGGCTAAAAGCACCGTGGCTAGCGGTTGCCTTTGCGATTACTTTAATTTTCACGTTCGGTTTCGCTTTCAATGCGGTACAAGCCAACTCAATCGTGGAAGCGACCCGCAATGCGTGGGAATGGGACGCTAACTATGTCGGCATCGGTCTGGTTATTCTTACTGCGGCGATCATCTTTGGCGGGGTAAAACGGATCGGGCAAGTGTCGGCGAAAGTCGTGCCGATGATGGCGTTGTTCTATCTGATTATGGCAGTCATCATTTTGGGAATGAATATCGAAAAAGTACCGGCGGTGTTAAACAATATCGTCGTAAGTGCCTTTGATTTCTCTGCAATGGCAGGCGGTATGTTCGGCGCATTATTTTCCAAAGCAATGCTGATGGGGATTAAACGGGGCTTATTCTCAAACGAAGCAGGTATGGGTTCTGCGCCAAACTCGGCGGCAACCTCTGATGCCAAACACCCTGCCAGCCAAGGCTTAATCCAAATGCTCGGTGTATTTGTCGATACCATTATCGTCTGTACCTGTACCGCCGTCATTATTCTAATGTCAAACGACTACGGCAGCGAAACCTTGCGTGGTGTTTCCTTAACTCAAAAAGCCTTAGAATTTCACATCGGCGAGTTCGGATTACACTTCTTAGCCTTTATTCTGTTGCTGTTTTGCTACACCTCAATTATCGGTAACTATGCCTATGCGGAAACCAATATCCGCTACATCCGCAACAAACCGGGCTTTGTGTTAGCATTCCGTTTAATCGTCTTGTTCTTCGTCTATTTCGGCGCAGTGCGGGACGGCGGTATTGTCTGGGCGTTTGCCGATACGGTAATGGCATCAATGGCGATGATCAACTTAATCACCATCGTTATCCTTGCGCCAATTGTTTGGTTAGTGCTGAAAGATTATCAGAAACAGATTAAAGCCGGCGTAACACAACCGATTTTCCGTATTGAAGATCACCCTGAATTACTCAAACGCGGGGTCGATGCGGAAGTTTGGAAATCCAAAGACTAAACGAAAAGAGCCTGTTTGCACAGGCTCTTTTTTACTTGCAAATTTTGCTGAGTATCTCACCGCTTGTTTAGCTCTCTCGGCTGATAATAAAATGAGCGAGTGCTGCTAATACCGATGTATTAAAAGGTAACTCATTCAAGGCTGCCAACGCCGATTGATACAACCCGTCCGCTTTTGCTTTCGCCCCCGATAATCCCAGTAATTTAGGGTAAGTGCTTTTATTCAAGGCTTCATCAGCACCAACCGTTTTGCCGATTTTCTCACTCTCGCCCACGATATCTAAAATATCGTCCTGTACTTGAAAGGCTAAGCCGATACTTTGAGCATAGTGCAACAAAGCCTGCTTAATACGGCTGTCTTGTGCATAATCGGAAAGGTTAAAGCCTAACATTACCGATGCTTCAATCAATGCGCCGGTTTTATGACGGTGAATTTGCTCAAGTACCACCAGTGAAATCGCTTTGTTTTCCGACTGCAAATCCAAACTTTGCCCCAAGCACATTCCCTTTGCCCCCGCTGAAGCCGCCAGCCATTGAATTTGAGCAATTTTCTGCTCTGCGGTTAGCTGCGAATCGTTTGCCACCAGCTCAAAAGCAAAGGTTTGGAGCGCATCGCCCGCTAAAATCGCCGTGGCTTCGTCAAAGGCGATATGACAAGTCGGCTGCCCTCGGCGCAACATATCGTTGTCCATCGCCGGTAAATCATCGTGTACTAAAGAATAGGCGTGTATCGCTTCCATTGCGGCGGCACTGCGATCGAGTTTGGTTAGCGGCACGCCCAACATTTGCCCGACCGTATAAATCAAAAAAGGGCGAATCCGCTTGCCGCCCAGTAAGACCGTATAGGACATCGCCTCAATCAACGGAGTATCGCAAGCAGCGTAATCGGCTAACTGTTGTGCCAAAAACGCATTGATCCGCTCTTGGTTCTGTTGCAATCGGGCTGAAAAATCGTGTTGCATTATGGATAGTCCGCCAGTGGAGAGTTATCATCTTTATTCAGCAAGATTTGAATACGCTGCTCGGCTTTTTGTAACCGCTCTTGCCCCTGCTGAACCAGTTTGATCGCCGTTTCAAATTCATTTAAGGCATCTTCAAGGGGTAGATCGCCCGCTTCTAAACGCCCGACAATCTCTTCTAATTCTTTTAAGGTTGTTTCAAAATCCGGAGTCGGTTTTTTTGCCATTCTGTTTTTTCCTGTTCAATCTGTTGATCTACATTGCACGCTTTATTTTACTTGAGAACCGCCTAAAAGTAGATCTTTTTCTAAACGGTAAGCGGTCGGATAACGGAAAAATCTTGCAAATCCGTAGTCAATATTGCCACTATTCTGGCGTAATCCAGCTCACTTGCCAACTGCCTGTGCCTTCCGGTACAAGCACTTGGGTTAAATAAGGCAAACAGTTTTTCATTTGGGTTTCCAGTTGCCACGGCGGGTTAATCACGATCATACCGCTTGCGGTCATTCCTCGTTGATCGGAGTCGGGGCGGACGGCAAGTTCAATTTGCAAGATTTTGCGGATTCCCGTTTCCTGTAATCCCCGTACAATCCGTTTGGTGTGTTGGCGTAGCACAACCGGATACCAAATCGCATATACACCTGTCGCAAAACGTTTGTAGCCTTCTACAATCGCTTTTACCACCAGTTCATAATCATCTTTGAGTTCGTAAGGCGGGTCGATCAGCACTAATCCGCGCTTCTCTTTCGGCGGCAGAGCGGATTTGAGCTGTTGAAAACCGTTTTCCCGCTTGGTAACGACATTGGGGGTCTTCGCAAATTCGTTGCGTAGTAACGGGAAATCATTGGGGTGTAATTCGGTCAGCAATGCCCGATCTTGCGGGCGGAGCTGCTGCACTGCCAATAGGGGTGATCCCGTATAGAAACGTAGCTGCCCTTTGTTGATTTTCTTCACTTCGTCCAAATAAGGCTGAATTTCTGCGGGCAAATCGTTGCGATCCCACAAACGTGCGATCCCCTCAATATATTCACCGGTCTTTTCCGCTTCGGCACTCAGCAGGCTATAACGGCCGACACCGGCGTGCGTATCAAGGTAGAAAAAGCCCTTCTCTTTTTGTTTGAGGGCTTGCAAAATAAGGGTTAGAACGGTATGTTTCAGCACATCGGCGTGATTGCCGGCGTGAAAACTGTGGCGGTAACTGAGCATTTTGGTTCTCTTTCGGGTAAAATGGGCGTATTTTAGCGTAATTTCCCGCTTTAGACTATTTTACGATTACAAATGAACACAGATTTAACCATTCAACAAGGCTGGCTGACCGCACAAAAGAGGGTGATTTCCCCCCACTTCAGCCCTCGCCCCTGCCGACAGGATATTTCCTTGTTGGTTATTCATTATATCAGCCTGCCACCAGAGGAATTTGGCGGCGATTTTATCGACCGTTTTTTCAGCGGCACTCTTGACCCCAGCCTGCACCCTTATTTTGAGGAAATTAAGGCGTTGAAAGTGTCTGCCCACGCCTTGATTAACCGCCAAGGGCAGATTACGCAATATGTGAATTTCGAGGATATGGCGTGGCACGCCGGTGTGTCGTGCTTTGACGGGCGGGAAAAATGCAACGATTTCTCCATTGGGATTGAGTTGGAAGGCAGCAATAATCAGCCGTTTACCGATGCGCAATATCAGCGTCTAGCCCAACTCACCTTAGCGATTATGCACCACTATCCCGCAATCACGCCGGAGCGGATTGTCGGGCATAATCAGATTGCGCCCGAACGCAAAATCGATCCCGGTCAATATTTTGACTGGGAGTATTACCGTAACTTGCTTACTCAATCAGCCTAAAGTGCCGATCCTCAAATTCAAACCCTGCCGCCAATAAACGTTGCGGCACAAGCGGTTGGTTATCGAGCAGTAATTGCGAACGCTCGCCGAGTAGCATTTTCAGCCCCCACGCCGGCACGTTAAACAATGCCGGCCGCTTGAGCTGACGGGCAAGCTGACGGTTAAATTGCGCATTGGCCATCAAACTCGGCGCAACCAAATTATACGCCCCTTGGCAATCGGCGTGGTTAAGTAAAAACAGGATCGCCCGCACCTGATCGTTGAGCGAGATCCACGCCCAGTGCTGTTTACCACCGCCTAATTTGCCGCCTAGACCAAGCCGATAGAGTGGAAGGATTTTCTGTAACGCACCGCCCGATTGATCCAGCACCAAGCCCGTGCGTAGCAAGCACACTCTAGTATGGGGAGAGGCTGCCGCCAACGCCGCATTTTCCCACTCTTGACATAATCTGCCGGTAAATGTCGCACTACAAGCGGTCTGTTCGTCATATGTTTTTGCAACAGGCAAATCGCCGTAAAAGCCGGTGGCAGAGGCGGAAAGAAAGGTATGCGGCGGCTGGTTGCTGCGTAAAATCAGCTCGCTTAGTCTGTGCGTCAAACTTAACCGGCTTTCCCGTAAACAGTGCTTGCGCGCCGCCGTCCAACGCTGTGCAAAAATCGGTTCGCCGGCGAGGTTAATCACCGCGTCAAAGTTATTGAAATGCGCAAAGGTTGCAAGATTTTGACAGAAATGTACCGCTTGCGTATCGGCTAACGGCTGACGGCTCAAGATAGTTAGCCGATGTCCCTGTGCGACTAAGGCTGCGCAGAGCCTTTTGCCGATAAAGCCCGTGCCGCCGGTGATAAAAATGTGCATTACCAGGCAGTCTCAAACAGTTCGGTGATCTGCTCAATCAGGGTTTGAATGGCGGTTTGTTTGGTCGGGGTGATGAAAATGGTATCATCGCCTGCGATAGTGCCTAAAATGCCCTCGCCTTTGCCCATTGAATCTAACAAACGGGCGATAAGCTGAGCCGCACCGGGACTGGTGCGTACCACAATCAGCACATCATTATGGTCAATATCAATCACCAAATTTTTGAGAGGGCTGGAGGTGGTTGGCACACTAAGCTCCGCCGGTAGTTGATAGACCATTTCCATTTTGGTATTGCGTGTCCGCACCGCCCCAAATTTGGATAACATACGAGACACTTTCGACTGGTTGATATTCTCAAACCCCAGTTCTTGTAAAGCGGTAACAATTTCGCTTTGTGAACTGAATTTTTCTTCCTTTAGTAATGATTTAAACGCATCGGCGAGTGAGTCGATTTTTTCCACTCCGTCTTCCTTTTAGTTAAAAATATGCAGAATTTTTGCGTATTTATTCAAATAAAGCAATCATAACGCCCTTTTTTTCACGAAAATTTGCGTTAGTTCTCAAATTTGCACTTTGCCATTTGAAAATTCACGGCGTTTTACCTAAACTTGCCACACACCATAAATACATCAATAGGAGACTTTATGAAAGTAGCAGTTTTAGGTGCAGCCGGCGGTATTGGTCAAGCATTGGCATTATTATTAAAATTACAACTTCCGGCAGGTACGCATTTGGCATTATATGATATTGCCCCTGTTACACCGGGTGTGGCGGTAGATGTGAGTCATATTCCGACAGCGGTGAAAGCGGTCGGTTTTAGCGGTGAAGATCCGACACCTGCGCTCGAAGGGGCAAATTTGGTGTTGATTTCCGCAGGTGTGGCACGCAAACCGGGAATGGATCGCTCCGATTTATTCAACATTAACGCCGGTATCGTGCGTAATTTAATCGAAAAAGTTGCAGCGGTTTGCCCGAACGCTTGTGTGGGCATCATCACCAATCCGGTCAATACCACCGTTGCAATCGCCGCCGAAGTGTTGAAAAAAGCGGGCGTTTACGACAAACGTAAATTATTTGGTGTAACGACCTTAGACGTTATCCGCTCCGAAACCTTTGTTGCCGAATTAAAAGGTAAAGATGTTGCTAAAACCAAAGTGCCGGTAATTGGCGGTCATTCCGGCGTAACCATTTTGCCGTTGCTTTCCCAAGCACACGAGGAAGACAAAATTGAGTTCAGTGCCGATGAAATTGATGCCTTAACCAAACGTATCCAAAATGCCGGTACGGAAGTGGTTGAAGCCAAAGCGGGCGGCGGATCGGCAACGCTTTCTATGGCGCAAGCGGCAGCACGTTTCGGTGTATCGGTATTAAAAGGCTTAACCGGCGAGAAAACCGTTGAGTACGCCTATGTAGAAGGCAACGGCGAGTATGCCCGTTTCTTCGCACAGCCTGTCGTGTTAGGCTTAAACGGTGTGGAAGAATTGCTGCCAATCGGTGAGTTAAGCACTTATGAAAAAGCGGCGATTGACGCAATGATCCCGACTTTAAAAGCCGATATTGAATTAGGCGAAAAATTCGTAAACGGCTAAGGGTTGAATTTAGCGAAAAAAATCGTCATTATGTGGGCTGGAGGCGTTAATGCTTCCAGCCTTTATTATTTTAACCCCTTTCTATTTTGGAGTCGGTGATGAACAAACAGCTTATCTTTACAATGGCGGTTGCCGCGTTAGGATTAACCGCGTGTAGTTCGGGACAAAAAGTCGAAATTGCTAAAGCCTCACAGGATAAAACGATTGTGCCGCAAAAAGTCGCACAACCTACTCTACCGAACAATATCCCGCCAAATGCCACCGCAATGTGCCGGGACGGCAGTTTTTCCACTGCCAGTTTTGAAGATCGTGAAACAGCGTGTATCGGTAACGGCGGCGTGCTGCATTTTATCAACCGTTACCACTCTGAATAATTTAACCGGGTGAGACAACTCACCCTTTAAGGCTGCTATGGATTATTTAATTCAGGTTAATGAAACCAATTTTAATGAGGTGATTAACGCCGCCGCAGACGTGCCGGTGGTGTTTCATTTTCTCTCACCGAGAGAGCCGAGTTCGCTTGAAATGGACGCTTTGTTGCGCCGTTTAGCAGACGAGTACCCTAAACAATTTTTATTGGCACTGGTTAATTGCGATGAGCAACCGATGATTGCGGCACAATTTCGTGTGCAAGCGGTGCCGACCACTTACTTTTTTGCAAACGGTCAGCCGGTCGATGCCGTACAAGGCAG
Organism: Muribacter muris; assembly: GCF_001038205.1. Lineage (GTDB taxonomy): Bacteria > Pseudomonadota > Gammaproteobacteria > Enterobacterales > Pasteurellaceae > Muribacter > Muribacter muris. The sequence goes on along the minus strand of NZ_JWIZ01000017.1, from coordinate 47,179 downwards.
CATCAGCGAGCAAGATTTACGCATTCGGCTCAAAACCATTTTACCGAAAGAAGAAGAGTTACAATTTGCCCAAGCCCTTGAGTTGCTAGAAGCGGAGCAGTACGAGCAGGCGTTGCCTTTGCTCAAATCGGCGTGGGAATTAACCGATAAAAAACAGAGCGATTTCGGGCTGCTTTATGCCGAGACCCATATCGCATTAAAGCACATTGAACCCGCCAAAGCTATTCTTGCCCAAATTCCGCTACAAGACAGGGACAGCCGTTGGCAAGGCTTGCAAGACCAAATCACGTTATTGGAGCAGGCGGCAGATTCGCCGGAAATTCAACAATTACAGCAGGACTACGCCCGCAATAAATCACCGGAAATTGCGGTTAAACTCGCCAATCAATTACACCAAGTCGCCCGTCATCAAGAGGCATTAACGCTTTTATTTGAGTGGCTAGAACAGGATTTAACCGCCGGAAACGGCGAAGTGAAAACGCAATTCTTAGCGATTTTATCGGCAATGGGTAATGCCGATCCGCTCGTGGCGACTTTCCGCCGCCGCCTCTACTCACTTTTATATTAACAAGCGGTCAGATGACCGCCCAATTTTACAAAATATTGGAGAATATATTATGGCAACTAAACACGCCAAATTGCTGATTTTAGGTTCAGGCCCCGCCGGCTATACCGCGGCGGTCTATGCCGCCCGTGCCAACCTTAACCCTGTACTTGTTACCGGAATGCAACAGGGCGGGCAATTAACCACTACATCGGAAATTGAGAATTGGCCCGGTGAATTTGAAGAGATCACCGGTTCGGAACTGATGGCTAAAATGCAAAAGCACGCAGAAAAATTTAATACGGAAATCATTTTCGACCACATTCAACGTGTCGATCTCTCAAAACGCCCTTTTACCCTTTACGGCGATTTCAACACCTTTACCTGCGATGCGCTCATTATTGCCACAGGGGCATCGGCGAAATATTTAGGCTTACCGTCTGAGGAGCTGTACAAAGGACGGGGCGTATCCGCCTGCGCAACCTGCGACGGTTTTTTCTACCGTAACAAGCCGGTGGCGGTTATCGGCGGGGGAAATACGGCGGTAGAAGAGGCGCTCTATCTCGCAAATGTGGCGTCCCAAGTGCATTTAATTCATCGCCGTGATAGTTTCCGCAGTGAGAAAATTCTGATCGAGCGGTTAATGCAAAAAGTCGAAGAAGGTAAAATCATTTTGCATACCAACCGTGTGTTAGAGGAAGTGCTGGGTAACGATGCGGGCGTAACCGGTGCAAAAATTAAATCGACCCTTGATGATAGCTGTGAATCCTTAACCCTAGACGGTGTGTTTGTTGCCATTGGTCATTCACCGAATACTGCTATTTTCAATGATCAGTTAGCCTTAAATAACGGCTATATTGTGGTGAAATCGGGTTTAGAGGGGAATGCGACCGCTACCAGCGTAGAAGGTGTTTTTGCCGCCGGCGACGTAATGGATCACAATTACCGTCAAGCGATTACCTCCGCCGGTACGGGCTGTATGGCAGCACTGGATGCGGAGCGCTTCTTAGACAGCCAACATTAAACTCAAAAAGCGGTATGTACACATATACAAACCGCTTTAATTCAAATTTATTTGTATAAAGAAGGGCGTTTAACACGCCCTTTTTAGTGAGTTGTTGGAAAGATTATTGGATAATCACATAGAAATTTGAGCCATCACGCAGAATATTTAACGCAATCGCAGACGGTTTAGTATCTAGAATTTTGCGTAATTCACCAATATTTTCAACGGCTTTACGGTTTACCCCAACGATAATATCCCCTTTTCTAAAGCCACGGCTTTCCGCAATCGAGCCTTTTTCCACTTTGGTGATCTCCACCCCTTTAATAGATTTTTCCGCATAATTGGCTAATTCCGCACCGTTTAGGCTCGGTAGTAACCCTTTCGCACTGGTTTTGGTTTGCTCATCGGATTGCAATGTAACTTTCACCGTGCCTTCTTTGCCGTCTCGCAAATAGGTTAATTCAATTTCTTTGCCTGCACCGGTGGTCGCCACTTTCGCACGTAATTCGGCAAAGCTACGGATTTTCTGCCCGTTAAGTGCCGTAATCACATCGCCTGCTTTTAAGCCGGCTTTTGCCGCCGCAGAGTCGGCAATCACTTCGCTGACAAACGCCCCTTGCTGTGCACTTACATCAAAGGCTTGAGCCAGATCAGCGTTTAATTCCCCGCCCTTAATGCCGAGTAATCCCCGCTTAACTTCCCCAAATTCAATAATTTGCTGAACGAGATTATTCGCCATATTACTTGGAATCGCAAACGCAATACCCGCATTACCGCCGCTTGGTGAGATAATCGCCGTGTTAATACCGATCAATTCTCCTTGCAAATTGATCAGCGGCCCGCCTGAATTGCCTCGATTGACTGCGGCATCGGTTTGAATATAGCTTTCGTAGCCTTGATCGGTATTGCCTGTTGAACGCCCTAACGCCGACACAATCCCTGACGTTACCGTTTGCCCTAAACCAAACGGATTACCGATCGCTACGGTAAAATCCCCGACCCGCAATTTATCGGAATCGGCAATTTTAATTTCCGTCAGATTTTTCGGGTTCTCAATTTGGATTAACGCCACATCAGACATCGGATCAGCGCCCACCAGTTTTGCCTTAAATTCCCGCCCGTCATCTAATTTCACCGTAATTTTATCCGCTTTGTCGATAACGTGGTTATTCGTAACGACATAACCTTTGGCGGCATTGATGATTACCCCGGATCCTTCGCCTCGAAATTGGCGGGGCGCTGCGCTACGATCGCCAAACATATCCGGCCCGAAGAAAAATTCAAACTCCTCCGGCACGGCACGGCTGCGGCGGTTGTCTTGGGTTTTACCTTCAACGGCAATGCTCACCACCGCCGGACGCACTTTTTCAATCATCGGTGCAAGGCTTGGCAAGGTTTGTCCGTCCACCGCCAAAGGCAATGCCGCCTGTGTCATCGTTGGCATTGACGCCATACCTAAACCTAACACTAATGCTGTGAATAATGATTTATTAAAAACGTTTTTCATTACAATTCCTTCCTAATTTGAGTTTAAATCAACGTTTGAATCTATTATACACGCTCGTGTGTTGTAAAAAAGTCGGCAAAATTGACCGCTTGCGAGCGTAGTATTCAAGGATTCTTCACTATTTACCGCCTTTAAGACAGACAAACATTTCAAGGGTTCGCTTTACGCCGTTGATAGAATAAAAATTCATCAAATTAGCGGTTTATTTTAGCCTAAAAACCGCAAATGCCCGAAAAAATTGTGAAGTTGCTCACAGTTTTTTATCATTCACAACATTTTCTCAACCGCTCAATTTACTTTATTAACATTACTCACTAAAATAATCCGCCCCCAGTCTTTCTGGGATTATCTTCACTTACTCTAAAAGGATTGTCTTCCTATGTTGTGGTTTTTCTTCTGTGTTGCCGTATTGGTACTCGGTTACTTTGTGTACGGTAAAATCATTGAAAAGATCTTTGTGATCAACCCGAAAAAAACAACGCCTGCCTATGCAATGCAAGACGGCGTTGATTATATGCCAATGTCAAAATGCCGTATTTGGCTGATTCAACTCCTTAATATCGCCGGCACCGGCCCGATTTTTGGGCCAATTCTCGGCGCATTATACGGGCCGGTCGCTATGTTGTGGATTGTCCTCGGTTGTATTTTCGCCGGTGCGGTACACGACTATTTCTGCGGTATGTTGAGCGTGCGTAACGGCGGCGCTTCAATGCCGACACTTGCCGGTAAATATTTAGGTTCGCCGGTTAAAATGTTTATTAACTTACTTGCGGTCGTCTTATTGTTCCTTGTCGGACTCGTGTTCGTGACTAGCCCTGCCCAACTGCTTAGCACCATTACAATGGACGCTTTCGGCGGCAGCGGTACGCTCTCCCTCAATAATGCCGAAGAAATCGTCAGCACGGCAACTGTGGCTGCAAGCGATATTACCGTATGGGGAATGGATAAGCCGATGATTATTGCCGTTTGGACAGCGATTATTTTCGGCTACTATATTCTCGCCACGTTACTACCGGTAGACAAAATCATCGGTAAAATCTATCCGCTGTTTGGTGCATTACTGATGTTTATGTCTATTGGTATGGTGTACGGCTTAATCAGTAGCCACTTAAGTGCGACTGATCCGATTGAGTTTTTCCGTACCGTTGACGGTATGAGCTGGGAGAAATTCACCCAAAACTTCCAAGTAAAAGGGGATGTACCGATTTGGCCTTTATTGTTCCTCACCATTTCTTGTGGGGCATTATCCGGCTTCCACGCCACCCAAACACCTTTAATGGCACGCTGTGCGGAAAATGAGAAAGAAGGTCGCTTTATTTTCTACGGCGCAATGATCGCCGAAGGGGTGATTGCATTAATCTGGTGTATGGTCGGTCTCTCTTTCTATGAAAACCCGCAAGCACTACAAGCGGCAATTGATGCCGGCTCACCGTCTAAAGTGGTCTATGATTCCTCATTACACTTCTTAGGTTTTGTCGGTGGGATCTTTGCGGTTTTAGGCGTGGTAGTTTTACCAATTACCTCCGGCGATACCGCTTTCCGTGCCGCTCGCTTAATTATCGCTGAATTTTTCAAAGTCGAACAACGTACCCTGGCGAAGCGTTTACTGATCGCAATACCAATCTTTGCACTCGGTTTCTATATCATCGCCTCTAAAGTAGACTTCAATTTATTATGGCGCTACTTCACTTGGGCGAACCAAACCACTGCGATGATTATGTTATGGACGGCAGCGGCTTACCTCTACCGCTATAACAAATTCCACTGGGTATGTACGCTGCCGGCAATGTTTATTAGCACGGTCTGCTTTACCTACTTGGCAAACAATAAAGTCGGTTTCAGCTTGGATTACCAGTTATCCGTTTATATCGGCTTTGCCCTCACCGCACTCTGCACCGTGTTATTCTTTACCTTGCTCAAACCAATGGGCGATAAAGATCCCGATGCCTTTGTCGATGATAATAACGCGCAGAAAAAAGCCTAATTCACTCATTTTAAAGCGAGGTTCGTCCTCGCTTTCTTCTTCCAACTATAATGCGATTTTTTGACACTCACACCCATCTAGATTACCTCGCAAGCACCCTTGGGCTAAGCGTGCCGACGTTATGTGCCGATGCCCAAGCTGCTCAAGTGGAACGGATTTTGGTGGTGGCGGTTTTTGCCAAAAATTTTGCCGATGTTACCGCTTGCAGCCGTGCCGAACCTCAACATATCGCCTACGCACTCGGCTTACACCCGCTCTACATTGAGCAACACAGTACGGCGGATTTAGATTTACTCGAACGCCGTTTAGCCGAGCGAGATCCCGCTTGCACGGCGGTCGGCGAAATCGGTTTGGAAAACGCAGTGGCAACCGTTTGTTCGCCGACATTATGGGCAAAGCAACAGGATTTTTTAGCCACCCAGCTCGCATTGGCGCAACGCTACGATTTACCGGTGAATTTGCATTCCCGCAAAAGCCACGACACCCTCGCCGTGTATCTTAAAACCGCCCGATTAAACCGCACCGGCGTAGTTCACGGCTTTGCCGGCAGCTATGAGCAGGCAAAACGTTTTGTCGATTTAGGCTATAAAATCGGTGTAGGCGGTACGATTACCTATGCTCGAGCCAACAAAACCCGCGAGGCAATTCGCAAATTGCCGCTGGATAGTTTACTGCTGGAAACCGATTCCCCCGATATGCCCGTCTTCGGCTATCAAGGGCAGCCGAACCGCCCGCAGCGGCTATTAGTCAGCTTTAATGCTCTGTGCGAACTGCGTGCGGAATCCCCCGATACCATTGTCGAGACCATTTGGCAAACAAGTGAACAGCTATTTTGGCGAAAATAACCGCATAATTTTGCAAAAATCCCCCCAAATCGCCCCGCTTGTAATGCTAAAATAGGGCGATATTTACGTTGCGAAAGACCGCTATGCACATTCTCGATCCGCTTACTTTACCGCTTAACCAATCCAACTTGATTGAGGCGTCCGCCGGCACAGGCAAAACCTACACAATGGCAAATTTATACCTCCGCTTACTATTAGGTGTGGGGTGCGAACCGCTTTCCGTTGAGCAAATTTTAGTGGTAACCTTCACTAAAGCCGCCACCCAAGAGCTCAGGGATCGGATTCGGGATAAAATCAAAATCGTTGCCCAACTGTTTGAACAGCATCAGCAAGCCCCTTCGGCGATGCTTAGTCAAGATCCCTTTCTGCAGGCGCTCTATCAGCAGGTTGAACCGAACTTACAGGAAGCTCTGCTACGGCTGAGTATTGCCGAACAGGAGATGGATCTCGCCAGTATTTTCACGATTGACAGTTTTTGCCAAAAAATGTTGTTTCAATTTGCCTTCAATTCCGGTATTCGTTTTGATATTGAATTACAAGCGGACGAGCAAAAACTGCTGCAACAACTCTGTGAGGACACTTGGCGGGAGTTGTTTTACCCGATGGCACAAAATGAGGCAGCGGTCGTGCGGCGGGAATTACACCACCCGCAATATGTTTTAGACGAAATCAAAGCCTATCTCTACGGCGATTTACCCGATCTATCCCCAACACAACAGCAACTGATGCGACAAGATCTTGCGACACATTTGGGAGAACATCGTCAGTTTATCGCTACAGCGAAAGCCTTTTGGCGGGAAAACGGGCAGCAGATTGTCGATCTCGTGGCACAAGAGCAGAAAAAGAAATACCCCAGCGGCGTAGCGAAAGCGTTGAATCGGCGTAAGTTAAACGCCTCACATCTCAATGGTTATCAGCAAAAACTGACGGCGTGGGCGACATCGGACGAGGATATTTTGCCTGCCCAATGGGAAAAATTCAGCCAAGCTAATTTCAATCTGATTGCCGAAGAGGGGGCTGAACCGCTTCACTCACCGCTTTTTGTTGAGATCGAGCAACAAGCGGTCGTTTATCGGGAAAATTTTGCCAATAAGCAAAAGCCGTTATTACTGTTCCAATTTTTAATGCTTGTCCGCCAAAAATTAGCCGATTATAAGCAACAGCATCGGGAAAAAAGTTTCGGCGATATTCTGCACTTTTTGCATCGGGCATTGTTTGATGAGGCACAAGGGCAAACCCTTGCCGCTCAAATCCGCCGCTTGTTCCCCTTTGCAATGATCGATGAATTTCAGGATACCAACCAAGCCCAATACGAGATTTTTAGCCAGATTTTTATGCCGCCGAAAGTAGAAAATCAGGGCTTTATTATGATTGGCGACCCGAAGCAGTCGATTTACAAATTCCGTGGTGCAGATATTTTTACCTATCTCACCGCCGCTGATCAGGTTGCCGGCAAATATACCCTCAACCGCAACTGGCGTTCCGTACCGGCGGTGGTGCAAAGCACCAACCAACTGTTTACTTTCCCGCCGAACAGTGAGCGTAGCCCCTTTTTATACCACGGGATCGCCTTTTATCCGGTGGAATCCAATCCCCGTGCCGACACGTTGCAGGGAGAGGCAAACACCCAGTACTATCTATTAGCCGGCTATGATGAAAAGCAGTGTGCCGAGTGGTGCGCTTATCAAATTCAGCAACAGTTAAAACGTGCCGAGCAGCAGCAATTTTATCGGCAAGATGCTGACGGGCAACACGCTGTTCAAGCCAGTGATATAGCGATTTTAGTCCGAAGCCATACGCAAGCCACACTGGTACGCCAAGCCTTGCTAAAACGCCGTATTCGTTCGGTCTTTTATTCGGAACGCAACAGCGTTTATGAAAGCCCCGAAGCGCAAGATCTGCTCTTTATCTTAAAAGCGGCATTAACCCCTTACCAACCGCAAGCGTTATTGGCAGCACTCGGTACGGCATTGTGGGGGCTGGATGCACAGGCACTGTATCAGCTCAAAAATGACGAAACCGAGTGGGATAGTTGGGTGGAACAATTTGTTCAATACCAACAGATTTGGCAACAGCACGGTATTTTGCCGATGTTACACCGCCTGTTTGTACAGCACGAGCTGCTCGCCCGTCTCGACAGCCAGCCGAACGCAGAACGGCGTATGACCGATCTGCTCCACCTTGCCGAATTACTGCAAGAGGCGATGGCAAACGTGGAAAATGAAGCCGCCCTCGTGCGTTGGTATCAACAGCAGTTAGAAAACCCGAACGGGCTGGCGGACGATCAAAAACAGCGATTGGAAAGTGAAGAAGCCTTGGTAAAAGTGATCACCATTCACGGTTCAAAAGGCTTAGAATACCCGATTGTCTGGCTACCCTTTGCAGCCAAAGCCAGCCAAGGCGTGAAAAGCAAAGCCCTGACGGTTTACCGCAACCACCAACACAGATTAGCGTGGGATTTCGGCTTTCAATCCGATGAGGTAAAAGCACTTATCAATCAAGCGGATTATGCGGAAGATCTGCGTCTGCTTTATGTGGCGATCACACGGGCGAAATATCAGCTCAACCTCATTTTGCCCGAGGAGTTTGGTAAACAATGGAGTGCGCTGCACTATCTATTGAGCAACGGTAAAACGCAACCGCCACAGCCTACAGCAGATTATCTTCAGCAAAAAGGGATTGAATGTCAGTTACACACACTGAAGGGCAACATTCCTCAAGACGACTGGCAGCCACACAGCCTGCCACAGCCGAACGGCTCGGCACGCCTCTTCCACGGGAAAATTATCCCGAAAGGGTTGATTACCAGCTTCAGTGCCTTACAAGCGCAAAATGAATTTTTGCAAAATAACCGCAGCCAAACACCGCTTGCGATCTTCGGCGATGATGCACAGGATTACGATCGCCAGTTTACCCCTGCCGTACCGTTAGACGATCCGGATACGCCGATGCCTTACAGCCCTTATCAATTCCCGCATAGCACCAAAGTAGGTAATCTATTGCATAAACTGTTTGAACAGTGGGATTTTTCGCAACCGATTTCCGTTGAGCAACTGACCTCCCTTTGTGAAGCCCTCGATTTGGGCGAGCAGTGGCTTGCGCCATTGCAAGAGTGGTTTGAAAAAATCAGCCACACCCCTTTAATCCCCGAAGGCTTGTGCCTTAATAGCATTCACCCCGACAAACGTTTGAACGAGTGGCAATTTTATTTAAGGCTAAAGAATGAAAATGCGCTCCCGCAGCTCAACCGGCTATTGAAACAGCATAGCCGTTTGGCAAAATCACTGCCGGATCTGCAATTAAAGCAGTTGGAAGGGTTTATCCGAGGCTTTGTCGATTGCATTATTCAATGGCAAGATAAATTCTATCTCATTGATTACAAATCGAATTTTCTCGGTTATTTTGCGCAAGATTACCAACTTGAGCGACTGGAAAAAACAATGACGCAGTACCGCTACGATTTGCAATACCTGCTTTACACCCTCGCCCTGCACCGCTATTTACGCACCCGTTTAGGTAGCCAATATCAATACGAGCGGGATTTTGGCGGCGTGGCGTATCTGTTTTTAAGAGGAATGAACGGCAGCCCGCAAAGCGGCGTATTTTTTGATAAACCGAGTGTCGAGCTGATCGAAGCATTGGATCAACTGTTTGGCTAACGCACCCTCAAGATTGCAGGACGTAGAGTATCGCCCGTCATAAAATCACCCTATTTCAAGATATGATTAAACGGACGCAAGCATTGTGTCCCTACCTATGAGTCAGATTGAATTTTGGATAACGGCGACATCATTGCCAAAAAACGCCCGCAACTGACCGCTTGTTAAGCCTCGCAATGACGAATAAGCCAGCAGTTGTGGATATGCGGATTGCGTTCAAAATCAAGGGGAAGGGTTTTATAGGAAATATTTTCCGCCGTTAAGCCTAGCTCTGTCAGCCCGTCAATATCCATTTTAAATCCCCGTTTATTATTGGAGAACACAATAGTGCCGTTGGCAGTTAAAATGCGTTTTAACTGTTTCATCAAGTCAAGATGATCCCGTTGTACGTCCCAACTGCTTTCCATTCTTTTGGAATTGGAAAAGGTCGGTGGATCAACAAAAATCAACTCAAAACGTTCACGGCACGCCGCCAGCCATTGTAGGCAATCGGCTTGATGTAAGCGGTTGGTTTTTAAGGATAAATCGTTAAGCGTTAAATTCTGCTCCGCCCAATTCAAATAAGTGTTCGACATATCCACCGTTGTGGTCGATTTCGCACCGTTTAATGCAGCGTGAACCGTTGCCGAGCCGGTGTAGGCAAACAAATTGAGAAAGGTTTTGCCCTTTGCCATTTCACCGACCATTTTGCGTGTCAGGCGGTGATCGAGGAATAATCCCGTATCCAAATAGTCGGTTAAATTCACCCACAATTTCGCCCCATATTCATTCACATAGAAATAGTCGCCCTTGTTCGCCAGTTTTTCGTATTGGTTCGTGCCTTTCTGTTTTTGGCGAACTTTCAACACCAATTTGTTGGTTTCTACCCCTGTAACAGAAAGAGTGGCGGAAACGGCGTCCAGCAGACGTTGGCGGGCTTTTTGTTCATCAATATTCTTTGGTGCGGCATACTCTTGCACCACGATGTGATCGCCGTAGCGATCAACCGCAAGATTATATTCCGGCAAGTCGGCATCATAGAGACGGTAGGCATCAAGCCCCTGCTGTTTTGCCCATTTTTCAATTTTTTTGCTGTTTTTGGCGAGCCGATTGGCAAAGTCCTGTGCCACTTGCGGCGATACTGGCTGGGTTAATACCGCCGTCAGATCCTCATTTTCCGCCGCCCGTTCGCTGATTTGATAATTTTTCTGCACACAATCCAGCGGGCCGTTTTTGGCTTTAAATTGGCGGTGGGAACGTAAGCGCAGGCAGTTAAGCAGTTCCGGTTCACCACTGAACACGGACACATTCCAGCCGGCAAACTGCTGTTTTAAACGCTGCCCAAACACCGAATATAACGCAATCAACGCCGGTGTTGTGCCGAGCCGTTCGCCGTAGGGCGGGTTGGAAACGACCGTACCGATTTGCGTCGGAAACGGATTTTGCAATGCCGACACATCGCCCTGCCGCCACTGAATAAGGTGCGCAACACCCGCCATTTCGGCATTCTGTTTTGCTTTAGCAAGCACACGGTGATCGAGATCAAAACCATAGAAATTTGCAATTTTCCCGCTATAATCGACCGCTTGTTTCGCTTCATTTAATACCGCCTGCCAGACCACCGGCTGATGTCCCGTCCAAAAATCAAAGCCCCAATGCTGACGGTGAAGTTGCGGGGCAATCTTCGCTTGCATTTGTGCCGCTTCAATTAGCAGTGTGCCGGAACCGCACATTGGATCGACCAACGGTGTGCCGACTTGCCAGCCGGAGCGTAAGATAATCGCAGCGGCTAGGGTTTCACGCAGCGGCGCTTTGCCTGTATCTTGCCGATAGCCCCGTTGGTGCAAGGCTTCACCGCTCAAATCGAGGGAAATCACGGCTTCGTCTCGCTGTAAATAAACATGGATACGTACATCGGGGCGGATTTTATCCACACTCGGACGCGGCAAACCTTTGCGTTCAAAGTGATCGACAATACCGTCTTTCACCCGCATTGCACCGAATTGCGTGTGGCGAATTTCTCGGTTCGTGCCGTTGAAATCGACAAAAAAAGAGGCACGCTGGTCAAAAAGCTCACACCAAGGTTGGCTGACCACGGTAGCATAAAGATCCATATCGTTAAATACTTTCGCCGTTACCAGCGGCAACAAAATGCGAGAGGCTAACCGGCTGTGCAACAAGGCTTGGTAAGCCCCTTTCAATGTGGTGGTAAAATGCACGCCCCCTTGGGCGATTTTGCATTGCGCTTGTGTGATCTGCTCAAGCTCGGTTTTCAACATTTCTTCAAAGCCACGGGCAGTGGTGGCAAAATAGGTCTGTGTGGTCATTTTATTTCTCTCTCAAAAAGTGTGGCGATTATAGCGTAATCGTGGATTGGGCATAAGCACAAGCGGTCATTTTCGGGCAATTTTTTGCAAATGGCGATAACACTAGGAAAGATAGATGAACGTTGTACGTCCCTTAGATTATCTCGACAAGGCTTAATTTTTCATCATTGACTAGCCATTCAAATCAGTTGAGAGATGAGAAAAGCGGCTAAAAACGATAGCCGCTTTGAGTCGGAATTTCAATCTTTGAAAGGGGACACTAAGGCGCTCGCGATAAAATTCAGGATAACCCCTAATTTAATATTTATCCCTATTTTTGAGAGCAGAAATTGAACGATATAGAGCAGGATCATTATGCCCCCCACGATACCGATAAATGCCCAGTCTATATTGCCCATTAGTCTCTCCTATTTTCCGCTTCAACCACTTTCACTGTGATTGGGCATTGTGCCACCTGTTCCAACATCAGCCTTAGAATAGCACTGAAGTATAGCCATATTATGTTAGTTCAAAAAAGCGACAAACACTAACAAATTTGTCATAAATTGATCTAAAAAATATGCAGTCATAGCCAAATCAAACCTTTGGCATAACAACAAGCGGTCGTTTTCTAGCAATTTTTTGTAAAATGCGATTAAACGATGAAAAATGATTGAAGTTTGCGTACAATAGCCCCCTTAAACGAGATAACTTTTCAATATTTACTTAAACTTAATAATTTTTTTCACAAATATAACAATAGGTGTGTTTTATGAATCCAACTCATTATACCGATCCCTATGCGTCCTACCGTGAGCTGACACTACGGGGAATGCTACTGGGTGCATTGATTACGGTGGTGTTTACCGCATCAAATGTTTATTTAGGGCTTAAAGTCGGCTTGACCTTTGCCTCCTCCATTCCGGCAGCCGTCATTTCAATGGCGGTGCTAAAAATGTTTAAAGGATCAAATATCCTTGAAAACAATATGGTGCAAACGCAAGCCTCCGCAGCCGGCACGCTCTCCTCTGTAATCTTCGTCTTGCCCGGCTTATTGATGCTCGGCTACTGGCAAGGTTTCCCGTTCTGGCAAACAATGCTGATTTGTAGTACAGGCGGGATTTTAGGGGTGATTTTCACCGTGCCGTTACGCTATGTAATGGTGGTGAAAAGTGCTTTGCCTTATCCTGAAGGGGTTGCCGCCGCCGAAATTCTCAAAGCGGGTAATCCCGATGAGGAAAGCGGAAACCAAGGGGAAAGCGGAATCAAGGACATCATCACCGGCGGTGCATTGGCAGGCGGCTTGGCGTTTCTCACCAACGGCTTGCGGGTGGTTGCCGACGGTGCAAGTTATTGGTTTAAAGTCGGTAACGGTATTTTCCAAGTGCCAATGGGCTTTTCCCTCGCTCTGCTTGGTGCGGGCTATTTAATCGGCTTAATCGGCGGTTTAGCTATTTTACTGGGGATTTTCATCGCTTGGGGGGTTGCCGTACCGTACTTTACGGCAGATACGCCAATGGCAGCCGATGCGGATATGATCGGCTATGCGATGACGATCTGGAAAACGAAAGTACGCTTTATCGGGGTCGGCGCAATGGCAGTGGCGGCACTTTGGACGCTTTTAACCCTACTCAAACCGATGGTGGAAGGAATGAACCGCTCTTTCCGCGCGTTAAAAGATCCGAGCGCTCACAAAATGCAACGCACTGAGCAAGATTTATCTTTTAAATCAATGATCGGCATTTCACTGTTCACCATTTTGCTCATCGGCTTAACCCTGTACGGTTTTGTCCAAGATTTACCGATTTCAAGCGGCATAGCGCTCTTATTAGTCGTGGTTTGTACGTTATTCGTCTTCTTTATCGGCTTTTTTATTGCGGCGGCTTGCGGCTATATGGCAGGTTTAGTCGGCTCATCTTCCAGCCCGATTTCAGGCATCGGCATCATTTCGGTGGTGGTGATTTCCCTTGTATTAATGGTGATTGGCAACAGCACCGGCATTTTGGCTAATCCGGAAGGTCAGCAATTTTTAACGGCACTCACCATTTTCTCTGGTGCGTTTATTGTGGCGATTGCGGCAATCTCTAACGATAACCTGCAAGATCTCAAAACCGGTTTATTAGTCAAAGCGACCCCGTGGCGACAGCAGGTTGCGTTGATTATCGGCTGCGTTGTCGGGGCATTGGTTATCGCGCCGGTGTTAGAAATTCTCTACCACGCTTACGGCTTTACCGGTGCATTGTCGCGGGAGACAATGGATCCGAGCCAAGCTTTATCCGCACCGCAAGCCACCTTGATGACAACGATTGCTAAAGGGATTTTCTCCTCCGATTTGGAATGGCGCTATATTTTTAGTGGCGTTGCGCTCGGTATCGCTTTAATTGTGATCGATTTTGTGCTAAAAAAAGCCAGTAACGAACGCTTTGCCTTACCGGCATTGGCGGTTGGAATGGGCATCTATCTGCCGCCGTCAATCAATATGCCGATTGTGATCGGGGCGATTGTCGCTTGGTGTATTCAACGCCATTTAAAAGGTTATGCCAAACGCCACGCCAAAGACAACGAGACGTTACAAAAAGCGGCGGAACGCAACGGTACACTGTTTGCCGCCGGGCTGATTGTCGGGGAAAGCCTCATCGGGGTGATTTTAGCCTTTATTATCGCGACCTCCGTTACCACCGGCGGTTCGGAATCACCTCTTGCATTAAACCTGCAAGATTGGGTGCTCACTTCCGAGTGGCTCGGGTTGTTCGCCTTTATTTTCGGCGTAATTATTTTGAGTTTACGCGTGTTGCGGGCGAAAAAATCCGACTAACTGTGCGATAATAGCCGCCAATGATACACTCTATTTGCCGAAATACTGCAAGCGGTCGGTTTCGGCAGATTTTTTACAAAAAGGAATGAAAAATGCAAAAACAACCTTCCGTGATTGGCGGAGCCTGTATAATTGGTGGGGTCTGCGTTGGTGCAGGAATGCTAGGATTGCCGAGTTCCGGTGCTGGAGCTTGGACAATCTGGTCTAGCCTTGCGATGTTGATCACAATGTTGATGATGACGGCTTCCGGCTGGTTTCTGCTTGAAGCCTATAAAAATTATGATCTTACCGCCTCGTTTAGTACCGTTACTAAAGATCTGCTCGGTACGAAAATCAATATATTGAACAATTTATCGGTCTATTTTGTCGGCGGCATTCTGCTTTACGCCTATACCACCGCTTCCGGCGGCATTCTCAGCGAACTGGCAAAACCGTGGTTTTCCCTTGGGGAGTGGGATAGCGCATTTTGGTCTATCCTGTTTGTTTTGCTCTTTTCCTTTTGTGTTTGGCATTCCACCCGATTAGTCGACCGCTTGTCGGTTTTGCTGATTGTATTTATGGCACTTTCATTCATCTTCAGCACCTATGGCTTAGCAATCAATATCGACCTCAACATTTTATTTGATCGTGCCAACCTTGACGGCAGCTACGCCCCCTATGCGATCGCAATGTTCCCCGTGGCGCTGACCTCTTTTGGCTATCACCACTCCGTTTCAACAATGCGTGCCTACTACGGCGAAGAACGCAAAGCCCAGTATGCGATTTTGGGCGGCACGTTGATTGCCCTTGCACTCTATCTGCTTTGGGTATTCAGCATTTTCGGCAATCTGGCGCGTGATCAATTTGCACCGATTATTGCCAGTAACGGCGATTTAGATGTACTTCTCAACGCACTCGGCAATGTGGTGCAATCGGAGTCAGTCAAAAATGCGCTGAACGCCTTCTCAATGGCTGCGATTTTATCTTCGTTCATTGGGGTCGGGTTAGGAATGTTTGATTTCTTGGCAGATTTCTTCCAATTTGATAACAGCAAAGCCGGTAGAACGAAATCGTGGGCGGTTACGTTTCTCCCGCCGTTGTTGCTTTCTTTGCTTTTCCCACTCGGATTTTTGAAAGCGATTGGCTATGCCGGTGCAATCGCAACAGTGTGGGCTTGTATTATTCCGGCATTATTGGCTTATAAAGTCCGCCGGCAAAACACTCAAAATCCGTTTCGTGTCTGGGGCGGCACACCGCTGATTGCTCTCGTGATTATCTTTGGTATTTTCACCGCTGCCGCGCATTTGTTGGCAATGTACGGTTACTTACCAATATTTAGTCAATAAAAAAACAGCCCCTAAACACAGGGGCTATTTTCTTTATGCTTTTGATGTATCATTTTTCGCAAACAATTTATGATCCAAAGACCATTTCCCTGCGCCGATAAACACAAACAGTAAAAAGACCACAGAATAAAGGGCGGCTAATTCACCGTGGTTCAGCATTGGCTGGAATAGGGTTTCGGCACTGGCGTGTACGCCAAAGTAGGCAAATGCCATCATACCGGAGAGTAAAAATGCGACCGGACGAGTCAATAAGCCGAGAATAAATAGGCTGCCGCCGATAATTTCCAACGTTCCCGCTACCCCGTATTGGGACATCAGTTCGACACTGCCGTTACCGCCGGTCATCGACACGGGAAACTCAAAAAATTTCGCCGTACCGTGCAGTAAAAACATATAGCCGACAACAAGGCGGACAAGTAAGAAAACCATTGGGGTGAGTTTTTCAGAAAATGTGTTCATTTGTGCTTTCCTCATCAGATATTTCGAAAGGCGTGCATTATACGCATAACCCTTCTCTTGATAATCTATGATTTACTTAATACACTGTTAAGCCTGACTTAATGAACGGAACTTACGATGTACGATTATAAAGCAATGTCTGTGTTTGCCAGTGTGGTTGCGCAGGGATCAATGCAAGGAGCAGCGGATAAATTGTCAATGACCCCCTCCGCCGTTACGCAATCTATTCAAAAATTAGAAAATCAGTTACAGATTAAATTGCTTAATCGCACCACCCGCAAGCTCTCTTTAACGGAAGCCGGCGAAGTCTTTTATCAACACGTTCAGCAAATGCAACAAAGTGCCGAAAATGCGATCAAAAGTGTTGAACTGCTCCGCTCCCAACCTTTCGGGCAACTAAATATCGCCTGTGTAACGGGGTTAATGGACAGTTTGCTGATCAATATGTTTAAGTCCGTACTAGACAGCCACCCCGAATTTCACCTGAATTTGCATTTTGAAGATAAGATAACAGATTTACTCGAACAGCGGATTGATATTTCACTGCGTTCCGGTATTGGGGTGCTGACCGATAATATGATCGCTCGCCATATTTATGATTTTGAGTGGGTTGTGGTCGGGCATCGGGATTATTTTGCGGAAAAAGAGATACCCGCTACTTTAGATGAGCTTGCCAAATTAGACTGGATCAGTTTTTCTAATGCACGGTTTACATCGCTCCCATTCAAACAGGGCGAACAGCAACAAGAGATTTTCCCCGACTACCGTATTCACTGTAACAGCCTCTATGCCAGCCGCCGACTCACGATGAGTGGGCTAGGCGTGTCAATTCAACCGGCGGTTGATGTTGAAAAAGCCTTGGCAAGCGGTGAGTTAGTCCGCATTTTTTGCGATTGGCAACTACCGCCTGTGCCGTTGTATTTGGTTACTTTGCAACGTGTTCAATCGGAAAAAGTCCGCATCGCCTGCGAGCTCATCACGCACTATTTTGAGCACCTGAAAAAATAGCTTACTACTTGACGATCAACACAGGCGTTGTACCATATTTCGCAACACGGCGGGTATTATTACTCAAGCCTTTAGCCTTCGGCTTACTGCTGGCTAACATTATGACTAAATCCACCTGTTTCTCTGCGGCAATTCGATTGATTTCTTCATAAATTGTTCCGTGTGCCACAATATGTTGCACTTTGGCACTCGGTGGAAAATGGGTTTGCGTGAACTGATGTAAAGCTTTATTCACCTCGGTAATCAAAGACTTATCAAAGTTTTTCGGCAAAAATGCCGAAATAAAACTGTCATCAAGCGGCTCAATCACCGTAACTGCCCGAAAACGTGCATTCGGATTTTGTGCGGTTAAATGCAACGCCGTCTCCACCACTAATTGCGACCCTTGCGGATTATTCAAATCAATCGCAAGCAATAATTCATTATACATTGGGTATCCTTTTTATCAGATCTTGAAACAGAAATATTTAGTTTTGGAATATACCATTAAAAAATCTATTATCTACTCCTAAGATAGAAAATATATTGCGATACACTTTATCTAGCAATAAATATGAAATGCATCAGTATAGATAGAAGTCTCAATAATTCTATTCTCGCTTGCTAGAAAAAGGTAATAAATTTAGAATAGGTACCTGTGTACATAATTTATTAGAATTGCGAGCATTCTTCCATTCAACCTCACAGTTGCAAATATTTTGTATTTTCTAAATTTTTATAAGATGCATTCGCTACCGTTTGGATAAATACTCAAATATATACTACATAACCACTCTTATCATACACAACTTAGACTTTGCTTATTTCACAAAGCTATCAAACTTCAGCTCGTAGTTATCGCTATCACGGTTATAGGCGATATAACGTGGGAATTTCTCGCCAGCAAATTTTTTCACGGTAATAAATTTATCGCCCGTTTTGAATTTATAGGTGATCTCTTGGAAATCCTGCCCGTTCATTTTCACGTTTTTCTGGCTTTTATTCAAAACCACATTTTCAGTCGGGTAGAGTTTTTTGCCGTTTGTCGTTTGGAAGCTGATTGGCAATCTGTCATAGTAACTAAGCTGAAAAGCAAGGCTGAACAGGTCAAAGGCCGGCAATTTTAGTGCCTCTTTTTTGAGCGGTTCTTTGGTTTTGCCGTATTGAATTGTATTAGAATCCAACTCGGCAACCGCATAGTTTTTGCCGTTACGGCTATCCCGATAGCTCAACAGTTGGAATTGCCCGTTTGCTTCTCGTCCTTTCGCACTAAACACGATATTGTAAAGCGGCACGTTAATTTTGGCGGTAATGCCGTAACTTTTGCCGTCATTTTTAAACTGTACATACGCCGGCATTAAATAGTTTGAGCTGTATTTAATATGAAATTGTTCCGCTGCCACATTTGCCACTAAAGCGGTACAAACGCCCACCCATAAGATGATTTTTTGTAAAGCTGTCATCATTTTTCCTCTAATTGCATATTCTCAAACATCAGCAAAATTGCGTTGTTATCACGCAACTGCTCTGCTTTTTCCACCTGCATTTTGGTTAAATGTGGTGAAAAATAGTGAATAAAATCATACATATAATTGCGTAAGAATGTTCCTCGTCTAAACGCAATTTGTGTCATACTGGATTGGAATAAATGACTTGCATCAATTGCGACTAAATCGCTATCGTCTTCGGTGTATGCCATTGACGCCATAATCCCTACCCCCAAACCGAGTCGGACATAGGTTTTAATCACATCGGCATCGGTGGCGGTAAACACGATATTCGGCAAGATACCTTCTTTATTGAAAGCCCTGTCTAAATCGGATTGACCGGTAAACCCGAAGGTATAAGTGATCAAGTCATATTTTCCGAGTTCTTCGACCGTCAATTTGCGATTTTGTTTCACAAACGCCACTAACGGATGATCGGCTTTCACCACCACCGAGCGATTCCACAAATAGCAGGGTAGCAGTACCACATTTTCAAACAGATATTGTGCTTCTGTGGTGATGGCGAGATCCACTTCGCCTGCCATTAACGCATCATAAATTTGGCTCGGCGATCCTTGATGCAGGTGAAAACTGACCTCAGGGTACTTTTCTTTGAAGGTTTTAATCACATTCGGCAGTGTGTAGCGGGCTTGGGTGTTGGTCGTTGCAATGCGTAACACGCCTTTATCCGGGCAAGTTTCTTCCTCTGCTACCGATTTAATGCTTTGAGCTTTCACCAACAATTCACGGGCAATGGCAACGATTTTTTCGCCGCTCGGCGTTAGCCCCTTAATATGTTTGCCGTTTCGCTCAAAAATATTCACACCCAGCTCGGTTTCCAACAATTTCACTTGTTTACTGATACCGGGTTGAGAGGTGTAAAGCACCTCCGCCGCTTCGGTAATATTGAGGTTTTGATTAACGATTTCGACAATGTAGCGTAGTTGTTGTAATTTCATAATGTTAGCCTTAGGTAAGAAAAATAAGCACAAAAGTAATATGATCTAACCGCTTGCAATGCGGATTAAATCTAAAATCGTTTGAATTTCATAGGTCGGTTTAATATCTGTATCATTTTGTTTTTGTTCCGGATTAAACCAACAACTCGCAATACCCACTTGGTTTGCCCCTAAAATATCCGAAGCCAGCGTATCCCCCACCATTAAAACGTGTGATTTATCGAACGTCCCCATTTTTTCAAAGGCTTCGTGGAAAATTTTCGGATCAGGCTTGGCAACGCCCACGGCTTCGGAAGTTATTACCCATTCGAAAAAATGGTGTGTTTGCGTGTTGTGTAAACGTTTTTGTTGCAAAGCATCAAAACCGTTGGTGATAATGCCCATTTTGACCTTGCCGTGCAAGGCTGCCAGCATTGTCGGCACATCCAGCAACGGGCGACTGACCAATGCCATTTCTGCCATCAAAGCAAGATTAAGTTGCTCGGCACTCTGCCCCGTCAGTGCGGATAATTTGGCAAAGCGGATCGTACGCAGTTGTTCCGCCGTAATTTTTTTATTTTGATAATCGACCCACAAGGGTTTATTCACCGCTTGAAACTCGGCATAGTCCGCTTCCGTAAACGCTAGCCCGTACTGTGCCAGCACCGCTTTTAACCCAAAGTAAGAATTAAAGGAATACAGGGTTTCGTCCGCATCAAATAATATCCATTGATATTTCATCATTTTTCCTAAAGGAAACGGCTAGCTTTTGCAAAAAAATGCCAAAAGTTAACCGCTTGTTACATTTTTTACTATTTTACCCGATTTAAGTGCGTATTTCCTGCAAAATCCATTCTACAAATTGTTTCACTTTGCTCACTTCCATCATTTGTGGTGGGAAGACGACATAAAAGCCTTTTTCATCGTTCAAACCGGTCGGAAACGGTTCGATTAAATGCCCCTGCTCAAGTTCGTGCTGTGCCAACGTTTTATTTGCAATCGCAATCCCTTGCTGATGCATCGCCGCCTGCAATGCCATAAAGGTGTGGCTGAACATCGAGCCGCTTTCTTCCACATCAATGTCGCCGCTCAAACCAAAATGCTCGATCGTGCGTTTCCATTTGTTGCGGCTAAAAACGTGCAAAAGCGTTTTACCCACTAAATCTTGCGGGCGGTTGAGGGGATTTTCCTGTAAAAATTTCGGTGAAGCTAAAATCACCAACGGCGCTTCGGACAATCGGATAGATTCAACATTCTCCCATTTACCCGAACCGTAGTAGATCGCCACGTCAATTTCTTTGCCGAGCAAGCCCTCATCTTGATCGACCCCTTTAATTCTGACTTCAATTTCAGGGTATTTTTGGTGAAAATCGTTCAAACGTGGCACAAGCCAGTGCATACCAAAGGTTTGCGGCACGCTGATCGTTAAGATCTGGCGGCTGTTTTTCGCCCGAATTTTATCGGTTGCTTTAGCAATTTGTTCCAAAAGCGGTCGGATCTCGTCAAAATATTGCAAACCCAGCTCCGTGAGTTCCAACACACGATTACGACGGTGGAAAAGCTGAATGCTCAGAAAATCCTCCAGCAGTTTAATCTGGTGGCTGACTGCCGCCTGTGTAACGAACAGTTCCTCCGCCGCTTTGGTGAAGTTTAGATGACGAGCCGCAGATTCAAAGGCTTTCAGCGCATTGAGCGGCGGGAGTTTTTTATTATTCATAACTAACAACGAATTGAGAATAGGGCTAACCTATTACATTATTTTTTTTGATAAATAAAATTAAAAAATTTAGTTTGCTTAATGGTTTAAACATCTCTAAAATTTTGCCTGTACTTAGATGGATAGTGATAGCTGTTTCAGCTATTTTGAATTTTAAGTATGATGTTGTGTTTGCATATTGGTCTAGGCAACTAGACTGGAGTAACGAAAGTTACTCGTTTCACTTCCTGTATATTTTGAACCATTTGGTTTAATACCGCCCATTTGGGCGGTTTTTTTCATTCTAAAATCCTCTCCATTTTAGCAGAATTTCCAAATATCACCACCAAAAGCCAACTTTTATACGAAATTTTTAATTTTTTGTGCGAAGGCTTTCATTTTATTGAGGAAATAGTGTAAATTCTTCACACTTTCCACGAAAACAACGAAGGACACAACAATGACAAAAAATATCGACTGGCAAAATTTAGGCTTTTCTTATATCAAAACCGATTACCGTTTTATCGCCCATTGGAAAGACGGTCAATGGAGCAAAGGTGAATTGACCACCGACAACACCCTGCACATTCACGAAGGCTCAACCGCTCTCCACTATGGGCAGCAATGCTTTGAAGGCTTAAAGGCTTATCGCTGCAAAGACGGTTCAATCAACCTTTTCCGACCGGATGAAAATGCCAAGCGAATGCAAACGACTTGTGCCAGATTATTGATGCCGCAAGTGCCGACCGAAATGTTTGTCGAAGCCTGTAAACAGGTTGTCAAAGCCAATGCCGAATGGCTCGCCCCGTACGGTACCGGCGCATCACTCTATTTACGCCCTTTTGTCATTGGTGTCGGCGAAAATATCGGCGTTCGCCCTGCTCCCGAATATATTTTTAGCGTCTTTTGTTGTCCGGTCGGGGCTTATTTCAAAGGTGGGCTAATGCCGGCAAACTTTATCGTCTCCGATTACGACCGTGCCGCCCCGAACGGCACAGGCGGTGTGAAAGTCGGCGGTAACTATGCGGCAAGCCTCTTACCCCACCAAATTGCCGTTGAGAGAAAATTTGCCGATGCGATTTATCTTGATCCGAAAACCCACACAAAGATTGAGGAAGTCGGGGCGGCAAACTTTTTCGGTATTACCGCCAACAATCAGTTTATCACGCCGATTTCCGACTCCATTCTCCCGAGTATTACCAAATACTCGTTGCTCTATTTGGCAAAACATCGCTTAGGAATGGAAACGATTGAAGGTGATGTTTATATTGATAAACTTGATCAATTTACTGAAGCGGGGGCGTGCGGCACAGCGGCAGTGATTACGCCAATCGGCGGGATTCAACACGGCGAACACTTCCACGTTTTCCATTCCGAAACGGAAGTCGGCCCTATCACAAAACGCCTCTACGACGAATTAGTCGGGATTCAGTTCGGTGATATTGAAGCGCCGGCAGGCTGGATTACCAAGGTCGAATAATTTCACAGGCGGTCGGTTCGCAGGCAAAATTTGCAAAAAAAAATGACCGCTATCCGACCGCTTACAATAAGGGATTTCTCAATGATTCAACGTTTTCAAGTCGGTAAACGCCTGTCCGAACTGGCGATTTACAACGGCGTGGCTTATTTAGCCGGACAAGTGCCGGAAAATGATCAACTGGATATGTACGGTCAAACCCAACAGGTTTTAGCCGAAATTGATAAATGGTTAAAGGTTGCCGGCACAGACAAAAGCTGTATTTTGACGGCGCAGGTTTTTGTTGCCGATATGGCGGAGTTTGACGAGATGAATCGGGCGTGGGACGAGTGGGTCGATACGCAAAACAGCCCGCCTCGTGCCGCTGTTGAAGCCCGCTTGGCTAACCCGAATTGGAAAGTCGAAATTGTCGTTACCGCCGCAGTCGGCTAACCTTTTAAGCGAAAACGCCCACGGCTATAACGGGTTTTCATCAGGGCTAAAATTTGCTCTTTTTCCGAGCTGACCGCCTGCGTGGTTTGTGCCGCAACCCGTAGCGAATGCTGCATCGAATGGGCGTGGGTAATCGCAATCGCTAACGCATCGGCGGCATCGGCTTGCGGTTTAGCGGATAGATGCAAAATGCGGGTAACCATCTCTTGAACTTGCACCTTATCCGCCGAGCCAATTCCGACCACCGTTTGCTTAACTAACCTTGCCGCATACTCGAACACCGGTAAATCGTGATTTACCGCCGCCACAATCGCCGTGCCTCTTGCTTGCCCTAACTTCAGCGCAGAATCGGCATTTTTTGCCATAAACACTTGCTCAATCGCAAACATATCCGGCTGAAATTGCTGAATAATTTCACTCACTCCGGCATAGATTCGTTTTAAACGGCTGGGGAGATCGTCCACCGCCGTGCGAATTGCGCCGCTGCCAAGGTAATCCAGTTGTCGCCCCATTTGCCGAATGACTCCGTACCCCGTAACCCTTGAACCCGGATCGATACCCAAAATAATTGCCATTATTACGCTCTAGAATAAAAAGAGGGACACACTTGGTGTCCCTTAATGCATTGAAAAGATTACTTATTCAATTTAGCGGTTTCCGCTTCATCAATACGGCAGTTTTTCGCTAAAATTTGATCCGTTTGCTTACCTAATTTGGTGAGCATTACCGAAGAAGATTTATCGAATGTTGCCAGTGAGAAAGTTTCATCGGTGTTCCAGCGATGTGTTTTTGATTCAAAGGTTACCGGATTAGGTGCTTTGTCATCAACCATTAAGCCTTTAATCACTTTTTTGCCTAACGTGAGGTTCACACTTTTCGCTTTCTCGCCTTCAAAGCCGTAAGTGGCTGTAACCAGCGTATTATTTTGGCAATGATAAACCACCGATTTTGTCGTTGTATCGAATTTATCGGTAACGGTTTTCACCGCATCGGATACGCCGTCTTTTACCGTTGTGGCTGCTTGAGATACCCCGCTGCTCACCGCATCTGCCGTTTTGCTGACGGCATTAGTGGTGCTGGATACCACATCAGATGCGGTTGAACAGGCAGATAATACGAGTGCCGCTGCAAGTGCCGGGGCAAATTTCATCAATTTCATTCGAACTCCTTTGAGTAAAAACTAAAGTAGTGCGGCAACCTCATCGCTGATCTCGCCGTTGTGATAAACGTTCTGTACATCATCACACTCTTCAAGCATATCGATCAGTTTTAATAATTTCGGTGCGGTTTCCGCGTCTAAATTGACCGTTGTTGAAGGGATCATTGTAACTTCGGCAGACTCTACTTTAAAGCCCGCCCCTTCAATACCGTCACGCACCGTCCCTAATTCTTCCCAAGCCGTATAAATCTCAAAGCTGCCGTCTTCTTGTGGTTGAATGTCGTCCGCACCGGCTTCAATCGCCGCTTCCGTTAAAGCGTCCTCATCCGCCGAGCCAATCAAAATCAACCCTTTTTTGCTAAATAGATAGCCGACCGAGCCTTCCGTGCCTAAGTTTCCACCACATTTGGTAAAACTTGGACGGACTTGGGAGATGGTACGGTTTGCGTTATCGCTTAGACACTCAACCATCACCGCAGTTCCACCCGGCCCGTAACCTTCATACACTTTTGTTTCCATATTGGTGTCATCGCCGCCGCCGACACCCCGCTCGATCGCACGGTTAATCGTATCCCGTGTCATATTGCTGGATAAGGCTTTATCCACCGCCGCACGCAAACGAGGGTTTGCCGACACATCACCGCCGCCTAATTTTGCCGCGGTAACCAATTCACGAATTAATTTTGTAAAAATTTTCCCACGTTGCGCATCTTGTGCGGCTTTGCGGTGTTTAATGTTAGCCCACTTACTATGACCTGCCATTTTGTTTCCTTATTTGTCTTCTTGAATATTTAACGGGGCAATCACTTGCCCCAATACTGATTTTGCAAAAAATAGCACGCAACTGACCGCTTGCTATGCTAAAAAATCTGACATTTTGCTCTCTTTGTTGATGAGATAGCGTTCAATTGCCAAGCGATTATTGGGGGATTTCGTCAGTTTTGCCGCCTGTTCGGGTGAAAGCCATTGAAAACATAAATGCTCACTCAACACAGGGGACATTTCATCATCAACCGCCAATAAAAACCAATGCTCTTGACAATGAGTAATCTGCGGGGCGTATTTATAGCGGAATTGGGGGAAAATTTCAAATTCTATCTTGAATTGGCAATCGACGAGCGTTAAATTTTGCGCAGCAATATCAATGCCCGTTTCTTCTCTCACTTCCCGCAACGCCGTTTGGAACGGTTGCTCGCCACTTTCAATCGTGCCGGTTACCGACTGCCAAAAACTCGGATCATCTTGGCGTTGCAACATTAACACTCGTCCGCTATGTTGGGCATAAATCACCACTAAAACGGAATAGGGATTTTTATACTTCATTTAATAACGTCTAATTTCCGGGGCTTGGTAAGTGGCAATAAACTGTGCAATTTCGTCTAAATCATCGGAAAATAAGATTTTTTGGTAATCCTCTGCCGTGAGAAATGCGGATTTCACCATTTGCTCAAACAACATTTTGAGGGGATTATAATAGCCGTTTTGGTTAAACAAAATGCACGGATTCGGGTTTTGTCCGATTCTTGCCCACGAAATCACCTCGCTGATTTCCTCTAACGTCCCTGGCCCGCCAGCTAATGCAATATACGCTTCGCCCAACTCGATCATTTTTTGCTTGCGTACCGACATTGAATCGACCGTGATTAACTGGGTTAAGCCGGTATGTGCCAATTCCCGCTCCGCTAAAAAAGTCGGCATCACCCCGATAACTTCGCCGCCTTCGGCAAGCACCGTATCGGCAATCACGCCCATTAGCCCTGCTCGCCCACCACCGTAAATTAAGCGATGCTGATGTGCGACAATCCACTTGCCTAAACGCACTGCCGAATCTCGATAAACAGTGTCGTTTCCCAAACTTGCGCCGCAATAAACGGTAATATTCACGCTTTCCCCTCCAAACGTTGTGTTAATTTGCGTTGATTTTCTTGCATTATCACTGCTAAATCAAGCTGGTATTTCTCGGCTAAAATAAGCAAATTATTCAGCACATCGCCGATTTCTTCCTGAATATGTGCTAAACGAGTCTGTTGAGATAACGGCGGTTCATCGGCTC
Source organism: Muribacter muris (assembly GCF_001038205.1). GTDB lineage: Bacteria > Pseudomonadota > Gammaproteobacteria > Enterobacterales > Pasteurellaceae > Muribacter > Muribacter muris. The sequence continues at coordinate 20,521 of NZ_JWIZ01000017.1, read as the reverse complement.
TATCCCGCCCGATTTCATACGCCCGTACCGCTTGTGCCAACTCGCCGACTTCTTCCGTCAAAAAATTCAAGCGGATAAAAGGGGTGTAGTCATACCATTGCCGAAGTTTATAATATTCTACCAGCCAGTGTTGATAGGTTTGTAGCCTCATTTTGCCCCCTGTTTCCGAGCCATATTGCGTTTGAAATTCTACACTATTTTCAATAAAAATAATTTGAGCAAGTCCCGCTTTATTAATAGTGATAAAAATAATGAGATCTTTATCACAATTTTGTGTGAAGGATATTGAGTGTTCAAAGAAAATTGCTACACTGGTGGCATTAGTCGGGGTGCCTTATGGCTGAGATCATACCCGTGAACCTGAAACAGTTAGTACTGGCGTAGGAAACTAATTATGTCCACATCATATTCCCCTTTATTTTTTACTCCATTCTCGCATTTTCTCTACCCTATTAGACTAACTGTTTTCAGACTATCTTGAGTTCATTCCGTTTATATTCAACTGAAAATAGGAGAAATAGGATGCTTACTTGCCAACAACTCATCCAAGGTAGTTCAATCCATTGGAAAAACTACATCGAACATCATTTTGTGCTACAACTTGCTCAAGGTACACTTCCCATTATAAATTTCCAACATTATCTAAAGCAGGATTATCTCTATCTTTTCCATTATAGCCGAGCATTTGGGTTAGCCGTTTACAAGGCGGATACGTTTGCTCAAATGAATGCTGCACAGCAGGTGGTACAATCTATTTTAGAGGAGATCGAGTTACATATCTCGTATTGCAAGGAATGGGGTATATCAAAGGAAGAGCTGCAACAACTTTCCGAATCCCCCGCCTGCATAGCTTATACTCGTTACGTTTTAGACTGTGGTATGCACGGTACACTCGCCGAACTATATGCCGCAATCGCTCCTTGTGCTTTAGGCTATGCTGAAGTTTCCAGAATGATTAATGAACGACAGCTTAGTCCATCAAATAATCCTTATCAAAAATGGATTGACAATTACGCTTCCCCAGGCTTTCAACATAGTGCCGCACAAATCGGTGCAACGCTAGAACAACTTTGTCAGTTTATCACTCTCTCCCAGTTGCAAAAAATCCAAGAGATTTTTACTACGGCTACTCGTATGGAAGTGGCATTTTGGCAAATGGGATTAGATTTAAACTAACTGCTATTCAGCGTTCATCATACACCCGTGCAATGCTAAAGGAGCAACAAATGCAACCGACACAAAACAACCTCAAGCAGGTAATTACCGCGACAATGATAGGTACGACCATAGAATATTTTGATAATTACATCTATGCGATTGCTGCGGTACTCATTTTTAATCATCAGTTTTTTTACGCCGATCCTGTGTCCAGTCAGATCGCAGCACTCTCGACACTTGCCCTGACCTTTATCGCCCGACCGCTAGGTGCCGCATTATTCGGGCATTTCGGTGATCGCTTCGGTCGGAAAAACACGCTTGTCGTCTCTCTGCTTCTAATGGGCTCGGCAACCGTCATTATCGGATTATTACCCACTTATGAACATATCGGTATCTGGGCAACATTACTGCTTTGTTTATGCAGAATCGGGCAAGGCATCGGCTTAGGTGGTGAATGGGGAGGGGCGGCACTGGTTGCGATTGAAAATGCCCCGCAGCATAAACGAGGGTGGTACGGCACCTTTCCACAGCTAGGTGCACCGATAGGATTATTACTGGCGAATGGCGTATTCTTTGTCGTTAATTGGCTTTTTGGCGATCAAGCATTAGTTGAATGGGCTTGGCGTATTCCGTTTATCTCATCGGTTATTCTCATTTTTATCGGATTATACGTCCGTCTAAAATTAGTTGAAAGCCCGATTTTTATCACTGCAATAGCACAACAAAAACGAGCGGTAAACTTGCCGATAAAATGGGTTTTCTCCACCTACGCCAAACCCTTTATTCTAGGAATGTTGCTATCCGTTGCCGGCTATGTTTTATTTTATATTATGATTGCTTTTGCTCAAGTATATGCAAAATCACCGGTCGGACTCTCGCCTGCAGGTTATGCGACAGGGTTGGGGCTTTCAAGCGGCACATTGACTTTCCTGTTAATGTGCAGTGCTTTTGCCCTTGCATTGACGATCAGCCTTTCGGGATATTATATCGACCGTATCGGACGTAAACAATGGATGATAATCACCACGCTAGGCGTAACACTCTTTGGGCTCTTTATCCCGTTCTTCCTTGAAAATGCAACTACATTAAGACTATTTTTCTTTTTTATGATAGGTATGGGGCTCATCGGAATGGGGTATGGCCCATTAGCCAGCTTACTGCCCGAACTGTTTCCAACGGAAGTCCGTTATTCCGGCGCATCGCTGGCTTATAACTGTGCCGGCATCTTAGGCGCAAGTGTTGCTACGCTGATAACCATTCCGCTAAATAATCATTTCGGTTTATGGGGCGTTGGCATTTATCTCTTTGTTAACGGCTTATTAAGCCTTGGCGCACTATGGAAAATAGCAGAAACCAAAGATAGTCTTTTATAGACGGAAAACGCCCCACCAATCAGATCTTGATTGGTGGGGTTTATCCTATTTGCAGATTTTTAAGTGAAAATACCCGCTTGTAAACTATTCACAACTTCCCCAGCTTAACCAAGGCTACTCTTCTTTGTCAAAATGCGCATCACCTAAAAAATGTTGAGTTATAAAGCCGCCAATCATCGCTAAAATAAAATGAATTTTAGGATATTCACTTAGCAACATATGACAGATCAACATAACGATTGCATAACCTAGCAAGAAAGTGATAAAAAATTTTCCAAACGAATATTTATATTTTATCGCTTGTTGGCAGTGGGGACATTGCTTGATCCATTGAACAGGTTTGATGAGCGGAATTTTGATCGACTGATGGCAATGCGGGCAGGCTAAGCTGCAATAGTTGATAAGCATCATTGTCTCCTTTTTACTTTCACATTTCTCACTATACTTGTCTAAGAAAAAAGCCCTCTAAATCGGCTGATTTAAAGGGCTTTGAATTTAGTCTGATTTAGCGACCACGCTAATTGCCAGTTCGGTTAATGCCTGCGGATTGGCATAACTCGGTGCTTCGGTCATCAAGCAGGCTGCGGCAGTGGTTTTCGGGAAGGCGATCACATCTCGAATATTTTCCGTACCGGTAATCAGCATCGTCAAACGGTCTAAGCCAAAGGCAAGACCGGCGTGCGGCGGTGTGCCGTATTTGAGAGCATCCAGCAAGAAGCCAAACTTCTCTTTTTGTTCATCTTCGTTAATGCCCAAAATGTTGAAGACGGTTTGTTGCATTTTCGGGTCGAAAATCCGTACTGAGCCGCCGCCGACTTCGTAACCGTTGATCACCATATCATAAGCATTGGCAACCGCACTTTTCGGGTCAGCCATCAACTGCTCCGGCGTTAGCTCTTTTGGTGAGGTGAATGGGTGGTGCATTGCCGACCAATTCCCTTCATCATCTTTTTCAAACATTGGGAAATCTACCACCCAAAGCGGCTTCCAAGCATTCAGATCAGTGAGGTTTAGATCACGCCCTACTTTTAAACGCAGCGCCCCCATTGCATCGGTTACGATTTTTTCTTTATCTGCGCCGAAGAAAATAATATCGCCGTTTTGTGCATTCACACGGGCTAAGAGGGCAACAACCACCTCGTCAGTTAAAAACTTCGCAATCGGGCTTTGCAAACCGGCAAGCCCTGCGTTCACATCATTGACTTTCGCCCACGCCAAGCCTTTCGCCCCATAAATGCCGACAAATTGGGTGTATTCGTCAATCTGTTTACGGGTGATTTCCGCCCCGTTTGGCACTCGGATAACCGCAATCCGCCCTTCCGGATCATTTGCCGGTTCGTTAAAGACTTTAAACTCTACCTCTTTTAATAAATCGGCGACATCAACCAATTCAAGCGGGTTGCGCAGATCCGGTTTGTCCGAACCGAAACGGCGCATTGCTTCCGCAAAGGTCATTTGTGGAAATTCGCCTAAATCGACATTTAAGCGATCCAACCAGAGCCCACGGATCATTTTTTCCATCATCGCCCGCACTTCCGGTGCTGTCATAAAGGTGGTTTCCACATCAATTTGGGTAAATTCCGGCTGGCGATCGGCGCGCAAATCTTCATCACGGAAGCATTTGACAATTTGGTAATAACGGTCAAATCCCGACATCATCAAAAGCTGTTTGAATAGCTGCGGCGACTGTGGCAACGCATAAAATTTGCCTTTATGCACACGGCTCGGCACAAGATAATCCCGCGCGCCTTCCGGTGTGGCTTTGGTGAGCATTGGGGTTTCAATATCAAGGAAGCCGCTATCGTCCATAAAACGGCGGACAAAACTGGTGATTTTGGCACGGGTTTTCAAACGTTCAGCCATTTCCGGACGGCGTAAATCTAAATAACGGTATTTTAAACGCTGCTCTTCCGTGTTATTTTGGTTGAAATCAAGGGGAAGCACTTCAGCATTGTTATATACCAATACATCTTTTACTAATACTTCAATCTCACCCGTTGCCATTTCTTGATTGATTTGCGATTCATCACGGGCAATCACTTCGCCTTTAATTTGTACGCAGGCTTCCGCACGCAAGCTACTGGCAATTTTAAACAGTGCGTCGTCTTTTTCATCAAAGAAAACTTGTACGATCCCTTCACGATCACGAATTTGCATAAAAATAAAACGACCGAGGTTACGCACACGGTGAACCCAGCCACTTAAGGTTACTTGTTCGCCAACGTGAGAGCGATTTAATGCCCCGCAATAATGAGAACGCATCATAAAATTATCCTTTATCAAAATAGAGAAAAAATTGTGTCGATTATAGCGAAAAATCGACATAGAGAGAACGGTTATTTCTGCGGATAATCTCGCCAAACGGCGTTCTATAATGTAAGAATAGGTGCATCACTTTGTCTAAGGTGATATGGTTTTACCCTTTTAAAAGGAGATTTTATGTTATTTATCAATACCCTTTTCGCACTTATTTTAGCCCTGCGTTTTTACACCTTATCTATTTCAATTCGTAACGAAAAAGCCCTGATCGCAAAAGGGGCGGTTCAATACGGCAAAACCAATTCAATACTGCTCTCTGCCGCACATATTCTGTTTTATCTTGCTGCCATCACAGAGGCAAATTTCCGCCAAATCAGCTTTGATCATACCGCCCAGCTCGGTTTAGCACTGCTCATTTTTGCCTTTATTATGCTGTTTTATGTGATCTATGCCTTAAAAGAGATTTGGACAGTCAAACTTTACATTTTACCCGCTCACAAAATTAACCGTTCTTTTCTGTTTAAATATATTCGCCACCCCAACTATTTTCTCAATATCATTCCGGAGCTAATCGGTTTAAGCCTGTTTTGCCACGCCGGTTATACCGCAATGTTCGGCTTACCCGTCTATCTTGTCATTTTAGCGGTGCGGATCAAACAAGAAGAAAAAGCAATGGCGCATTTACTGAACTAAATCGCTTATTCGGCTTGAAATTGGTGGATTTAACCCTATATTAGCGGTCAGTTTTGTGCAAAAATTTGCAATGTAAATTTTCATTTAGAGGACTTATAAATGACAAATCAAACCGAAAAATCCCCTGTAGAACAAGATGTTGTGGCAGAAGAAACCGTAGAGCAAACCGAACAAGCACTGGCAGATTTGCAAGAAAACGCAGAAATCGACCCGCTTGTTGCGGCAAATGAACGCATTCAAAGTTTAGAGGCTTACATCGCCGAAGCAGACAAACGGGAACAGGACATTGCCCTGCGTGCCAGAGCCGAAATTGAAAATATTCGCCGCCGCACCGAACAAGACGTTGAAAAAGCGCACAAATTTGCCCTTGAGAAATTTTCCAAAGAATTACTGAATGTGGTGGACAATCTTGAGCGTGCGCTACAAGCATTGGAAGGGGCGGACGAAAGCAGCAAAGCCCTCGCCGAAGGGGTGGAATTAACCCATAAAGGTTTGGTTTCAACACTGACTAATTTCGGTGTGGTCGCCGTCGGTAATATCGGTGAGGCTTTCGATCCGGAATTGCACCAAGCGATTTCAATGCAGCCCGCAGAAAACATTGAGCCGAACCATATCAGCAGCGTAATGCAAAAAGGCTACACCTTACACGGCAGAGTGATCCGTCCTGCAATGGTGATGGTTGCCAGTTAATCTTTCAATCCCTTACAATCGTAAGGGATTTTACTTTTCCCGCATATAGATTATGTCTTTACAATTCAATGCAGTGGCATTACTGCTCGTGGCACTTATCCTACTCGGTTTATTCAGCCAAAATAGTGCCGTTACGATCTCCGCTGCCGTGCTACTGATTATGCAACAAACTTTTTTGGCGAAATACTTGCCGCTTGCCGATCAATACGGTTTAAAAATCGGTATCGTGATTTTAACAATCGGTGTACTGAGCCCGTTAGTATCCGGCAGAATTACGCTGCCGGAAATCAGCCAGCTCCTTGATCTGAAAATGCTCTTTTCGATTATAGCCGGCGTACTGGTTGCTTGGTTAGGCGGAAGAGGCGTAAACCTGATGGGCAGCCAACCCGTGCTGGTTACGGGGCTGTTGATTGGCACGATTATCGGCGTGGCTTTTTTGAAGGGCGTGCCGGTCGGGCCGCTTATTGCAGCAGGTATTCTCTCACTGGTTATTGGCAAAGCCTAGCGGTACAACTATCTTAACCGCCCGTGATTTTGACGCAATAATTGCTCGGCAGTGGCGCTATCCGTGCCGCTCAAAATCATCATTATTGCCAATTTGGCATTTTGATTGGCTTGGGCGAGTGCCGTTTCCGCTGTCGTTTGCGAACACTCTGTCGCTTGCATCACAATACGCACGGCACGGGCGAGCAACTTCTGATTACTGGCTTGCACATCGACCATCAAATTTTGATAGCATTTGCCCATTAGCACCATACTGGCAGTAGAAAGCATATTCAGCACCAATTTTTGTGCTGTGCCGGATTTGAGCCGGCTTGACCCTGTTAAGACTTCCGCTCCGACCACCGTTTCAATCGCAATATCAGCCATTTTCGCCATTGGCGAACGAGGGTTGCTGGCTATCGCAACCGTATATGCACCAAGGGATTTTGCATAATTTAATGCGCCTAATACATAAGGGGTGCGTCCGCTTGCCGCTATCCCGACTAAAACATCTTTTTCGCAAAAACCGACCGCTTGCAAATCCGCTTTGCCCGCCTCATCGCTATCCTCCGCCCCTTCTACCGCCTGACGCAACGCCTTGTCGCCACCAGCTATTAGCCCTTTAACCATTTCGAGCGATGTGCCGAACGTGGGCGGGCATTCCGAAGCGTCCAATACGCCCAACCGCCCGCTTGTACCTGCCCCCAAATAAACTAAGCGACCGCCTCGCTGAAAGGCGGCGACAATCTGTTCAACGGCAGCAGCAATCTGCGGTAAACAGGCTTGCACTGCCGCAGGCACTTGGCGATCTTCCTCATTCATCAATGCGACAATCTCTGCCGCCGATAAACGATCCATCTCCATTGATTTAGGGTTGCGTTGTTCCGTGATTAAGTGGGTTAATGTCTCTAATAAAGCGTGTTCAGCCATTGTATTTTGGGTTAAATCATAAGTAGATGGCAATTATCATACTATTTTTTATTGGCAATATATAGCCCGATTAAGACAATCAATAGGCTGATGATTTCTAAAAATGACAATCTTTCCTCAAATATTACATAAGCGTAGAAAGCAGCAATCATCGGCTGTGTTAAGACTAATAAAGCGGCAAAACTAGCGTTAATTTTGCCTAAACAATAACTTAATCCGCCTTGCCCTAATATTTGCGATAACAATGCCAAACCGATTAGCGGATAAATTTCGGCAAAGGTGAGCGGTAAAAATACGCCCTCATATCCAATCGCTAACGGCAATAATACGATCAAACACCCGATGCTTGCATAAGCCATTATTTGAATGGTTGAAAAGTGATACCTTAATTTATACACGCTAATCATAAATAAACCGTAAAAGACCGACGTTAGTAATGCTAACAGATCACCTTTAAAATGAAGCAAAGTAGGTGAAATTTTGCCGTTCATTAAGATCATCAACCCGATTAGCATTATTCCTGCGCCTAACAGAAATGACTTCGTTAATTTTTCTTTATAAAGAAAATAAGAGATCGGCACTACTGTAAAAGGGACTAAGTTCGCTAATAAATTCGCATTCGCGACGGTCGTATAAGCAAACGATATATTCCAAAAGACTAAATCCAATGCAAGGAACCCCCCTGCTATTATTGCTATGCCTTTTTCTTTATAGCTCATTATGCGATGATGAGATTCAAACTTCATCAATATAAAAAAGACAGGCAATGAAAATAACACTCTATACATTCCCGTTGTAATGGGGGGAAATTCACTTAATTTGACAAATATACCGCCTAATGCCAAACAACATATTGAAAGCATCGCTAATAATAAATAACGGTTCATTCTGCTTTTCTCCTAGAAAGGTGATGTTCCGATTGTTCATATTTAATTTAAACGATAAAATCAATGCACAACCGAGGCAATTGACGATAATAAAAAATAACTGTATTGCCCTTTCATCGATACAGCAGGAAATAAAATGAATAAAAAAACCAAAGTTGCTCAAGTATGTGATTGGGTGATTGAAAAGATTGAACACAATATTTACCTGCCCGAGCAGAAAATTCCTTCTGTCCGATCCCTTGCTAAACGATTAAATTACTCGGCATTCACCATTTCTCAAGCCTATGAACACCTTGTTTCATTAGGCTATCTCAAGGCAATTCGAGGGTCGGGTTATTTCGTCAATCCAATCAAAACCGAAAGCGTACAAGCGGTTGCCGCCCCTTCATTTACACAAAATGTTGCAGATACGGGCTGGCTGATGCAACATTTATTTCACGAGCAGGAAAAAGATAAATCTCCCGGTAGCGGGCTGCTCCCGAGTGATTGGCTAATCCCCGCTAAGATTATTCGCCAAGCGATCAAAAAATCCGCCAAAGAAGCCCACGAGTTTATTTATACTTATGGGCATATTCAGGGATACTATCCGCTGAGAAAATTATTCGCCACGCAATTATCCCACTTAGGTATCACTGCCGATCCCTCGTTTATGATTACAATGCCGGGCGTGTCTGCGGCTATCCAATTAATTTTAAGATCGCTCACTCGCCCGAACGATTATATTATTGTCGATGATCCCAGTTGGTTTTGGTTATTAGGCTGCCTACATCAATTAAATTTAAACATATTAAGTGTACCAAGGGATCAAAATGGCCCAAATCTAGAAAAACTTGAGTATTTATTTAAAACTTATCAACCTAAAATATATATTACTAACAGCATTTTAAATAATCCGACGTCCTATAATGTCAGCCCTTCAATTATTTACAAAGTGCTTCATTTACTGCATCAATATAATGCCTATTTATTAGAAGATGATATTTACAGCCCGTTAGAAAATAACCCTCATACCTTGCGTTATATCACTTTAGATCAAGGTGAAAGAGTCTTTTATATTAGCGGAGTCTCTAAAATTCTTGGCGCAAATTGGCGGGTGGCATTTATTTATCTGCCGAAATCGTTTTTAGATATTATTCTTCGCCAAAAAATGTTGTCTAATATGACCAGTACCGAATTAACGGAACGCAGTGTTTATTCTATTTGGCTACACTCTTATTACCCCAAACATATTGATGAAATGCGTTTAAAATTAGTTAAAAAACACGAAAAAATGAAAAATGCGCTGGATAAAATAGGTATTGAATATCCTAAGCCGGCAAATAAAGGGATATTTTTATGGCTGGACTTAAAATTAGATACGACCAAAATGTCGATTGAAGCGAAAAAAGAGAATTATGTCTTAGCACCGGGTTATTTATTTTCCCAACACACCGATTTCTCCCACTATTTAAGATTAAATGTTACCCGCACTAGCGATGAATTTCTACACTGGCTAGCCGCCTATAAAGCCACTCATCAAGGCTAAACCAAACGGCTAGGGAACTATGCTGACGTCCACCATATCACATCAAGATCTGATTAAACGGCTACATCATAATGTTGTAAAAATTACCCCTAAACTGACCGCTTGTGATGCCCCCGTTACACTCGGCAGATTAGACGGCAGATTATGTATCCGTTGATACGCCAGCCACGCAAACGCAGCGGCTTCCACATAATCGACATCTAAGCCGTATGCGTTGGTCGTGGTTACCTGCCAATCGGGCAGCAGTACCTGCAAGCGAGCCATCAGCCTACCATTTTTTGCACCGCCGCCACAGACCAACAGCAGACACGGCAAGTCTTGAGGACGATTGATTGCCCGCAAATCTTGCGCAATACTTTGAGCGGTAAATTCCAGCAATGTCGCTTGTACATCATTGGGGGCAATCGGCTCAAATTGTGCCAATTTTGCCGCTAACCACGCCAAATTAAACAATTCCCGCCCTGTACTTTTCGGCGGTTTTTGAGCGAGAAAAGGCTCGTCAAGCAGTGCCGCCAGTAAACCGTGATGCACTTTGCCCGAAGCCGCCCACTCGCCGTTGCGATCAAACCGCTTGCCTTGATGACGCTCAATCCAATTATCCATCAGCGTATTCCCCGCTCCAATATCGTAGCCAAGGGGTTGCCGATTCGGAATCAGCAACGAAATATTGCTGATCCCACCGATGTTCAGCACCCCGGTAATCCGATTCGGATCGCTAAACAGCGCTTGATGAAACGCCGGCACGAACGGCGCACCTTGCCCGCCATAAGCCATATCCTTACGGCGAAAATCGCCCACCGTGGTAATGCCCGTGTGGGCAGCCAGCCAGTGCATATCGCCAAGTTGGGTCGTGAACGGATAATCGCCATTCGGTGCGTGCCACACGGTTTGCCCGTGGCAGCCGATAGCCTGAATATCCGCCGCCGTCAGCGCCAAATCAGCCAGAAAGTGGTTCACACAGTCCGCATAAAGCCGCCCAAGCCGTTGGTCTAACTCGCCCAGTTGTTGTAAGTCGGTCTGTCCGCTTTTAAGCAGCCTTGATAATGCCGCCCGAAGTTCTTCCGGCATTGGCACGCAGGCACAAGCGGTCATTTGCGGCGGATTTTGGGCAAAATCCACCAAGGCTAAATCTACCCCGTCCAAACTCGTGCCGGACATTATGCCTAAATACAACGAAGCGTTCATTATTGGCGTGCCAACCTTTGGTTTTGCGGTTCGCTCTCAAAATTAGATCGGAACGGGTTAATATCCAAACCGCCACGGCGGGTATAGCGGGCATATACCGTCAGTTTTTCCGGCTCGGCGAAACGCATTAAATCGGTAAAAATCCGTTCTACACACTGCTCGTGAAACTCGTTATGCTGACGGAACGAGATAAGATAGCGCAATAATTTCTCACGATCTAACCGCTTGCCGACATAATGAATTTGCACACTTCCCCAGTCCGGCTGATTGGTAATCAAACAGTTGGATTTTAGCAAATGGCTAACCAAGGTTTCTTCCACCCGTTCGTCCTGTGCAATATTTTCAAGGATACGGTTTGAGAATTGATAATCGTGAATCTCAATATCCAAATCGTCAATCCGTTCCCCGCCAAAATCCGCAATCGGCTGCTGGCGGTAAGCGTCCAATTTGTGAATATTCACCGTTACCTGACCGCTTGCACAACGGCTAAGATCCTCAACCAAACAACGCTCGACTGCTGCTATCGACTCAAATTTTGTCTGGTTGAAACTGTTCAAATAGAGCTTGAAACTCTTGGATTCAATCAAATTCTCACTGCGAAAATCCACCGCTACATCGGCAATTGCCACCTGCGGCACGCCTTTACTGTTTAGCCACGAAAGTTCATAAAGCGTCCAAATATCCGCCCCGCGATCAAAGGGCTGCTGCTCGCTAATGCCCAATTCATCACGGTTTAAACGGCGTGGTACGGCTTGTAATAATGTCGGATCATACTCACTGGCGTAATCGGTTTTCTGCCCCAACTTTAAGGCGGTTAAGCTGCTATCTTGATAGGTCATATCTTCCCCTGTTTCGCTAATAATAACGGCAGATCCGCCAAGCTGTCGATCACGCAATCCGCAGCAGCCTCCGCCGCCTCAGTAACCGCTTTACCGGTACGCACCAACATTTTATACGCAACGCCGGCATTTTGGGCGGCTTGCATATCTTCCAATTTATCCCCAACCATTATCGATTGGCTGGGGTCAATGTTTAAATCTCGGATCGCCTGTATAAACATTCCTGCCTGCGGCTTACGGCAATCACAGTGTTGGCGAAATTCGCCCTGCCCTTCGGGGTGGTGAGGGCAGTAGTAAATTCCGTCCAAATCTACCCCCCGATCCGCTAACGACCAATCCATCCATTCGGTTAATTGTAAAAATTGATCTTCGCTAAAATAGCCACGGGCGATGCCGGATTGATTTGTAACCAGTACCAACAAATAGCCCTGCTTTTTCAAGGCAAGCAATGCCTCGATCACGCCGTCAATAAATTGAAAGTCATCAATTTGATGCACATAACCGTGATCGAGATTGATCGTCCCGTCCCGATCCAAAAATACTGCTTTATGCGCCATTCTGTTGCCCTTTCAAATAGTCGATCACAATCCGGTGATGTTCGCTAGTTTTAAATTTGTCAAACACAGCCTCGATCCGACCGCTTGCATCCACTAAAAAGCTGATACGGTGAATACCGTCATAGGTTTTTCCCATAAATTTTTTCTCGCCCCACACCCCAAAGGCTTCTGCAATGTGATGATCGGGGTCGGATAACAGGGTGAAATTCAACCCTTTTTTCTCGGCAAATTGGGCTAATTTTTTCGGCAAATCGGGGCTGATCCCCAACACCGCCACATTAAAATCCGCCAGCTCGGTTTTGCTGTCCCGTAAACCGCACGCCTGCGTACTACAACCGGGCGTGAGGGCTTTCGGGTAAAAATAGACCAATACCCGCTGCCCACGGAATTGCATCAGGGAAACCGGCTGTTCGTGTTGGTCAAGTAAGGTAAAATCCGGCGCTTGATCGCCTATGTTTAATCTGTTCATTTGCTATCCTCAAAAAGTTGCGGTTATCTTACTATACAAGCGGTCGAAAAACGGCAAAATTTTGCAAAATTCTGTTTTTGTGAAAAAATTTGCTTATTTGTGAATAGCATCACAGTATTTTGATACAAATCCGATTATATTAGATGCGATTTTAACTCACCGAGAATACCCTATGAAATTGAAAACGCTCTCCGCCTTATTTGCTGCCGTAACATTCGGCTTGACCGCCAGTCAATCTGCCCTCGCCGAAGGGCGTTTGGTCGTCTATTGCAGTACCACGAACCTGATGTGCGAGCAGGCAACCCAAGCCTTTGGTGAAAAATATCAAGTCAAGGTTGCCTTTGTTCGTAACGGGTCGGGCAGCACATTGGCGAAAATTGAGTCGGAAAAAAATAATCCGCAGGCGGACGTTTGGTACGGCGGCACACTCGATCCGCAATCCCAAGCCGGTGAAATGGGGCTGTTGCAACCTTACCAATCGCCGAGTCTTGCCGAAATCAATGAAAAATTCCGTGATCCCGCTAAACTGAAAGGCAACTACACCTCTGCCGTTTATATGGGCATTTTGGGCTTTGGGGTTAATCTTGATCGGCTGAAAAAATTGGGTATCGAAAAAATACCAAGCAGTTGGGCGGATTTGCTCGATCCCCGACTTGCCGGTGAAATTCAGATCGCCGATCCGCAAAGTTCCGGCACAGCATACACAGCGATTGCCACTTTCGTTCAACTTTGGGGCGAAGAAAAAGCCTTTGCCTATTTCAAGCAACTCCACAAAAACATTTCCCAATATACCAAATCCGGTATTACCCCTTCTCGTAATACGGCACGGGGTGAAACGGCTATCAGCATCGGCTTTTTGCACGACTATGCGGTGGAAAAGAAACACGGGGCAAATTTGGAAATGGTTGTGCCAAGCGAAGGTACAGGCTATGAATTAGGCGGGGTGAGCATTTTAAAAGGGGCGCGTAACCTTGAAAATGCGAAACGGTTTGTCGATTGGGCATTGTCGAAAGAGGCGCAAGAGCTCGCTTGGCAAAAAGGCGAGGCTTTCCAAGTCTTAACCAACACCACCGCCGAGCCGTCCCCCTATTCCCTTAATCCGCAGGATCTGACCTTAATCCATTACGATTTTGAAAAATACGGCTCAACCGAAGAGCGTAAACGGTTAATCGAAAAATGGGTCAATGAGGTCAAATTAGCCGAATAATCCGATATGCTAGGGGCATCAGCCCCTTTTCTGACGTTTTTGGAACACTATGCCGAATTTTTTCTCTTTTTCCCGTCCTGCCGTTTGGGTACTGTTTGCGTGGCAGGGCTTTGCTTTTTTGCCGGTAACCGCCTTAGATTACGGGGTGTTTGATGCGACCACCGAAGAATGGCAGCAAGCCAAAGGCTGGACGAGCCTGAATATCGCTTGGGCGTGGTTTTTACCGCTCTGCCTTTTTCTGATCCCGACACCTCGCCCCAGCCTATTGCGTAGCCGATGTGAATTTGCCCTCGCAAGCGGTCTGTTTCTGCTGATTTTTCTCACGGCAATCTGGTTCAACGTTCGGTTAGGCTATGCGGTATTTTTGCTCATTCTCTCGCTGATAGCCCTTGCCACCAATGCGTTGGCAGACCTAAAAGTAATGCAGGGCGATCGCTTTATTATTGCAGCCTTGATCAGCATTGTACTGCTGATTTTCGGCTTTATTGTCTATCCGACCTTCGCTATTTTACAGTCAATGTTTTACCACAACGGCGAATTTGCACCGCAATACGCCTTGGCGATTTTGCAAAAATCCTATGTGCTGCGGGTGATTGGCAATTCACTGAGTGTAGCGGCAACGGTGGGGCTATTTTCTACGCTGTTCGGCTTGGCTTTTGCCCTTTACACCACCCGCATAGCCAAGCGCACGCTCTTTATCGGGAAAATTTTTTCGATCTTGCCGATTGTTACCCCGCCGTTTGTGGTTGGGTTGGGGGTTACACTAATGCTCGGCAGATCCGGCTATGTTACCGCCTTTTTAGTCGAGTACTTAGGCTTTCAAAGCCAGTGGCTATACGGCTTTACCGGTATTGTGATTGCCCATACGTTAGCCTTAACCCCAATGGCGTTTATGATTTTAGAAGGGGCGTTGAAGTCCATTCATCCCTCTGTGGAAGAAGCGGCTTATACGCTGCGTGCCAATCGCTATCAAGCATTTTTTCATATTATTTTACCGTTATTGAAACCAGCATTGGCAAACGCATTTTTAGTGGTTGCCATTCAATCCCTCGCCGATTTCAGCACCCCGCTTGTGTTAGGCGGCAGCTTTGATGTGATCGCCACGCAAATCTATTTCTATATCGCCGGTTCGCAACTGGATTACACCTCAGCCGGCACGCTCGGCACGTTGCTGCTTCTGTTTTCGTTAGCCATTTTTATCATTCAATATCTTTGGATTGGCAACCGCTCTTATGTTACCGTTTCCGGCAAATCCTACCGTGGCGAAGTGCAAGATCTGCCTACTCTGTTCAAAGGGGTCATTATTGTCGCCCTCGCCGGCTGGGTATTGTTTAATCTGATGCTGTACGGCAGTATCTTCTACGGCAGTTTTACGGTGAATTGGGGCGTCGATTACACCCTGACTTTCAATAACTACCTCACATTATTTGGACAAGGTTTTAATGACGGCGCTTGGCCGTCGTTACTCCAAACCGTGATGTTTGCCGCCGCGGCTGCCCCCATTACGGCATTCTTCGGCTTACTGATTGCCTATATCACCGTACGGCGAGAGTTTAAAGGGAGAAAAACGCTCGAATTTCTCACCCTACTCTGCTTTGCCGTACCTGGTACAGTGGCGGGCGTATCCTATATTTTGGCATTTAACGATAGCCCGATTTACCTCACCGGCACAGGTATCATCATCATTTTATCAATGGTAATGCGTAATATGCCGGTCGGTATGCGGGCGGCAGTGGCAGGGTTGGGGCAATTAGATAAATCCTTAGACGAAGCCTCGCTCTCCCTCAAAGCCGGTTCGTTAAAAACCCTCTGCTTTGTGGTCTTACCGTTGCTCAAACCGGCACTGCTTTCCGCCTTGGTAACCAGTTTTGTACGAGCGATGACAACCGTCAGTGCGATTGTGTTTTTAGTTACGGCAGACACACGGGTTGCCACCTCTTATATTTTAAATCGGGTGGAAGACGGTGAATACGGCATTGCGATTGCCTACGGGTCTATCCTCATCGTTGTGATGATGGGCATTATTTTTCTGTTTGATTGGCTGGTCGGCGACACACGCATTGCCCGTTCAAAAGCCAAGAAAATGAATTAAGGATTGAAAATGACACAACAAAATGCGTTTCTTGAGTTAAAAAATGTCAGTAAAGCGTTTGGCAAAAGCAAGGTAATTGATAATCTCAACCTCTCTATCCGCCAAGGCACAATGGTAACGCTGCTCGGCCCGTCCGGCTGTGGTAAAACGACCGTGCTGCGCCTTGTCGCAGGGCTGGAAAGCCCGACTACCGGACAAATTTTAATTGACGGGGAAGACGTTACCCGCAGTGCCATTCAGCAACGGGACATCTGCATCGTATTTCAGTCCTACGCCCTGTTTCCGCATATGTCGATTGGGGAGAATGTCGGTTACGGGTTAAAAATGCAAGGCGTACCGAAAAGCGAACGGCAGCAGCGAGTGAAAGCGGCGCTCGAACTGGTCGATTTAGCCGGTTTTGAAGATCGTTATGTCGATCAAATCTCCGGCGGGCAGCAACAACGGGTCGCCCTCGCTAGAGCCTTGATACTAAAACCTAAAGTATTATTGTTTGACGAACCTTTAAGCAATCTTGATGCCAATTTACGCCGCGCAATGCGCGAAAAAATCCGTGAATTGCAACAACGGCTCAATATTACAGCACTGTATGTTACCCACGATCAAACAGAAGCCTTTGCCGTTTCCGATGAAGTTATCGTAATGGACAAAGGCAAAATCCGCCAACAAGGCACGGCAAAAATGCTCTATTTGCAGCCTAACTCTCTGTTTCTTGCTAACTTTATGGGCGAATCCACCCTGTTTAGCGGCACACGTGAAGGCGACCATATCACCCTTGGCGACTACCGATTTCAGCTACACAATGCCGAGCGTTTTAACGTACCGAACGGCAAATGCCTGATCGGTATCCGCCCCGAAGCCGTTCAGCTAAAACCCGAGGGGCAGCCGGCGCAAAAATGTGAAATTCAGCACGCCGTCTATATGGGCAATCATTGGGAAATCACGGCAATCTGGCAAAACACCCCGCTGATGATCAACCTCAACCCCGAATATTATGACGAACAACAAAAGCTGCATTATATTCACCTTCACCACAGCGGTGTTTTTCTTCTTCCGCTTGAATAAAGCTAAGCAAGCGGGCAGATAGGGTCAGTGATTTGCAAAATAAAAAAGGCACATACCTGTGCCTCTTTTGTTGCAAACTAATCCATTCAAGTGCGTTGCTTCCACTTCACCATTCTTTCCAATAAATCGACTAACTCGCTGCGTTCAATGCTATCTAAATCGGCAAATAAAGCCTCCAGTTTGCGAGCTTGATCGACCGAACGATTACTGGTTTCCGTCAATAAATCGGCTAGCTCACAGCGAAAAATCTCGGACAATTCCAATAAACGCAGCACGGAAGGCACGGTTTTTCCCCGTTCCATTCTTGAAACGGCATCATTGCTGATCCCTAAGATTTCGGCTAACTGTGCTTGCGTAATACCAACGGCCTGGCGATATTTTGAGATTGCCCGCCCGATAGTTTGCAGCAGTTGCTCGTTCTTATCCGCCATATATCCTCCTCAACGCTAAAGGAAGAAATAATAGATATTGACTTTTTCAGTTAAATAGCAAATCACACTTATATTAGACCTTTAAAGTCTAAAATCATCAAATAATTATATTTGGCAAACTTTTTTTGAAAAAAATGCAAAATGTTCAGCAGGCGACACAACCTGTCCATCACCTTTTGCTAGACTTAGGTTATTCAACAATAAGCAGGATAGAACAGAATGAAAAAGAATACCGTATTAGCGAAAAGGTTAGCAGAAATCCTCGCTCGGCTTAATCAAGGGCAACGCATTGATGTTAATCAATTAGCGGAAGAATTTGGGGTGGCCGTTCGCACCATTCAACGTGATATTAAAGATCGGCTGGAATTTTTAGAATGGGCAGAAAGTGGTCCCCGTTATTACCGGCTCAACCATCATCAATTCAGCTTACTCAACCAACAAGACATCGAACGCTTTGCACTATTTGCCAGTATTTCTGATCTTTTCCCAAAAGTTGATCGCCAATTTTTCCAAGAAAAACTCACCGAAAGTATCAAAGTGAAAGGCTTTCAATATGAAGATATTCGCCATTTAGAGCAGGAATTTAATCTACTCACACAAGCGATTGAGCAACATCAATTTATTCATTTCCAATATACGAAAAGCGGTCAGATTCAGGGGAAATTTTACAAAATTGCCCCTTATAGCCTCATCAATAAAAACGGGATTTGGTATTTAATCGGCACGGATAACGACAAACAAAAAACCTTTTGTTTTACCCAAATTACAATGCCGAGAATATTAGAGGAAAGTTTTGAACCTAACCAACAACTGATCGCAGAAATTAAACGTAACGACAGTATCTCTTTCGGCAACCAAATTGGCGAAGTGCTGATCAAGGTTTCGGAGTTTGCCGCCCCTTATTTCCTACGTCGCAATTTACTGCCTAATCAAAAATTAGTGCATAAACTGGAAAGTGGCGAACTGATTCTCGCCAGCGAAAATGTTCACGAGCTGGACATTATCCCGTTAGTGCAATATTGGATACCACATTTGGTGATTATTAGTCCGAGTGAGTTGCAAAGTTCAATGCACAATAAGTTACAACAATATTTATTAACCACAAAAAATTAGGAGAATGTATGTTTATACAAAATCTAAATCGAGACCAACAATCTGTATTACTCTACTTAGCAAAGAAAATCGCTGAGGTTGACGGCAGTTCAGATGAACTACAATTAGGTATGGTCGAAATTTTATTAAAGCAGTCTGAAGAAGGGATTAGTGAGAAATCAATCTCTGCTGATGACCTTGCAGATGTATTTGATACAGAAAGATCGAAATGTTCTTTGGTACTTGAACTTTTAGGTGTTGCCTATGCAAATGAAGATTACCACCAATCTGAAAGAGATTTAGTTGCACAATATGCAACTAAATTAGGTATTTCAGATGAAAAATTAAGTTCATTAGAGCAGTGGGTTGAAAAGCAATTCGCTTTATCAAAAGAAGTTGAAATGTTATTAAGTTAGTTTTTAGGAGAAATTATTATGCCTTTACCGTTTATTTTAGCTGGTTTAGCAGTGGCTGCTGTAGGAACAGGAGCAAAAAAAGCCTATGATGGTTATCAAGATAACTCAGAAGCGGAACGCATTATAGATAGTGCAAAATCAGAGTACAGCAAAGCTACTAAAGAGCTAGAAGAGTCTCATAATAAATTAAATAAAAAAATAGAATCCGTGGGTAACTTACGCCTGCATATAGGAGGAAGAGTCAAAGAGTTGAAAGAAATGGCTGAAAAATTACAAGAAAAACTTAAACTTATTTCCTCTGAAAAAACGTTTAATTTTAATATCAGCAATATCAAATTAAAAAGGATTGACGCTTTTGGTTTATCCGTTGCCGAATTTACTACAGGTATTGCTTCAGGGGCCATCGCCGGCGGTGTAGCAGCTTATGCCGCATATGGTGGAACAATGGCACTTGCAACAGCATCTACAGGTACTGCAATTAGTTCTTTAGCAGGAGCTGCGGCAACAAAAGCAACCCTAGCTTCTTTAGGTGGGGGATCTTTAGCGGCTGGTGGTTTTGGTATTGCAGGAGGAACAGCCTTGTTAGGAGGAGTTGTTGCAGCCCCAATTATTGCTATTGCTGCTTGGACATATGCCTCAAATGCAGAGGAAAATTTATCTAAAGCAAGACAATATAAACGAGATGCAGAAAACGCCATAGAAAAAATGGAAAAGATTAAAGGTAAATATACTAGTGTAGCCTGTTATGTTGATAACGTATATTGGGAAACTAAAAAAATAGAAAATATCTTTAATAGCTATTATGCGGAAGTTAAAAAGATGTATAAGGCTGTTTTTGTGAAGAAACTTCCTAGAAATGAGGTAGAAAATTTAGCCGAAAGAATAGGGCTTGCGGTTCAAAACGGTCTAGCCATAGCTAGCATTATCACTGATATTTGTATTATTCCATTATTTAAAATGGATAGCGAAAATGAAGTGTTATTAGATAACGATAATATCCCTATGGATAATGAAGAGAAATTTAATAATCAGCTAGCCGAATGCAAAAGAAATAAACTTTTAGCTTAATATTTTTAAAGGGGCTGTACTAGATAACTAGAATAAATTCTGCTTTACTAATTGTTTTAAAATGGAAAATTGAACTTTTATTTCACTGTGGTTAAAACGCCATTC
>NZ_JWIZ01000016.1 GCF_001038205.1 Muribacter muris | reverse complement strand
TCTCGGCAACGGAATCTTTCTCGATCAAGGTAAAACTTATCGACCAGCCCTGAACACTTTCTCCCACTGCTGAGACTTCACCGCTGAAAATCCCTTCCCGCATATTGATCGCTTCTGCCGTGCTGTTGGCGATGCGGTATTTCGTTTGCTTGCCTTTTTTATCTTCACTTTCGGCGAGTTGAAAAATCAGTTTTAGCCATTCGGGGTTGCGGAAGGGTATGCGGCCAGTAATATGAAGCTCCTTGG
Organism: Muribacter muris; assembly: GCF_001038205.1. GTDB lineage: Bacteria > Pseudomonadota > Gammaproteobacteria > Enterobacterales > Pasteurellaceae > Muribacter > Muribacter muris. The sequence goes on along the minus strand of NZ_JWIZ01000016.1, from coordinate 1,388 downwards.
ATTTCACCCCTTTTTCGCTTTTTTTGGTGCTGGAAGATTGCCCGCTCATATCTTGCGTTTCCCGAATGACTTTTGCGGTTGCCAAAAAATTTTGCAAAAAAATCGGTTTACCGTTTAAAGCCAGTTGGACGCTTGGGAATGATTGTTGTTTGATTTCTTCTTCAATCGGGACTTTTTTGTTCGGTTCAACTGCGGTTGCCATTTAACATACCTCTTAAATTGGATAAATCTTTACCGATGAAACAAACGGTGGCGGTGAAAACATTGTTTGCAGACGGCACGTTCTTTTGTAAATTTAATGCGATCACATCAAGCACCCCCCGATCTTGAAACGCATAAACTTGTGCCGAAGTATGTAAAATCCGTTCGATTTTCTGCTTATTTTCAGCTTGTCTGCGGGCTTTTTGTTGAATTAACTCATCAATCACTGCAAACGGATCGCCACTCGCCACATTAGCAACTAAAGAACCACGCATTATCCCTTGTAAATCCCGCCCGCTTTGCGGCGTAATATCGTTTTCTTGCCCAAATGCGGGACTTGCAATTTGGGGTGTTTTTACCATTTTGGTCTCTGCCAATTTCTGATGTGCTTTGGCGTAATCGTAGGCTTGTTTGAAAGCCGGCTCCGGCAGCAAGATCATCACATTTTCCATTTGAGCAATAAATTGCTCAATATTTGCCGCCGTTACCATAATGACTACGACATCAAGCTCACCGCTGGGACGGTTGGGATCGGCATAATCGGTCATCTTGGCGATAAATGCCTTGTTTGCATTTTCCGGTGATAAATATCGGCCCGATTTGGTTTCCAAGCCGTGCGACCAGTTATGCACGCCGATTTTTAGCCCTGTTAGGCTTACATCAAAGGGCGATTGCTCGCCCCGTAAATTTGCCTCTAATGCTTCTCTTGCCTGTGGGCTGTGTTGTAATGTTTGTTGTTGCCACATTATTTGACAATCTCCGCCAACTGATTCGGGCTAAAACGCCAGCCTTGGTCGCTGTTGCGGAGGGCGTTGAAGCACCATTCGGAACAGAAAAACTTATCCCGTTTTTGTTTGAACCCTAATACCACGCCGATGGCACCCCATAGGTCGTAGCGTTTGCCTTTGGTTCGTTCAAAATAAGCTTTGATTTGGCTCTCGGTGATGCCCTCTAACGCAATTAATTCCCACGTCAAGCGGTCGGCTACGTTGATAACCTTGCAACGCACGCCGTTATCCCGTGGGCTTGCCGAGTAGCAGTCGTAGCTGATAACGGGGTAATGCTCGCCGCTTCGGAATTGGTGGCGTTCAATCGCAATTTCGCAATGGCTGTATTTGCCTTTGGTGAAAAAGCGGACAAGCCTGTCCACCCAATCGCCCTTGTCTTTGTAGAGGGCGAGATAGCAT
>NZ_JWIZ01000015.1 GCF_001038205.1 Muribacter muris | reverse complement strand
GTAATATTCTCGCTTTCCAGTTCCACTTCTTGCCCGTCTAATAGGCAGGTTTTAATAATTTTCATATCCCTAATTTCCCCATTACTTTACCTAAATCTTTGTCTGCTTGGGCTTGAGTAGGCTCTCCCCAACCTAATGGATCGTTATTAATTGAGGATTTATTTGCAGAATTTGAGCCTAAACCACTCGCTTGTGTTGATTTTCCAGCAGTCGGACTGCTTGCCTTACTCTGATTGCCGGTTTTGGCTGTCGGTTTCTTTTTCTTCGCCTGCTTGGATTTTTTCTCGGCAACGGAATCTTTTTCGACCAAGGTAAAATTAATCGACCAGCCCTGAACACTTTCTTCTACGGCGGATACTTCACCGCTAAAAATTCCTTCACGCATATTGATCGCTTCTGCCGTGCTGTTGGCGATACGGTATTTTGTTTGCTTGCCCTTTTTATCTTCGCTTTCGGCGAGTTGAAAAATCAGTTTTAGCCATTCGGGGTTGCGGAAGGGTATGCGCCCGGTAATATGTAGCTCCTTGGATTTCACCCCTTTTTCGCTTTTCTTGGTGCTGGAAGATTGCCCGCTCATATCTTGCGTTTCCCGAATGACTTTTGCGGTGGCTAAAAAATTTTGCAAAAAAATCGGTTTACCGTTTAAAGCCAGTTGGACGCTTGGGAATGATTGTTGTTTAATTTCTTCTTCAATCGGGACTTTTTTGTTCGGTTCAACTGCGGTTGCCATTTAACATACCTCTTAAATTGGATAAATCTTTACCGATGAAACAAACGCTGGCGGTGAAAACATTGTTTGCAGACGGCACGTTCTTTTGTAAATTTAATGCGATCACATCAAGTACCCCCCGATCTTGAAACGCATAAACTTGTGCCGAAGTGTGTAACAGTTTTTCCACTTTCTGCTGATTTTCGGCTTGCCGGCGGGCTTTTTGTTGGAGTAGTGCATCTATGGCAGCAAAAGGATCGCCGCTCATTACATTTGCAACGGTGCTTCGCATAATGGCTTGCAAGGCTCGCCCGCTTTGTGGGGTTATATCGCTTTCTTGTCCAAATGCCGGATTGGCAATTTGTGGCGTTTTTACCATTTTGGTTTCTGCCAGTTTTTGATGTGATTTGGCGTAATCGTAGGCTTGTTTGAAAGCCGGCTCCGGCAGCAAGATCATCACATTTTCCATTTGAGCAATAAACTGCTCAATATTTGCCGCTGTTACCATAATGACCACGACATCAAGCTCACCACGGGGACGGTTGGGATCGGCATAATCGGTCATCTTAGTGATAAATGCCTTGTTTGCATTTTCCGGTGATAAATATCGGCCCGATTTGGTTTCCAAGCCGTGCGACCAGTTATGCACGCCGATTTTTAGCCCTGTTAGGCTTACATCAAAGGGCGATTGCTCGCCCCGTAAATTTGCCTCTAATGCCTCTCTTGCCTGTGAGCTGTGTTGTAATGTTTGTTTTTGCCACATTATTTGACGATCTCCGCCAACTGATTCGGAGGCAGGCAATAATTTAGGAAAATATAGCGACAGAGGCGGTGGTTGCAACACTCACCTCTGTCGGCTCAACGCAGATACATTGCATTGAACGGCTGCTATACCTCGAAAAGTCTCACGAGGCGGCAGCATAGTATCAGAACCGATAAAAAGGATCGATAACAATGCAACAAAACCAATTCAGATGCCGTTGTTGTAACAAACTTATGGCGAAAGGAACAGCGATTTTGATTGAAATCAAATGTGTTCGCTGCAAAACGATCAACACATTTCACTAACAAATCAGAGTGTCAGAGCGTCTTGAACGCCGGAATGCCATAATAGAGGACACAATTATGGCAACATTTAAGCAAGCTCCGTTACCCTTTGTCGGGCAAAAACGGCAATTTCTCAAACATTTTGAAGCTGTGTTGGATGAAAATATTGAAGGTAACGGCAAAGACTGGACGATTATTGATGTGTTCGGCGGGAGCGGTTTACTTTCGCATACGGCAATGCGTAAAAAGTCGTTAGCTCGTGTGATTTATAATGACTTTGACGGTTATGCCGAACGGCTGAAATATATCGCTGACATCAACCGCTTACGGCGGATTATTTTCGGTTTAGTCGCGGATTTGCCGAAAGGCAAGCGGTTAGATAAAGCGAAAAAATTGCAAATCATTGAGGCAATCAACGCCTTTGACGGCTATAAAGACGCCCACTGTTTGTGTGCTTGGCTGCTGTTTAGCGGGCAGCAGGTTAGGAATCTTGATGAGTTATTTAAAGAGGATTTTTGGCATTGCGTGCGTAAAAGCGACTACCCCGAAGCCACCGGCTATTTGGACGGAGTGGAAGTTGTCAGCGAGTCGTTTCATCAGCTTTTACCCAAATATCAACATCAAGCAAAAACGCTGTTTGTGCTTGATCCGCCGTATCTCTGCACACATCAGGCAAGTTATAAGCAGGTACACTATTTTGACTTAATTGATTTCCTACGGCTGATTCACTTAACTCGTCCACCATATATTTTCTTCAGTTCAACCAAATCGGAGTTTATCCGGTTTATTGACGCAATGATTGAAGACAAGTGGCAGAATTGGGTAGCCTTTGATTCGTACAAGCGGATCACATTACAGGCAAATGTGAGTTATGCGGGAAGATACGAAGATAATTTGGTGTATAAATTTTAATGAAAACGCCCTTTAAGTGAAGTTTAAAGGGCGTTGAAAGTAAAAGATCTCTATGCTTCATTGTTTAATTCGGAAAGTACTTAATGTGTGTACAGGATTGCTCTCTTCAAAGGGCATAGCAAGTCTTGTTTTAGAAGATAAAGCGGATAGGCGATATTGTGAACTGGGGATAAAGATGAACCACTAAAACTAAGAAAAAATGAGGGGGGGGATTTGTTTCGCTTTTTTAGTGGTTCATTTTCGCAATTTTAGTGGCTCGCAACAAGCAGCCAATGTCGCCCGACAACACGAACCCAAGTTCAACGCATTTTATGAACACCTACGGGCAAAAGGCAAGCCCTTTAAAGTGGCACTTAATGCCTGTATGCGTAAACTTTTGACCGTGATTAACGCCATCATCCGTGATGGCTCACAGTGGCAGCCTCTGGCTGTTTAATTAACGAATATGTCTCTTTCCAAGAGTTTGGGGGATACAGTTGCTACATTCTGTTAAAATGTCTATTTTTGTGCATTTGCTACATAATACCGATTTTTTGTAAAAAATCGATCGTAATTGACCGCTTGTATTGGGTTAGAATGACGAATTGGGCTGGTTTAAAAAGGCGATTTCTTCTTCAGTTGATGTTCTAGCTAAAATCCCGTTACGGTGGGGATAACGCCCGAAGCGGTCGATGATGACCTTATGCTTTAGCTCGTAATCCAACGTATAATTGTCATTCAAAGCTTGGAACAGCGGCACGGCATATTGGTGAATCAATGCCGATTCCGAGTGCATATACGGCATTAAAATAAATTTACGCTGTATCGGCGGCAATTTTTCATAATCAGGGTGGGTTACCGCCTCTTGTGCTAGCGCGATTGCCATTGAATCTTGGGCAAATGCCCGCGGTGTATCCCGCCATAAGTTGCGGGAGAATTGATCTAAAACGATGATTTCCGCCAACCGTCCTTCGATCGTTTTTCGCCACGCAAATAATTCACATTTGGCAGCCGATTCTGTTAGAGTTAAAAAGCGTGTACGAATTTGTTGATCCAAGTCGGCGCTTTTGCCGAACCAATCGGCAGGGGTAATTTCAGTAAACCAAAAATCAAGAACAGTCTGTGGGCGCATTTAGTCTATCCTGTTTAAATTGTTTAATGGCGAAGGCTCGCCGTTTATCTAATTCTGTGCGAATGGCAGCGTGTTGAAAGCCGTCTTCGATCACACTTTTTACATCAATCGCACTGGCAATCCGATAAAGCTGTTTCGCGTAGTCAGCTTGCGGATAAGCTCTATTTTCAAAGCCAAGCCGTCCTTTGCTGTCTGCTTCACATACGAGCAGGAAATCAAAAAAGCGGGCGGGCTTACGCCAAACGTCCAGTGCATTAAAAAGTTTAATCACGGTATTAGGACGCAGCTCCATTATTTTATGGCTGTGAGTGTGGTATTCTGCCACTAATTTGGCAAAATCTTTTAAATGGGTTGGCATTTTGAGCCGATTTGCCAGTTGTACGGTAGGGGTAACGCCCCTTTTTTCGTGTCCGTAATGGTGGGGCAAAATATCCTTCGGCGTTAATGCCTTGCCTAAATCGTGGCAAAGGGCGGCAAATAGTACGCTTTCAGGATCGGTGGCTTGGGTTGCTAATGTGTTTGCTTGTTCGATCACCATTAAGGTGTGAATGCCGCTGTCGATTTCGGGGTGGTGTTGTTCTGGTTGAGGTACGCCGAATAGCGCATCGACTTCGGGGAAAAGTACCGCTAATGCACCGACTTGACGTAGCACCTCAAAGTAGATTTGCGGGCTTGGTGTCGCAAAGGCTTTTTGGGTTTCCAACCATACTCGTTCGGCGGTTAAATGGTTTAGTTCACCGCAAGCGGTCATTTCCGCCATTAAATTTACCGTTTCCGGCGCAATCCGAAAGCCTAATGCGTGATAGCGAGCGGCGAAACGGGCAACCCGTAAGACACGCAAAGGATCTTCGGCAAAGGCAGGGGAAATGTGGCGAAGTATGCGGTTTTCCAAATCCGCTATCCCGCCATAAAAATCGTGAACCTTACCATCTTGATCCTGAGCCAAGGCGTTAATCGTCAAATCACGGCGGATCAAATCTTGTTCAAGGCTGACATCGGGGGAAAAATCGCATATAAATCCGCAATAGCCTGTGCCGTTTTTGCGCTCGGTTCGGGCGAGGGCATATTCCTCTTTTGTACGAGGGTGGAGAAAAACGGGAAAATCATTGCCTACCTGCTGATAGCCCTGTGCTAACAGCTTTTCAGGGGTACTGCCCACGATTAACCAATCCCGATCTTTGACAGGTAAACCAAGCAATGCATCTCGCACCGCTCCGCCGACTAAATAAATGTGCATCTTAAATTCGCTCTTTAATGCCGCCAAATTCGTCGGTAAGTTTTTGGGTAAATAGGCGCAGTTCTTCGGTTAGCAGCAGAAAATCTGCATCAAAACGTTGGGCAATATCTTCTTTGAGAATATCGTCATTTTTCTCCCGCACTTCATCGGCAAATTTGATACGGCTAAGGGTCGCATCTTCGTTCAGTACAAATGTAAAATGGCTCTCCCATTCCATTGCAAGTTTGGTGATGAATTTACCCGCTTGCAAATGTTGGGTAATTTCTTCACTTTCCAAATCTTGTCGTTTACAGCGGATTACACTGTCTGTTTCAAAGGATTTTAATTCCGCTTCTTCCAACAGGGTGAGCCAACTTGGTGTATGCCCTTTTGCCAGCCAGTTTGTCATAATTTCGCTTGGTGAAAGATTAAATGAAAGCGGTACAACCGGTAATGAGCCGAGGGTTTTCCGTAATAGTGCGAGGGTATCTTCCGCCCGCTTTGCCGAACCGGCATCAACATAGACAAACTGGCGATCGAGATCGAGCCAAATAGGCGTAAATTGATGTTTACTGAACGCACGGGGAAGTAAGGTTGCTATGACATCATCTTTAATCGCCTGTTTTTCGGTTTTTTTCAATGCGTGTTGCTCTTTTTGCTCCAGTGTTGCAATGCGGTTTTCCGTCTCTTTTTTTACGACCTGCGCCGGCAGCAATTTATCTTCTTTATGGGAGAGCAGCAGAAACTGTTTACCTTGCGCGAAATGGAGCTGCTCGCTGTTTGGCAAAGGGCTTGACCAACCGAACTTACTCATATCACTTTGCTGACAAGGACTGAATTTAGCTTGTTGCAACTGCGCCTCTAAGGTCTGGCTGTCAAGCACTAACTGGGTGGTTAAGCGGTAAATCATTACATTTTTAAACCATAAATAAGACTGTTTCATAATCTCTCGTTTGGGTGATAAATTAGCGTTCGATCATAGCATAAAATCTTACAAAATAACTGGATCTAATAGCTGTTCGATCTGTTTAAAGCAGTGTTCAATCTGTTCAGCTCGGTGGGCTAAAAGGCGGACAATAAGCCCAAATTCGTTAAGCTGCGAGATGCCGATCAACATATCCTGCGCGGAGGCGTAATATTGTTGGAGTTCAGCCACTTTTTGTTTGAAATGCGGTGAATCTTGTCCGGTATGAAGGTAGATCAGCGAACCTTGGTGGCTAAATTGCTCCATTTGGCTGAGGGCGGTCAGCGGCATTTTATGAGGGTGCCATTGCGTGCGATCAATCAGTAGCGGGCGATGTTGATAATGAATGGTGATCAGTGAGCTAAAATGATGAAAGGCAAAACGCTCGTTATTCAGTGTGCGGCCAACGGCGACAATTTCACCATAGATAAGCCGGCTATTATCAGCCATTTCAATGTGTGTCTGCTGTTCAAAGGCACTGTCTTTATGTAGCACGAGCGGGTGGGGGAGATAAACGAGCCGGCTGCCTTCGCTTAGGGTAATTTGAGTTTGCTGCGTTGCCTTTTCGCCACGGTTCATTGATTGAATACGGGAAAAGGCTTGCGTTTGTAAACGTAAATGGGTATGGGCTTGCAGATGTAAGTCAATATGCAGTTCATCATTGGCTAAAATGCCGGGGGAGGAACTCATTTGAATGACCGTTAAACTCTTGTCGCTTGCGAGGGGGTTGGGGAGGCTGAGTATTTTGAACGGCGGTGTGAAAAAGCTGTGATCGAGCGCGGTTTTGCCCTGTTTAGTGAGTTTGGTTGAAAGGGAAAGTTGGCTTTTCATATTAAGATTAAAACGGGCAACGAGGTTGCCCGATGGTTAGAATTAACGAATTAAATGCTCTGGCTCTGCGATATTGTGCAGCAGGGCGTATTTTTCGATCCAGCCGATCACGCTGTCAAGGTGTTGGTTGGTAACGAGATTGGTAAACACGAACGGCTGCCCTTGCCGCATACGGCGGGCATCACGCTCCATTACGCTTAAATCCGCCCCAACGTGCGGGGCGAGATCGATTTTATTGATGACCAATAAGTCGGAACGGGTAATCCCCGGCCCGCCTTTGCGGGGAATTTTTTCCCCTTGCGCCACATCAATCACAAAAATGGTTACATCGGCAAGATCAGGGCTGAATGTTGCGGATAAATTATCGCCGCCGGACTCAATAAAGATAATTTCCACATCGGGAAAGCGGGAAACCAATTCATCAACGGCTTCTAAATTCATTGACGCATCTTCACGAATGGCGGTGTGCGGGCAACCGCCCGTTTCCACCCCGATGATCCGCTCCGGCGGGAGCAAACTGTTTTTGGTTAAAAATTCCGCATCTTCTTGGGTGTAAATATCGTTAGTAATTACGGCGACACTGTATTTATCGGCAATTGCTCGGGTAAGGCGTTCCAGTAAGGCGGTTTTACCCGCACCGACCGGGCCTGCTACGCCGATTTTAATGTATTTACGCATAAATATGTTCCTTTTGCAAATAGAAAGGGAAAACCGACCGCTTGTTAAGACATATATAAGCGGCTGTAAAGTTGTTCGTGCTGCATTGCCCGAATATCGTTGGCAAAGGTGGTTGCACCGAGCCAAGCTAAATCCGGACACAGACTGTTTTCGACCGCTTGGGCAAGCGGGCGGCGTAGGCTAAATAAAATATCCTGCCCGTCCATTTGGCTGAGCGGGATCAATTTCACCCCATTGGTGATTACGCCCACGGCACTGTTATAATAGAACGCATAGAGCGTTTCCGCTTTATCAAGCTGCATTGCGGCGGCAATAATGCCGAATACAATCGGGAAAAAGCCTTTACACTGCTGTTGTTGGATCTGCTGTTGGAAAGCGAGCAGGGTGGCGTTTTGTTCATAGCGGGTGAAAATTTTCAGCAACCTCACCCCTAGTTTAAAACTCCCTTCTCGGCTCTCTCTGGCAATTTTGCTGGCAGCCAAATAGTGATCGAGTTTGATTAACTCTGTTAAATCATCGGCAAGGGCAGCATCAAAGGCAAGGGAGAGATAAGCCCCGTCATTGTAGATCCAATTTTGATTGAGTTGCGTTTCAAGGTATGCCATTAGGCTTGCCTTGCTATTGACCACGCCCTGCTGAACAAACGTTTCCAGCCCGTTGGAATGGTTAAAACCGCCGATAGGTAAGGTCGGATCGACCAAATGGAGCAATCCGCCTAATTGAGTTAATGCCGATGCCAATTGCCGTCTCCGTGGTGGTGATAGCCGTGGGAATGGGCGTGGCCTTGTGCCGAATTGGCTCTAAGAGCTTCGCTGAGGCGGCGGCTGGCTTGTTGAGGTGCAAAGCCGGCAGCGGTTAGCCATTCAAACATCGGTTTGTCGTAAGGCAATAAAATTTCATCGCCGTCTAAGAAAAGCGGTGCGTGTTTATTGCCGATTTCATAGCAAGCCCATGCCATTTCCGGCAGGGTTTTCGGCGACAGTAAAATGACCTCACACGGCAGAATATCAATCGCAATCACCAGATCTTCGGTGATCAAGACCACATCATTATGTTTGAGGCGTTGCCCTTCTTTCAGTAGTCGGAAAGCAATTTCTCGACCGCCTTGGGTTTGCTTTCGCAAAATACGACGCTCACTTTCAAACCATTGGAAAGGGACGTAGTCAATCGCTTGATGGGTAATGATCCCTGCCTGTTTTAGCTGATCCAAATTACCTTTAATCGAGTCGATGATCGGTAAAATCGGCGTTAAAATTTTCATTTTCGTCCTTAGAATAAGAAATAACGTTGACCGAGTGGCACTTCCCGTATCGGCTCACAGGTAATATGTACCCCGTTTACCCGCACCTCGTAGCGTTCCGGATCAACGGTAATCTCAGGGGTAGCATTATTATGCACTAAATCCTGTTTGCCAATCGTGCGACAGCCCGAAACAGCGAAGGTTGGCTTGGACAAGCCGTATTTGGCTCGGATATTACTTTCTACCGCCGCTTTTGACACAAAAAAGACGGATGAATGGTGATTTGCCTTGCCTAATGCCGCATACATCAGGCGATAGAGAATCGGCTGAGGTGTTGGGATAGAGGCGTTCGGATCGCCCATTTTGGCGTAACTGATCATTCCTCTTTTCATCACAAATTCCGGTTTTACCCCAAAGAACATTGGTTTCCACAACACAATATCCGCAAATTTGCCGACTTCAAGAGAGCCGACATATTGGCTGATACCGTGGGCGATAGCCGGATTGATGGTATATTTGGCGATATACCGTTGAATACGGAAATTATCGCTGCGGTGTTCTTCGGCTAACGCACCACGCTGTTGCTTCATTTTATCCGCTGTTTGCCAAGTGCGCAGCACGACTTCGGCGATGCGTCCCATTGCTTGAGAGTCGGAGCTCATAATTGAAAAGACCCCCATATCGTGCAGAATATCTTCGGCGGCGATCGTTTCAGGGCGAATACGAGAGTCGGCAAACGCGACATCTTCCGGCACACGTTTGTCTAAATGGTGGCAGACCATCAGCATATCTAAATGCTCGTCAATCGTATTGACGGTAAACGGGCGGGTCGGGTTGGTCGAGGCGGGTAGCACATTTGGGTACATCGCCGCTTTGATAATATCCGGTGCGTGCCCGCCGCCTGCCCCTTCGGTATGGAAGGTGTGGATAACCCTGCCGTCAATCGCTTTCATTGTATCTTCCAAAAAGCCGCTTTCGTTAAGGGTATCAGTATGGATGGCGACCTGTACGTCCATTTCATCAGCCACGGTTAAAGCGGCATCAATAGTTGCTGGCGTTGCGCCCCAGTCTTCGTGAATTTTCAGCCCTAACGCACCGCTTGCAATCTGCTCTCTTAACGGCGGCAGGGTTGCACAGTTTCCTTTGCCGAAAAAGCCAATATTAACGGGGAGCGACTCGGCGGCTTGAAACATTCTTTCCAAATTCCACGCCCCTGAGGTAACGGTGGTCGCGTGTGTGCCGTCTGCCGGCCCTGAACCGCCGCCGATAAGGGTGGTTACGCCGCTTTCAATGGCGTGTTGAGCCTGTTGCGGACAGATAAAATGAATGTGGGTATCAATGCCGCCGGCGGTCGCGATTAAGTGTGCACCGTTATGCACTTCAGTGCTGGCGCCGATAATCATATTAGGGGTAACGTTATCCATTGTGTCCGGATTGCCTGCTTGCCCGATCCCAACAATCACGCCGTCCCGAATGCCAATATCCGCTTTGATAATCCCTTGCTTAGCATCAATAATTACGACATTGGTGATGACAAAATCCAAGACATTTGGGTTATCACGGGTCGCGGTGCTGGATTGCCCCATTCCGTCCCGAATACTTTTACCGCCGCCGAATTTGCCTTCGTCGCCGTAGGTTAATAGATCTTGCTCAATTTCCGCCCAAAGATTGGTATCGCCGAGCCGAATTTTATCGCCCACAGTCGGGCCATAAGTTGCAACATATTGATGACGAGGAATATGTAATGCCATTAGTTTTGCTCCTCTAATTGTCCATTGACTTGATTTTGAAAGCCGTAAATGCGTTGTTCGCCGCCGAATGCTACTAACTCTACCTCTTTAGATTCACCCGGTTCAAAACGTATTGCATTACCGGACGGCACATTGAGCCGCATTCCGTAGGCGGCTTGGCGGTTAAATGAAAGTGCATTATTAGTTTCGTAGAAGTGGTAGTGAGAGCCGACTTGGATTGGGCGGTCGCCCTGATTGATCACACTAATGCGGCAGATTTTGCGGTGCTGATTGGCGTGAATATCGCCTTCGGCTAGTTGGTATTCTCCCGGAATCATCATTTTCTCCTTTGTGTTAGCGGATAGGGTGATGCACAGTAACTAATTTTGTGCCGTCAGGAAAAGTAGCTTCAATTTGCACTTCATCAACCATTTGTGCGACCCCTTCCATTACATCGTCTTCGCTTAAAAGCGTTGCACCGTATTGCATTACTTCGGCAACGGACATTCCGTCCCGTGCCGCTTCTTGCAGGTGGCTGGCAATATAAGCGATTGCCTCCGGATAGTTGAGTTTTACCCCGCGGTTTTTGCGTTTTTGCGCCAATTCACCGGCGAGAAACAGCATCAGTTTTTCTTGTTCCCGTGATGTTAAATGCATAATATATCCTTTGTTAAACACGAAATTTGGGCGTTATTTTATGCCCCTGCTTGTAAAAAGCAAACGGAATTACAATGACGGCAAGCCGTTAGCGTTTAGCCAACGGTAAATAATCATCGGCAAGTGCACGGCTGAAACGGCGATCGTGCGAGGCAATCAGCATTGGCAAATCAAGGGATTTGAGCAATGCGGTTAATTTGTCGATGTTTTTGTGATCTAAACCGTTGGTCGGCTCGTCCAGTAGTAAGACTTTCGGTTGCATCGCCAGTACGCCCGCTAAGGCGGTAAAATTTTTCTCCCCGCCGGAAAGCTGATTAACCGACCGTTCGCAAAGCGATTCAATACCGAGTTGTGCGAGTTGTAAGCGAGCAAGCCGATAGGCGTCTGCTTCGGGCAGCCCTTGATTTAACGGGCCGAACGCCACGTCGTCCAATACGGTCGGCCCGAAAAGTTGATCGTCCGGTTGCTGAAAGCAAATGCCGATTGTGCCTCGCAGCGGTTCAAAATCCGCCTCTTGCCGACAGTTTTTCCCGAACCATTTAATGCTGCCCTGTTGAAAGGGAATAAAACCTAACAGGCAGTGTAGCAGCGTGGTTTTACCCGTACCGATTTCACCTTGTAGCATCAGCCGTTGGTTTGGGTGGAGTTGAAAACTTAATTGTTCAATAATCGGCTGTTGCGGATAACCGATACAGAGATGTTCGACAGTCAGTATTGTCATTATAGATACCCAATCATCAATACGCCGACTAACGCTGTTAGCCAAAGGGCGTACGGCAAGCGGTGAGATGTCTGCCGTTTAATGCGAAATGCCCGTGCTTTCAGTGCCATTTCACTGCGTTTAAGTTGAGCGTAAGCGTGGATCAGTAAGAGTGAAACACGTTGTGCGGTAATCTTAAAGGTACGGCGGTTAAAGCCGGCTCGATAGCCCCGTGCCTGCATTGCTCGGTACATCTTCCCGTTAAGCTGACCCAATAGGCTGATATAGCGGATAGTCAGGATCAGCAGTTGGATCAGTTTTGCAGAAATCGGCAGTTTTCCGACCGCTTGCACCAACTTAATCTCATTTATTTGCCATAGCATCAGCCGAGTTAGCAGTAAAACCGCATTCATTCTCAATGTAATCAGCAGTGCCAAGTTTAACCCGGCAGCATTAAAGCTGATACCTGTCGGCGTGATCTGCCAACTGAGTGTGCCGAACAATAACACGGAAAAATAGTGCAGCTTTGCCCAACGCTTCAGAGGCGGAATAAGCGGTTGTTGCGATCGACAAAGCAAGTAGAACCAGCCGCAGAATAATCCGACATTTAGCCCCCATAGTAGCGATGAATAGGGTATGCCGCTGATTAAAAAGCTGCCGAGAAACAGATAAATTAAGCGTAAGTGGGGCTGAAAGCAGGCGACAACTTTCACTTTAACGAACCTAATCCGTGAGGCAACATTTTAGTGAGGGTGGCAATAATATCAAAACTGATAATACTATCAAGTATAAACACAGGGATATGGGACAACCACAATAATGCAATCAGATCCGTATATTGCTTGCCACCGTCTGCGGCGAGGATAATCGCAGCCAGTACGCCGGCTCCGCCGACCCCGATAATACCAGCACCTGCTCCGATACCAAACTGTTTGGCTCGGTTTAAGTGTGTGCCTAAAAAAGTGCGACACATATAATGGAACGCTAATGCCGGTAGTGCCATAATGCAAAGGTTAATACCTAACACGGCGAAACCGCCGAAAGAGAAAAACAGGATTTGCAACACCAATGCAATTAAAAAGGCAGGGAATACCGCCCAGCCAAGCAGCAAGCCTGCCAAGCCGTTTAAAATCAGGTGTACGCTGCCAACGCCTACGGGGATATGAATGGTGCTGGCAATAAAAAAGACGGCGGAAAATAGTGCTACCAAGGGCAGCCGTTGTGATTCGAGCCTGCGTAGGCCGATGCTAACCCCAATAGATGCCACAAGATAGCCGACAATTAAGGTGGGAGTATGTAAAACGCCTTCGGATAGGTGCATTATGTTTCCTTACGGGCTTTAAACCACGCAAAAATGCCGATAATCCCCAGAATATAACCGACTCCGCCCAAGATATTTTGCAAATAGATTTTATCCCCTAATTGCGCAATATCGGTGCGTAGTTGGGCAAATTCATTGCTGCCGCTGGGGGTATTGAGTGCCAATTTTCCAACTAAGGTACTGGAGCGATGCCCCTCTTCGCCCTCAACAACCACTTTAAGAGGTTTATCCGAGACAAGTGCTAACTGAAAATAGCCCTGATCGTTCGTTTGACCTTCGACAGCCGGTTTATCTTCCCCTTCCCGATAGGCTTCAACATAGGTTTGAGCAGCGGGGGTCATATCCGAGTAGTAGGCTTTGCCGGAGATGTTCTGCCCGTCATACTGTGCGACAAGGTGTAAACTGTGAGCAAAGCCGAAATCGACAAACAGCAGTATTGCCAGACTCATAAAAAACCGCATTGTTATTCCTTATTCCGCCTCAAAGGTTAGCATATATTCAATGCTGCGTTGGGTATAGTTCGGGTTATTTTCGATGTTTTCCGAAAATTCTGCCCACACTTTATTGTTCCCTTTCGTCGGCTCAAAACGGGCAATCCCTTGCGCATTGGTGAGGTTGAACGGTTTATCCTCACCTAAACCGACTTTAATATTTGGCACGGGTTGTCCTTTATGCAACACCAAAATATCAAGGGGCTGACCTGCTTGAGGGCGGGATAACGGCACTAATTCATATTCCATTTGGTGAGGTTGTGTGGCACGCTCCGTCCATTTTAAAATGCTTTTGCCGAATTTTACCGGATTCATACTCAACACAGCGGTCGGTTCTTCCGATTTGGATTTTTCTACATAGCGTCCATTCGGTAGCTTAGACCACACCCCATTATCAAAGCGGATAAAAACGATGTCCGCATCTTGTGCTTCAAAAAAGGCGTGTTCCTGTTTAAAGTGATATGGAATATCTTCAATATTTCCGTTGGCAGTGAGTTTTTTCACCGCTTTTAATTTTGCTTGCGGATAGCCGAACGTTTCTTCGTGCCCGAATTTGATTACATATTCCGAACGGTTATCTGGTGCGGGTTCAAGCCAAACATTATGGGCAAATGCCAATGAGGAGCTGAAAAGTGGCAAGAAGAAAAGCGGGAGTTGTTTAAAGGTCATTCTAGATCTCCAATGAAATGAAAAAATCAATTTCTATTGTAAAATATGAAGTTACTTCAGAGTCAACAGGAATTTTAAAATGAAAATAGGTCAGTTAGCCAAAGCCGTCGGGTGTAGTGTAGAAACTATCCGCTTTTATGAAAAGAAAGGGCTTTTGCCGCCACCGTTAAGAACCGCGGGCAATTTCAGGATCTACAATACCCAGCATTTAGAGCGTTTATCCTTCATCTGTTATTGCCGCTACCTTGATATTTCCCTTGATGAAATTGATATTTTGTTGAAATTAAGCCACAGCCCCTATGCGCAGCAACATCAAGAAATCAACCAGTTACTCGATCGCCATCTCAAACAGGTTGCCAACCATATTCACAAATTAACCCATTTACGCAGTCATTTACTGCATTTGAAGAAAAAATACGGCAATTATATGAACGATAAAACAAATTTTATCCAAGAATTACAACACAGCAGCCTGCGCTTTATCGGCTTTCGCCATAGCCTCGACCCGACAAAAACGACAATAAAATCGGAGAATGTCGAGTGAAAAACCGCAATCTTATGCCGGATCGTGTAGAATATGTCCGCTAATCAGGCTATGTACTTAAAAAGGAGAGAAAAATGAACCAAAAAACGATAGCATTTATTGGGGCGGGCAATATGGCGTTTGCGATTATTGCCGGTTTGGTGAAAAGCGGTTATCCGGCGGCAAACATTATCGCCTGCAACAAAAGCAACCAAGCCCGCTGTGAGCAACTACGCCAAATGGGGTTGCAGGTTGATTTAACCAATCGGGAAGCGGTCGAACGGGCAGACGTGGTGATATTGGCGGTGAAGCCGCAAATGATGGCGGAGGTTTGTGCGGAATTTGCCGAGGTGGATTTTGCGGATAAATGGGTGATTTCAGTGGCGGCAGGCATTGCGGTGGCACGGCTTGAACAGCTTTTGCCGAGCGCTCGTAATATTGTACGCACAATGCCGAATACGCCCTCACTGATAGGCGAGGGAATGTCCGGCTTATTTGCAAAAAAAATCGTTGAACCGACCGCTTGCCGGTTTGCCGAGCAGCTACTGTCGGCGGTGGGGCAGTGTTATTGGGTAGAAACGGAAAGTCAGCTCAACCAAATCATTGCCATTACCGGTTCTAGCCCTGCCTATTTCTTTAAATTTATGGAAGCAATGCAGCAATCGGCGGTCAAAATGGGCTTTAGCGAACAAGATGCCCGAGTTTTAGTACAGTCGGTGGCAATCGGTGCGGCAAAAATGGTGGCGGCTAACCCTGAACTCTCTCTAGCAACTTTGCGGGAGAATGTTACCTCGAAAGGCGGCACAACGGCACAGGCATTAGCGGTGTTTGAGCAACACCGGCTAGACCAAACGGTCGATGAGGCAATGAATGCGGCAATTAAACGTGCCGAAGAAATGGAAAAATCACTATGATTAAGCCTAGCCCGTTTCAGTGGTCATCATTTAATTTTTTCGGCTTTTATTGTGCCTATGGGGTATTGCTGCCGTTTTTACCCGTTTGGTTAAACTATCACGGCTATGATACGGAATTGATCGGCTTAATCATTGCATTGGGCTATCTGTTTCGTTTTGCCGGCGGAATGATTTTCTCAAAATGGGTGCGTCAGCCCCGCCAGTTGATCCCCCTTAACCGTTTTTTAACTTGGGCAAGTATTGCCGTGCTATTTGCCGTCATCGGCTCGGCAGGCTCAATTTGGTTATTACTGCCGGCGATTGCGTTGTTCCATATTTTTAACGGTGGGGCAATGCCGATTGGCGATACGATCGCTTCGACTTGGCAACAGCAGATCGGCTTGGATTACGGCAAAAGCCGCTTGTTCGGCTCGATTGCATTTGTGGTCGGTTCAGTCAGTACCGGTTATTTTATCGGTTGGCTGGGGGAAAGTGCGATCATCGGCATTATTATTGGCTGGTTGGTAATGTTAGAGCTGGGCATCAGTGTTAATCCTCGGCAATCCTTTGCCGATAAACCGACCACCGAAGCGACTCGCGACACCTCAAGCTATTGGCAACTGCTTAAACAGCCGACCACCTTTAAAATGCTGGCGGCGATGTCTCTGATTCAAGCCTCTCACGCCGCCTACTATGCGTACAGCACAATCTATTGGCAATCGGCAGGCATTACCACCCAACAGGCGAGCTTATTGTGGGGCTTGGCGGTGAGTGCCGAAATTGTGTTCTTTTTCTTCTCGAAAAAAGCGTTCAAAGCGTGGAAAATTCAGCATCTGATTGTGATCTCAGCCTTGGCGTCAATGCTCCGCTGGACGTTATTGGCAAGTACGACGGACTTTGCGATTTTGGCGGGAATGCAACTGTTGCACGCGCTGACTTACGGAATGGGGCATTATGCGATGATCCGCTATATTTCTGCCCAACCGGTCGAACAGATAGCCAAACTGCAAGCACTCTATTTCGGCTTGGCAAGCTGCGTAGTAATGGCGTTGTTTACCTTTATCGCCGGTATTGTGTATCAATCCTCGCCGACAATGAGTTTTTGGCTAATGGTTGTGTTTGCCCTGCCGGCAATTTTCATTGTACCGAAACGGTTTGAGGTGCGGTTATAATCCTTGAACAAGCGGTGAGATTTGGCGTATTTTTACAATATTATGTAGCAGTTGCACAAAGTTGTTTTTTGTTCGCTTGTAGGGACACACTACGTGTGTCCGGATTTTAACCTATTGAAATAATTTGATTTTTATAAAGGACACACGCAGTGTGTCCCTACATTTTGTTAAAATGTCTATTTTTGTGCATTTGCTACATAATACCGAAATCTTTTAGGAAACCAACCGCTTGTTTGAGTGAACAGTGGAAAATCCCGTTC
>NZ_JWIZ01000014.1 GCF_001038205.1 Muribacter muris | reverse complement strand
AATGGCGTTTTAACCACAGTGAAATAAAAGTTCAATTTTCCATTTTAAAACAATTAGTAAAGCAGAATTTATTCTAGTTATCTAGTACAGCCCCAAATAGAAAATAATATCAAAGATTGTCAATATCAGCCAATCTATTTGGTTATATTTCAAACAAAAAATATTCAAAGAAATTTAAATAAACCTCATCAATAAATTTCCTAATCTCAATCGTTTTTTAACGGCGGAGAGTTTAAAAGTCGGCTACCAATGGTAACCTAAGAAACAAGCGGTTTGATCGGTGCGATCTTTTGCAGAATAGGAACAGCTTTAGTAAACTAGCGTTTTTGCAAACTATTCATCGAATCGAACCGCTTGTTATGTCTTTCCAACTTCAATTCACGCTGCCGAAAAGTAGCGGCTCACACCAAGATCACCAACTACTCGGTAACTTAATCGGCCACGCCGATACCCTTGCCATTGCGCAGGCGGCGGCACAATTTGACGGCTTAAGCGTGGTGATTACTCCCGACTCCCGTACCGCCTTGCGGTTAGAGAAAAGCCTGCCGGCGTTTACCGAGCTTGCGGTTCAGCTTTTTCCCGATTGGGAAACGCTGCCCTATGATAATTTTTCCCCGCATCAAGACATTATTTCGGCACGCCTGTCCGCTCTGTTTCGGCTACAACAGGGCAAAAAACAGATTTTCCTATTACCGATCAATACCTTAATGCAAAAAATCTGCCCGCCGAGCTACCTTGCTAATAATGTGTTATTGATTAAAAAGGGCGATGCGTTTTCGATTGAAAAATTACGCTTGCAGCTCGAAAATGCGGGCTATCGAGGCGTCGAGCAGGTGTTGGAATACGGTGAATATGCCGTGCGGGGCGGGCTACTCGATTTATACCCGATGGGTTCGGCTCTCCCCTACCGTTTAGATTTTTTTGACGATGAAATTGACACTATCCGCACCTTTGATGTGGACAGCCAACGGACAATTGAGGAAATTGAGAGTATCAACCTGCTACCTGCCCACGAGTTCCCGACAGATAGCAACGGTATTGAGCATTTTCGCGGCAAATTCCGTGAACAATTCGGCGAAATCCGCCGTGAGCCCGAACATATTTATCAGCAAGTCAGTAAAGGGATTTTGAATGCCGGCATTGAATATTGGCAGCCGCTCTTTTTCGATCAAATGGCGAGTTTCTTTGACTATCTCTCGCCCAATACGCTATTCATCACCTTCGACACCATTCAAGCCAAAGCAGAACAGTTCTATCAAGACACAGGCAGACGCTTTGAGAGCCGCAGAGTCGATCCAATGCGCCCGCTGTTGCCGCCGGAAATGCTGTGGTTCACACCGGAGCAGGTTAATCAATCGTTGAAGCATTATCCCCGTTTGAGCTTAACGAGTGAAAAGCTAAAGCCGTCCGCCACCAAGCAAAATGCCAATCTTCACCCGTTGCCGGCGATTGCCGTTCAGCCTCACCATAAAACGCCGTTAGCCTTGTTCCAACAGTTTTATCACGAATTTAACGGTACTATTCTGTTTTCCGTGGAGTCGGAAGGACGGCGGGAAACCTTGTTGGATTTACTCTCGCCGTTAGGCATAAAACCGAAGCAGATCAAAACCTTATCCGATAAACTCGATCCGCTTAATTTAATGATCGGCAACCTCGACCAAGGCTTTATGATTGAAGCTGCAAGCGGTCAGTTATTGGCAATTATTTGCGAAACGGATCTGTTGGGCGAAAAAATTCAGCAGCGAAGCTCACATAAACAGCGAAAAACCGTCAATCCCGACACCTTGATCCGCAACTTAGCCGAGTTAAAAATCGGGCAAGCGGTGGTACATTTGGAAAACGGGGTCGGACGTTACGCCGGATTAACCACTTTAGACGCAGGTGGCGTGAAAGCGGAATACCTTGTTCTGCACTATGCTAATGATGCCAAACTCTACGTGCCTGTTGCCTCGTTGCATTTAATCAGCCGTTATATCGGCGGCAGTGATGAGAACGCCCCATTACACAAATTAGGCAGTGAAGCGTGGGCGAAAAGCCGTCAAAAAGCGGCGGAAAAAACTCGTGATGTAGCGGCGGAACTGCTGGACGTTTACGCCAAACGGGAATCGCAAAAAGGGTTTGCATTTACTTACGACAAAGAGGCGTTCCGCCAATTCAGTGCGACCTTCCCATTTGAAGAAACGCACGATCAAAAACTGGCGATAGACGCGGTAATCAGCGATATGTGCCAGCCGAAAGCGATGGATCGGCTTGTGTGCGGCGATGTCGGCTTCGGCAAAACCGAAGTGGCAATGCGGGCAACCTTTCTGGCGGTAATGAACCACAAACAAGTCGCTATTCTCGCTCCAACCACCTTGCTCGCCCAGCAGCACTATGAGAATTTTAAAGATCGTTTTGCCAATCAGCCGGTGCAGGTTGAGGTGCTTTCCCGCTTTAAAACCGCCAAAGAACAGAAAGATATTCTTACCCGTACCGCAGAAGGTAAAGTAGATATTTTAGTCGGCACGCATAAATTGCTACAAGACGATGTGATTTTCCGTGATTTAGGCTTGCTGGTGATTGACGAGGAACACCGCTTCGGCGTTCGCCAAAAAGAGCGGATTAAACAACTGCGTGCCAATGTGGACATTCTCACCCTCACCGCCACGCCGATCCCCCGTACACTCAATATGGCATTAAACGGAATGCGGGATCTGTCAATCATCGCCAGCCCGCCGGCTCGCCGTTTGTCGATCAAAACCTTTGTCCGCCAAAGTGATGAACTTATTATCCGAGAAGCTATTCTGCGTGAAATTTTGCGTGGCGGACAAGTTTATTACCTGCATAATGACGTGGCAACGATCGAGAATTGTGCAACGAAATTGGCGGAATTAGTGCCGGAAGCCCGCATCGTTATCGGGCACGGTCAAATGCGGGAACGGGAATTGGAGCGTGTAATGTCCGATTTCTATCATCAACGCTTTAATTTGTTGGTCTGTTCGACCATTATCGAAACCGGCATTGATGTGCCGAGTGCCAATACCATCATCATTGAACGGGCGGATAAATTCGGCTTGGCACAGCTCCACCAACTGCGAGGGCGTGTGGGACGCTCCCACCACCAAGCCTACGCCTATATGCTCACGCCACACCCGAAAACCCTCACCAAAGAGGCAGAACAACGGCTGGAGGCAATGAGCACGATCGACAACTTAGGGGCAGGATTTGTGCTGGCCACTCACGATTTAGAGATTCGGGGTGCCGGCGAACTGCTCGGCAGCGAACAGAGCGGGCAAATTGAATCCATCGGCTTTTCACTTTATATGGATTTACTGGAAAATGCGGTGAAAGCCTTACAGGAAGGGCGTGAACCGACCCTCGATGAAATTACGCAACAGCAAGTCGATATTGAACTACGCGTGCCGGCATTACTGCCCGATGACTATGTGCCGGATGTCAATATGCGGTTATCGTTCTACAAACGGATCGCCAGCAGCGAAGATACACAAAGTTTACAAGCCCTTAAAGTCGAGCTGATTGACCGTTTCGGCTTACTGCCGAGTGCGGCGAAAAACCTCTTTCAGATCACCCAATTACGCCAGCTAGCCAAACAGCTACAACTGAAAAAGGTGGAAGCCGGTATGCAAGGCGGCTATTTGGAATTTAAACCGAATGCCGCCCTTGACCCGACACGTTTCTTACAGCTCATTCAGCAAGAAAAAAATGTCTATAAATTTGACGGGCCACTGAAATTCAAGTTTGCCAAACCCCTTGATAGTGCCGAAGTGCGTTTGAAATTTATCACCGACTTGCTCGAACAACTAACCGCTTAGCCTTGCAAGCGGTCGGAACGGAGACAAAATTAACAAAAACTCGGCAAAAAGTCTGATTTTTAGGCTAACACGCATTTTTTGCAAATTTTCGTTTGACAGAGCGTCTTAAATCGCTAAAATGCACCACATCAAAACGCTACTTACTCAGTAGCGTTTTTTAGCGGGAATAGCTCAGTTGGTAGAGCACGACCTTGCCAAGGTCGGGGTCGCGAGTTCGAGCCTCGTTTCCCGCTCCATTGCCCGAGTGGCGGAATCGGTAGACGCAAGGGATTTAAAATCCCTCGCCTTTCGAGGCGTGCCAGTTCAAGTCTGGCCTCGGGCACCATTTAAAAAATCAAATCTATGCGGGAATAGCTCAGTTGGTAGAGCACGACCTTGCCAAGGTCGGGGTCGCGAGTTCGAGCCTCGTTTCCCGCTCCAATGCCCGAGTGGCGGAATCGGTAGACGCAAGGGATTTAAAATCCCTCGCCTTTCGAGGCGTGCCAGTTCAAGTCTGGCCTCGGGCACCATTTAAAAATCAAATCTATGCGGGAATAGCTCAGTTGGTAGAGCACGACCTTGCCAAGGTCGGGGTCGCGAGTTCGAGCCTCGTTTCCCGCTCCATTTACTTTATAATCTTTTATCTTAAACATACGTTAGAACCTTATATAGCAAGGCTCCAACGCTATGTTTTGCTTATTTCCGCCTTCAAACCACCGCTTGCACTAAATAATCCCAAGCAAGATTGCACCACCGAGTGTCAGCAGTGAAATGCCCCAAATCCAAAAGAATGAA
This sequence comes from Muribacter muris, assembly GCF_001038205.1. GTDB lineage: Bacteria > Pseudomonadota > Gammaproteobacteria > Enterobacterales > Pasteurellaceae > Muribacter > Muribacter muris. Next base: position 87,256 of record NZ_JWIZ01000014.1, on the reverse strand, counting down.
TAGCGGATATGTTGACCCATTGAGAGTTTAGCCAGCCCTAACCCCATCCAAAGCGCCGGAGAAAACGGGGAAACGAAAGTACCGACAATGCTGCCGATCATCATTGCATAGCCTGCTGAAACAGAGGGTACACCGGCTTGTTGAGTGATATGCTCTACCACCGGAAATAAGCCGAAATAGTAAGCGTCCGTACTAAATACTAATTCTAGAGGCACGCCAAGAGCACCAATCACAATATGAAGATGCGGAATTAAGCTATCCGGCAGAATTTTGACTAAATCGGTTGCAATCGAAGTGAGCATTCCCGATTCCCGTAATACCCCTAAAAATGTGCCGGCAGCTAAGATAATACTTGCCATCATTATCGCTCCGCCGGCGTGGGCATTGATGCGTGCAAGTTGTTCTTTCGGATCGCGGAAATTGATCAAAAGTGCCAAAACAACGGCGATCATAAATACATAGCCGGAAGGTAAAATGGCAGAAACTAACACGCCTAAAGTGATAATGAATAACGCCAAGTTAATCAGAAAAAGCCCTTTCGATTGTGCTTTAGGGCTTTTTTGCGCTAAATTTTCCTGTGTGCCGACGCTGGCATCAAATGTTACGTCATACAGACTGTCGCCATATTCTTTCGCAATACGCTTTTTCTCTTTTAAACCGAGAAGAATCGCTACCATTAAGGTAACACCAATCCCGATGCCCTGTACTGCCATTAAAGGTTGATACAGCTCAGCAACATCTTTGCCTAATATACTGGCAATCCGCCCTAAAGGCCCGCCCCACGGCAACATATTGATAATACCGGCACTGGCTGCCAACAGTAAAAAGAGTAAATAGGGGTTAATTCTTAGCCGTTTATACAGCGGTAAGAGTGGCGGAACGACCAGTAAAAAAGTCGATGCGCCTGCACCGTCTAATTGGGCAATGGTAGAAATAATCACTGTGCCGACCGTTACCGCTACTACATTACCGCCGGTCAGCCGAATCAGTTGGTTTATCATTGGGTTAAACAAGCCGACATCGTTCATTATGCCAAAAAAGATGATGGCAAAAATAAACATAATGGCAATTTGTACCACCGATTTCGTGCCTGCTTGGTAAAATTTCGTTAAATCCGCCACGGAAAAGCCGGCGAGAAACGCACCGATGACCGGGATTAACACTAAAGCGACAACCGGCGAAGTTTTCTCTGTCAGTAATAATAAGACGATGGTAAAAATAATCGCTAATCCGATTAACGTAATCATAGTTTTCCTCCTGTTGAATCAGTCTATTCAAATTAGGCGATATTTTGCACATTGAAAAGGACTTCTTTTCACATTTGAGAACAAGATCACAACTTTTGATTAACAATTTACAAAAAATAGACTAAAAGCAACCGCTTGTAAGCATAACATTACAATGTTTTGAGAAATGCTATCGGTTCTATACTCACTTTATCTGGTTGTTTTTTTATACTTATTCAATTAGTAGGATTTTTGAAAATGTAAATATTTTCATCAAAAGACAGCCTCTATTTCTGCTTTCGCTAAACTAGCGTATAATCGTGCGAGTTTGTTATAGCCTAAGGATTTATTATGTCTCACCTTTCCAGTGCACGCACAACGCTTAGTCTTTATACCTCTGCGATTGAACGGTTAAACCAACATCTTGATCAACACTTTGAGCAAGCTGTCGAAATGATCTTAAATTGTGCAGGGCGTGTCGTGGTAGCGGGAATCGGAAAATCGGGGCTAGTCGGCAAAAAAATGGTGGCAACTTTTGCATCAACAGGAACACCGAGCTTTTTTCTCCACCCGACCGAAGCCTTTCACGGTGATTTGGGAATGCTTAAGCCGATCGACATCGTGATCCTCATTTCTTATAGTGGCGAAACCGATGACGTGAACAAACTCATTCCGAGCCTGAAAAATTTCGGTAATAAAATCATTGCAATGACAGGCAATGTCAATTCAACGCTTGGTCAGCACGCAGATATTTGCTTAGATATTAGTATTGAGCGGGAAGCCTGCCCGAATAACCTTGCGCCGACGACTTCCAGCCTCATCACAATGGCACTCGGTGATGCGTTAGCTATTGCCTTGATTAACGCTCGTCAGTTCAAAGCGGAAGATTTTGCCCGTTTCCATCCGGGGGGTAGCCTTGGACGTAAATTGCTCTGTCGTGTACGTGATGTGATGCAACGCAAATTGCCGATTACATCGCCGGACAGTCAATTTAGTCAGTGCCTTGATGTAATGAATGAAGGTAGAATGGGCGTGGCGTTAGTGATGGAAAATGCCCAATTACTCGGCATTATTACCGATGGTGATATTCGCCGTACCCTTGCCAAATTTGGGGCGGAAAGCCTAAACAAAACGGCAGAGCAAATGATGACACGCCATCCGAAAACTATTTTAGAAACTACTTTCCTTGCTCACGCCGAAGCCTTTATGAAGGAGAACCATATCCATTCACTGATTGCTGTTACGGAAAACGGCACGGTATCCGGCATTGTGGAGTTTGCAAGTTAATGGCAAAAACAAACTATATCACCCGTAGCGGCTGGCAGGCATTGGATCAAGAACTTAAATTTCTCTGGAAAGAGGAACGCCCCAAAGTAACACAAGCGGTATCCGATGCGGCAGCGTTAGGCGATCGTAGTGAAAATGCCGAATATATCTATGGTAAGCGCCGTTTGCGTGAGATCGATCGGCGTGTCCGCTTTCTGACTAAACGGCTCGAAGTGTTGCAAATTGTCGATTATCACCCAAGCCAAGACGGTAAAGTCTTTTTCGGGGCTTGGGTGGAACTGGAAAACGAACAAGGCGAAACCAAACAATACCGAATTGTCGGCTGCGATGAGTTTGATCCGGCAAAACACTGGATCTCAATTGACTCTCCCGTTGCCAGAGCGCTAATTGGTAAACAGGTTGATGACGAAATTCTCGTTACCACCCCATCGGGTAAAACCCGCTTATATATCAATAAAATTTGGTATGATTAACCCTAAAATGACCGACTATTAGGAAGCGGTAAAATATCGCAATATACCCAAATCCTACATACTTTTTCTAATTGCGACTCAATATTCTGACGAAAGTCAAACCTTTTAACCGCCTAGGTTAGCCCCTTTTCAAAAATAGTGTTACCTACATCACAAATTTGTTAAAAAGATGTAACTTCACTCAATACTTTTGCGATATACTCATCAGCCATTCAGGGATAATGCATAAATTATCATCGCTTACGGTTCGCCCAATTTTCAGTAAATGATTTTCTGATATAGTAAGTTTTTTGACATTCATTAGAATAAGAAGGAGAAACCCTATGCTTGGTTTTGACCCAACCACAACCACCTTTCTGATTTATATTATCGGAATGATCTCGATAGGCTTTATTGCTTACCGTTTTACCAATAACTTTTCGGATTATATTTTAGGCGGGCGAAGTTTAGGTAGCTTTGTAACCGGTTTATCCGCCGGTGCGTCCGATATGTCCGGCTGGCTGTTGATGGGGCTGCCCGGTGCCGTTTATGCGGCAGGGTTGGTTGAAGGCTGGATTGCGATCGGCTTAACCGTGGGTGCGTATTTAAACTGGCTATTTGTTGCAGGTCGTTTACGGATGCACACCGAATACAACGCAAACTCGCTTACCCTACCGGAATACTTCCACCATCGCTTTGGCGATAACACCAAAATCCTTAAAATTGTCTCTGCTGCGATTATCCTGTTCTTCTTTGCTATTTACTGTGCGTCAGGGGTCGTTGCCGGTGCAAGATTATTTGAAAATTTATTTAATGTGCCTTATAGCACGGCACTTTGGTACGGCGCATTAGCCACGATCATCTATACCTTTATCGGTGGCTTTTTGGCGGTCAGCTGGACAGATACTATCCAAGCTACGCTAATGCTGTTTGCGCTGTTTTTAACGCCGATTTTCGTTCTTATTCAGCTTGGCGGCTTTGAAGAAACCCACCAAGTCATCGTTGCTGCCGGGAATGCGGTAAATAAAGATTTTACCGATCTGTTTACCGGCACGACCTTTATCGGTTTACTGAGCTTATCGGCTTGGGGGCTAGGCTACTTCGGTCAGCCACACATTTTGGCACGCTTTATGGCGGCGGATAGCGTCAAAACCATTCCGAATGCCCGCCGCATCAGTATGACGTGGATGATCATCTGTCTGTTCGGGGCGGTTGGTATCGGCTTCTTTGGTCAAGCCTACTTCTTTGCTAATCCGGCGCAAGCTGCGGTGGTTAATCAGAACCACGAACAAGTCTTTATTGAACTTGCCCGTATTCTATTTAACCCTTGGATTGCAGGCATATTGCTCTCTGCAATTTTAGCGGCGGTAATGAGTACCTTAAGTTGTCAGTTACTGATCTGCTCCAGTGCGATTACCGAAGATTTTTACAAAGGTATTTTACGCCCTAAAGCCTCGCAAAAAGAGTTAGTTTGGCTTGGCCGATTGATGGTTTTAGCCATTGCGGTATTAGCGATTGTCTTGGCACAAGATCCGAACAGTAAAGTATTAGGTCTTGTGTCTTATGCGTGGGCAGGCTTCGGCTGTGCCTTTGGGCCGGTAGTGATTTTATCGCTGTTCTGGAAACGAATGAACGCAGCAGGTGCAATGGCAGGAATGCTTACCGGCGCATTGGTGGTCGTGTTCTGGAATACATTAGTGCCAAATAGTGGTATCTACGAAATGATCCCCGGCTTTATTTTAGCCACTATTGCGATCATTATCGTATCGCTAATTACCCCTGCACCACGCAGCGAAATTAGTGAGACTTTTGAAAAAGCAAATAATGCTTACAAAGACGCAATGAAATCTTAATCGCAAAGACGGTTCGCCTTTCGGCAGCCGTCTTTTTTATCGACCGTGCAAGCGGTCGGATTTTCTATTTATTTTGTCAATCCTAGTTTATGTAAGGGAAACATTATGTCATCAACTTATCAACTTCTGCCGGCGCAAACGGCTATCCGTCCATTGATCAGCGAGCATTATCGCATTGATGAAGAAAGTTTGGTAAAACAACTCGTTGAGCAAGCCCGTACCGATGAATTTGCATCGGAAATTAAAGCCTTAACCGAAAAACTGGTCGGCAAGGTACGCACCGCCCGTAAAAAAGCCAGTGGGGTTGATGCCCTGATGCACGAATTTTCCCTTTCCAGCCAAGAAGGTGTGGCGTTGATGTGTTTGGCGGAAGCGCTACTAAGAATCCCCGACCAAGCCACCGCCGATAAATTGATCCGAGATAAAATCGCCAAAGGCGATTGGAAAGCCCACACCGGCAATAGCCCATCGTTATTTGTGAATGCGGCGGCGTGGGGATTGGTGGTAACCGGCAAATTGGTCTCCACCCATAGTGAAAACTCCCTTTCATCGTCTCTGTCGCGCTTAATCGCCAAAGGCGGTGAGCCTTTAATCCGTAAAGGAATGGACGTCGCAATGCGTTTGCTTGGTAAACAGTTTGTTACCGGCGAAACGATTCAAGCCGCCCTCAAAAACAGTGAAGCCCGCTTCAACAAAGGTTTCCGCTACACTTATGATATGCTCGGCGAATCGGCTTTTACCGAAGAAGATGCCAAACGCTATTTTGACGATTATGTTGCCGCCATTCACGCTGTGGGAGCCGTATCCAAAGGGTTGGGCGTGCATAATGCCTCTGGTGTGTCGGTGAAACTGTCCGCTATTCACCCCCGTTACAGTTTGGCGCAGCACCAACGGGTAATGGATGAACTTTATCCACGCCTAAAAGATCTGTTTTTACTGGCTAAACAATACGATATTGGGCTTAACATTGATGCGGAAGAAGCCGACCGCCTCGAAATTTCCCTTGATTTAATCGACAGATTACTCGCCGATCCGGATTTAGCCCATTTTAACGGTATCGGCTTTGTGGTACAGGCATACCAAAAACGCTGCCCGTATGTGATTGATTATCTTATCGAAAAAGCCCGTGCTAACCAACGCCAATTGATGATCCGTCTGGTGAAAGGCGCTTATTGGGATACCGAAGTTAAACGTGCACAAACCGATTGTGCCGAAGGTTATCCGGTTTTCTCCCGCAAAGTGCATACGGATTTAAACTATGTGGTCTGTGCCAAAAAACTGTTGGCGGCACAAGATGTGATTTACCCGCAATTTGCCACGCATAACGCCCAAACACTTGCGACCGTGTATCACCTCGCCAAAGGCAAACGCTTTGAATTTCAATGTTTGCACGGTATGGGCGAAACCCTCTACGATGAAGTGGTCGGCAAAGAAAATCTTGATGTTCAGTGCCGGATTTATGCGCCGGTCGGTTCTTACCAAACTTTGCTCGCCTACTTGGTACGCCGCTTACTTGAAAACGGGGCAAACAGCTCTTTCGTCAATCAAATTGTGGACGAGAATATTCGCATTGAAGATTTAATCGCTGATCCGGTGCAAAAGACGCTCAGCACCGATTGCACAATGCACCCGAAAATTCCATTGCCAATCAACCTATTCGGCGATCAACGTCAAAACTCAAAAGGCTACGATTTAACCGATGCCGTGCATCTGCGTGATCTAGAGCAGCAGCTCAATCAATTAGCCGGCCAACACTATTTTGCCGCACCACAACTGGCGGATGCGCAAGCACACAATGGTGAAGTCCGCCGTGTCTATAATCCGGCGAAGACGAGCGAGATGGTGGGCGAAGTGATTGACGCAACCGCAACGGACGTTGCGACAGCGCTCGATCGGGCGGAACAAGCACTTGCAGAGTGGCAGCAAACATTGCCGAGTGAACGGGCAGATATGCTGGATAAAATGGCACAGTTAATGGAAGCCAATATGCCACAGCTCTTTGATTTAGCTGTTCGGGAAGCTGGAAAAACCCTCAATAATGCGATAGCGGAAGTGCGGGAAGCGGTCGATTTCTGCCGTTATTATGCAAGAGAGGTCCGTTTAAATCCGGAAGGTTTCCAAAACCCTCGTGGCATTGTGGTTGCAATTAGCCCGTGGAACTTCCCACTGGCGATTTTTGTCGGCGAAGTTTCCTCTGCGTTAGTTGCAGGTAACGTTGTGTTGGCAAAACCAGCGGAGCAAACCTCGCTAATGGCAAATTATGCGGTCAATTTATTCTATCAAGCGGGCGTGCCGAGCTATGCGCTACAATGCTTGCCGGGCAGCGGTAAAACAATCGGGGCGGCGTTAGTGCAAGATCCGCGAGTGAACGGCGTGATTTTCACCGGCTCAACGGATACCGCCAAACAGATCAACCGCCATTTGCAAAAAAATGAACGCATCGTCCCGCTTGTAGCGGAAACGGGCGGGCAAAACGCAATGATTGTGGACAGCTCTGCATTGGGCGAACAAGTGGTTGCCGATGTGCTAAATTCCGCCTTTGATTCTGCCGGTCAGCGCTGCTCTGCGCTACGAGTACTCTACTTACAACGTGATGTGGCGGATCATATCCTCACAATGCTCAAAGGGGCAATGGCGGAACTTAAGGTCGGTAGCCCACAACAACTGAACACGGACGTTGGGCCTGTGATCGACAAAATTGCACAACAACGCTTGCTTGACCATATTGACAAAATGAAGAAGGTAGCGAAATCCTGCTATCAAGTGGAGATCGATACACAAATCGCACAAAACGGCATTTTTGTGCCGCCGACATTATTGGAAATCGACCATATCAGCCAGCTCAAACACGAAGTCTTCGGGCCGGTATTGCACGTTATCCGCTTTGACGGTGATAAACTTGCGCAAGTAATGGCGGACATCAACTCAACGGGGTTCGGTCTCACCAGTGGCTTACATAGCCGCATCGATGAAACGGTCGATCTCTGGCTTAACCAAATCCACGCAGGCAATTTATACGTTAATCGTAACACTGTCGGGGCGGTCGTCGGCGTTCAACCTTTCGGCGGAATGGGCTTATCCGGTACAGGACCAAAAGCAGGTGGCCCGCTTTATCTGCAACGGTTGGTTAATCGCCGTGAATGGACACTGACAGGCTTAACCGGTGAAACTGACTTGAATATCAAACCGTTTATCGAACAGTTAAATACGGTCAGCAATAATGATTTTCAAAATACAGTGGCGTTAGCAAAACAATTAGTCGCCCAATCGCCGTTGGGTAAAGTGTATAAAATGCAAGGGATCACCGGAGAATCCAACTACCTGCAATTTGTTGCCCGCCCACTGATTGCGATCGGCAAAGGCAGCCTTGAACAGCAACTTAAAGCCTTAGCCGCGATTGTGGTATGCGGCAGCAAAGCAGTGGTGCAAAAAGATAGCCCGCTTGCCCAATATGTACGGCTGCTCACAGATTACCTTGAGGTCAGCGAAGATCTGAACCAACTCACACAACTGAGTGTAATGATCGTGTTTGACCCGATTGACGAGGCGCAAAAACAGCATTATGCCGAACGTTCAGGTGCGATTTTAACCTATATCGACAGTCTCGATCTGGCTCTCTCACTGTTCCCATTGGTACACGAAAAAGCGATCAGTATCAATACCGCGGCGGCCGGCGGTAACGCCAGCTTAATGAGCGAGATGGATTAACACTAAAAACAAGCGGTGCGATTTACTTCATATTCTGCAAATCGCACCGCTTTTTTAAGCTCTGATTGATAGTATCAAATTAGAATAACTTTCTCGACACTTCAAACAATTCCTCTTTGAATGGACGGCGCATTGTATTGATCGCTTCAATAATATCGTGATGCACCAGCTGTTCGTTTTGAATCCCCACACAGCGACCGGCGTGTCCGGCTAATAATAGTTCTACCGCATAAACCCCCATACGAGAGGCTAAAATACGGTCGAAGGCACAAGGCGCACCGCCACGTTGCGTATGCCCTAGTACGCACGCACGGGTTTCGTGTCCGAAGGCTTCCTCAATTTCTTTCGCTAGTGCGTAAACGTCCGTCATCATCTCGGTAATCGCAATAATCGCGTGGCGCTTGCCTTTTTTGAAGCCCTCTCCAATGTTACGCATCAAGGATGCCTTATCAAAGCCTTTTTCCGGCACAATGATATATTCGCAACCGCCTGCTAATGCCGCATTGATGGTCAAATCACCGCAATGACGCCCCATAATTTCAACAATAGAGATCCGTTTATGTGATGTAGAGGTATCACGCAAGCGGTCAATTGCCTCAAGCGCTGTTTCTAATGCCGTTTGGTAGCCAATCGTATAATCCGTGCCTGCCACATCATTATCAATCGTTCCTGGCAGCCCGATACAGGCAATACCGTGTTCTTCGGTTAATAATTTTGCGCCCATAAACGAGCCGTCCCCGCCAATCACCACTAACGCGTCAATCTCATATTTCTTCAATGTTTCTACACACTGTTTACGCACTTCCGGATCTTTAAATTCAGGGAAACGTGCCGAACCTAAAAAAGTACCACCACGGTTAATCACTTCAGAGACAGAACGGCGTTCAAGTTTTACGATTTTATCGTGGTACAAACCGTAGTACCCGTCTAAAATCCCATACACTTCCAAGCCTTCTGTCAGCCCCGCACGCACAACACCACGGATTGCCGCATTCATACCCGGTGCATCACCACCACTTGTTAAAACAGCGATTTTTTTGATCATAAAAACACCTATCTTGAAATAATTAAAATTTTAAAATAAATCGAAAAACTCTGCGAAGATTACCCTATAACGTAGCCGTGTTCTAGTAGAAAATGGAGAAATTTACGATTTTTTGATCTAATTCTGAAAAGTGGTTAAGGGGATAATATATTCGGCTTAATAGCTTCAAGGCTATTACAGTGCTCTTCAATGGGTAACTGAGGTAATAAGAAAAAATAGGGCGAAATCGCCCTATCTGCTTTTATACTTAAATTTTGCTGAGATCAACCAGCGCTTCTCGAGTGATGTCGCTGATTTTTTGATTACTGGTGAGGGTCATCGCTACCCGCATTTCTTTTTTGAAAATATCAAGCATATTTTCTACGCCGGTCTGCCCCGCAGCCCCAAGGGCATAGACAAAAGATCGGCCGAGCATACACGCATCAGCACCTAAGGCGATCATTCTGACAATATCCAAACCGTTGCGGATACCAGAATCGGCGAGAATTTTAATATCCCCTTTCACCGCATCGGCAATTGCCGGTAAGGCTTTGGCACTGGATAATACCCCGTCTAATTGGCGACCGCCGTGGTTGGATACCACAATGCCGTCCGCCCCAAATTTCACCGCATCTTTGGCATCTTCAGGATCTAAAATGCCTTTAATAACCATCGGGCCGTCCCAAAACTCACGAATCCATTCCAAATCTTTCCACGAAATAGAAGGGTCAAAATTCTCCGTCAGCCAGCCGATATAATCGTCTAACCCAATCTGCTTGCCCATATAGTGAGACACATTGCCAAGGGTGTGTGGCTTGCCCTTGATGCCGACATCCCACGCCCAAAACGGATGTAACGCCCCTTGGATTACACGGCGGATCTCTTTATAAGGTCCGCTCATACCGGAATGCACATCACGGTAGCGAGCCCCTGGTGTCGGCATATCGACGGTAAAGACCAACGTTGAACAACCGGCTGCTTTGGCGCGTTCAAGCGCATTTTTCATAAAACCGCGATCTTTTAAAACGTAAAGTTGAAACCACATCGGGCGTTTAATGGCAGGCGCAACTTCTTCAATCGGGCAAATAGACACGGTCGAAAGGGTGAAAGGAATGCCTTTGTTATCCGCCGCTTTCGCCGCTTGCACTTCGCCTCGGCGGGCGTACATTCCGCACGCTCCAACGGGGGCAAGAATAGCCGGCATCGACAACGTTTCACCGAACAGTTCAATATCGGTACTCAACTGCGACATATCTTTTAACACACGTTGGCGTAACGCAATATTTTCCAAATCACTGACATTACGTCTTAATGTTTGCTCCGAGTACGAACCGCCGTCCGCATAATGAAACATAAAAGGGGGCACACGACGGCGTGCCGCTTTTTGATAATCGTTGGCAGATGAAATAATCATTAAAAAACACCTCGTTAAATCTGCTTTTTATAAAATGAGCAGGTGGAATGAAAGGTTTTAAATTTAATGCAAACTATTTCTATTTGCAAATTTAATTGGTTTGAATAAGAAGATTTTGTTGAAAATGTGAGAAGGATCACATTATAAAAAGGTATATTTGCATTGTAAGCGGTGAGTTGCTTAGGTTTTTTTCCAAAAAAGATAGGGACACGCTTTCCGTGTCCCTGTTCTTTGCAGCTCGATTTTGTGAAAAATTAATCCACCACTTTAGTACCGTAGAAATAGGAATAGCCGAACGGGCTTTGCTTGTAATCTTGCACCCGTTTGCTCATTGGAGCAAAGCTGATTGAGTGAGCCACGTTGATCCAAGGGGCTTGCTCTTTTAGTAACACTTGGGCTTGTTCGTACAATTTGCTACGCTCGGTTTTATCCGATAAAGCAACCGCCTTGCTGAGTAATCCGTCTAATTCGGCATTTTTGAAGCGGGCATAGTTACTGTTACCGACATTTTCGCTCCCAAATAACGGTGAGAGGAAATTATCCGGATCGCCGTTATCGCCCGACCAACCGTATGTGCCGGCGGTTAATTCACCCGCTTTGGTGCGTTTGATATAATCGCCCCACTCATAGCTCACCAATTTTGATTTAACGCCGACTTTTTCCCAGTCGCTTTGGATTAACTCTGCCATACGGCGTGGGTTGGGATTAGAGGCTCTCACTACCGGCTGAACCCAAATTTCCGTTTCAAAACCGTTTTCGAAGCCGGCTTCTTTCAAGAGTGCTTTCGCTTTTTCCGGATTATATTCATAGCCCTCTATGGCATTGTTATAGCCCCAAATGGTAGGCGGCAGCGGATTTTTAGCTGCCACGCCCGCGCCACGATAAACAGCATCAATAATCGCATTTTTATCTACCGCATAATTGAGTGCTTGGCGGACTTTTAGATTATCAAACGGTGCTTTTTCGGTGTTAAATGCAATATAGGCAATATTTAAACCGGCTTGGGATAACAACTGAATTTTCGGATCGGTTTTCATTTTTTCCAAATCGGCAGGATTTGGGAAATCCATCATATCGCAAGCTCCCGCCTGCAATTTGGCATAACGCGCGGTGGCATCCGGCACAATATCGAAGATCAAGCGGTCAATATCCGCTTTGCCTTTCCAATAGTCTTTGTTTGCTAAAAAGCGAATGCGTTGATCAAGCTGATAACCGGCAAACACAAACGGCCCTGTGCCGATTGGTGTGGTATCCAACACGTCTGGCGTACCGGCTTTCATTAAAGCGTCCGCATATTCAGCAGAATAAATGGAGATAAAATCCATTCCCAAGCTGGCAAGGAAAGTGGCATCTTGGTGATTTAAGGTGATTTTCACCGTGTGATCGTCCACTTTCTCGACCGATTTCAACAATTTCGGAAATTTCATTGCATTGAAATACGGATAGGTCGCTTTAGACACATTGTGATACGGGTGTGATTTGTCTAGCTGGCGTTGGAATGAGAAGATCACATCATCGGCATTAAAATCACGACTTGGGGTAAATTGTTTGTTGGAATGGAATTTCACCCCTTTGCGTAGTTGAAAGGTATAGGTTAGCCCGTCATCACTGACCGTCCAGCTTTCCGCCAGTGCCGGTTCGATATCCGTTGATCCGCGAACAAATTCAACCAAACGGTTATACACCTGTTGGGAGCTGGCATTGTAGGAAATGCCGTCCATCACTAAAGCCGGGCTGAAACCGGTCGGTGAACGGCTGACACAGTTCACAAAGGTTTTATCCGCCGCCTGTACGACACTTGAAACAAACAGTGTGGCTGCGATTAACGAAAGTTTGGTAGTCAATTTCATAGAGAACCTCCGATTAGGATTCGGGCTAAAAAGAAAAATATCGGCGAAAGATACCGATTATTCCACTTAAGGTAAAGAACAAAAGGTAGGCTATTATGCTAAAAAGCTATAAGACTGCCAACGCAAGCGGTCTGTTTTGCCTCACTTTTTGCTATGAGCGAAAGGCAGCCATTAACTCGCCGGCTTTTTGCACCATTGCACTTGATCCGACGAAAAACGGCACACGCTGGTGTAGTTCGGTCGGCTTTATATCCAAAATCGGATTAAAGCCGTCCGTTGCCATTCCGCCCGCCTGTTCGGCTAAAAACGCCATCGGGTTGCCCTCGTAAAGCAGACGGAGCTTGCCTTTCGGGTAGCTGGTGGAAGTCGGGTAAATATAAATACCGCCTTTGAGTAAATTGCGGTGAAAATCCGACACTAACGAGCCGATATAGCGTGAAGAATAAGGGCGTTTCGTGGCTTTATCTTCCTCTTGGCAGAACTTGATGAACCGTTTCACGCCTTCAGGAAAGGTAACATATTGCCCCTCGTTAATGGAATAATATTTGCCCTCAAACGGCATTTTCATATTCGGGTGGGAGAGAATAAACAAACCCAACGACGGATCATAGGTAAAACCGTTTACCCCGTTTCCGGTGGTATAGACTAGCATTGTTGATGAACCGTAGGTAACATAACCCGCAGCCACCTGTTTACGCCCCTCTTGCAAAAAATCCTCAAGGGTAACGGGTGTGCCAATCGGCGAGACCCGTTTATAAATGGAAAAAATCGTGCCGACCGACACATTCACATCAATATTAGACGAACCGTCAAGCGGATCGGTCATTAAAATATATTTGGCATTGCGCCCCCGTTCCGTATCAAAGGCGACAAAGGTATCGTCCTCCTCCGAGGCAAAGCCGGCAACATCGCCACGGGCGATCAACGCTTTTTTCATCGTTTCATTGGCAAAAACGTCCAATTTCATTTGCGCTTCGCCTTGAATATTTTCATCGCCGGATACGCCCAAAATATCCTGCGTCAGCCCCGCCCGATTGATATCACGGTGAATAATTTTGGCAGATAAGCGGATTGAAGACAAAATTCCGCTTAATTCCCCCGTTGCACCGGGGTACTCGGCTTGTCGGTCTATAATAAACTCGCCCAATGTTTTCATTTTTTTGCTCCTTATTAGCTATTCGGCAGGCTTTGTTTTATTATACCCGTCAATTTGAAGACACTTTGTCGGCAAAGTGTTATTTTGTGAATGAGATCACATTTTTCATTGAGGTAATAATGAAACAGCAGCATATTCATATTCTCGGCATTTGCGGCACATTTATGGGCGGGGTGGCAATCATCGCACGAGAGCTTGGCTATAAAGTTACCGGCTCGGACACCAACGTGTACCCGCCGATGAGTACGTTTTTGGAAAAAAGCGGGATTGAGATTATCCCGAACTACGATATTGAGCAGCTCCAACCTGCGCCGGATATGGTCATCATCGGCAATGCAATGCGGCGGGGGAATCCCTGTGTCGAGTACGTCCTTGATAACCAACTGAATTTTACCTCCGGCCCGCAATGGCTGCACGATCACCTCCTCAAAGATCGCTGGGTCCTCGCCGTGTCCGGTACGCACGGTAAAACCACCACCACAGGAATGTTAGCGTGGATTTTTGAACAAAACGGGATCGATGCCGGCTTTTTAATCGGCGGCGTAGCGGGGAATTTCGGTATTTCTGCCCGTGCCGGTTCTGCGCCGTTTTTTGTGATTGAAGCGGATGAATACGACAGCGCCTTTTTCGACAAACGCTCTAAATTCATTCATTACGCCCCAAAAACCTTGATTATCAATAATATTGATTTCGACCACGCCGATATTTTTGACGATTTGAAAGCCATTCAACGTCAATTCCACCACCTTATCCGCACAATGCCACAAACGGGGCTAATCCTGTCCGCCAGTGCCGATCAAAATGTACAAGATACACTTGCAATGGGCAGTTACAGCCAACAACAGCTGATCGGCAAGCAAAATGAATGGTATGCCGAACCGCTGAGAGCCGATTGCTCTGCATTCACAGTTTATCATCAACAACAAAAAGCGGGGGAAGTCGATTGGCAATTAGTGGGTGAACACAATATGCACAACGGCTTAATGGCGATTGCCGCCGCCCATCACGCCGGCATAGACATCACTAAAGCGTGCCAAGGGCTGAATAGTTTTATCAACGCAAATCGGCGTTTGGAAGTTAAAGGCGAAGTCAGCGGCATCACCGTATATGATGATTTTGCTCACCACCCGACCGCAATTCGTGCCACGCTTGCCGCCCTACGGGGTAAAGTCGGCAAACAGCGGATTCTTGCCGTGTTAGAACCTCGCTCCAATACAATGAAAATGGGCGTTCACAAAGCAGAAATTGCCCCCTCTCTCACGGAAGCCGATATGGTCTTTGTCTTCCAACCGGACACTATTCCGTGGCAGGTGAGCGACATTACCGAGGCATTGCCCCAGCCCTCGTACAGCAGCGACAATCTCGAACAATTTATTGAACTGATTGTGCAACACGCACAGCCAACGGATCACATTTTAATAATGAGTAACGGCGCTTTCGGCGGCATTCACGCCAAATTGTTACAAAAGCTGGCAAAATAAAGGCTGCAAGCGGTGAGATGTTGGCAGAAATAGGCAAATTTTGCCAACATTACAAAAAAGAATTATTCTCAACAACAAAAGTGCGTTATAATTTGGTATCTTTTGTTTTGAATAGGAAAACAGTGATGTCTAAATTATGTCAATCTCTTTTCGCTGTCGCCGCACTGATATTCAGCGGTTTTGCCTCCGCCGTAACGGTTAAAGATCAAAAGGGCGAATTCAGCTTAGAGCACGTGCCGCAGCGCGTAGTGGCATTGGAGTATTCTTATGTCGATGCGTTAGCACAAATCGGCGTTAGCCCTGTCGGTGTGGCGGACGACAACGAAAAAACCCGTATCTTGCAGCAGGTACGGGATAAAATTCAGCCGTGGCAATCGGTCGGTACACGTTCCCAACCAAGCCTCGAGGCGATTTCAGCACTCAAGCCGGATTTAATCATTGCCGATGAAAACCGCCATAGTGGGGTATATGAAGAACTGAAAAAGATCGCCCCGACGGTTGTATTTAATTCCCGCAATGAAAATTACCGTGAAAACCTTGAAACCGCCCAAAAAATTGGTGATTTACTCGGTAAATCCGAGCAAATGCAAGCACGCATTGCGCAGCATCAACAGCGGATAAGCGATATTGCTAAGCAATTATCAAAAGGATACAAAACAATCATCGGCATTTCTCGTGAAACGGAATTTCGTTTATACAATAATGAATCCTATGCCGGCGGTTTAGTCGAAGCCTTAGGGCTTACAATGCCGAAAGCCCCTGCCGATAACAAGCCGAGTGCGTTGGTCGGTTTAGAGCAAGTCGTGGCGGAAAAACCGGAGCTAATGATTATTACCCACTACCGTGATGAAAGTATTGCGAAAAAATGGCAAAACGAAGCGTTGTGGAAATTGATTCCGGCGGTAAAACAGCAACGGATTTTAACCGTGGATAGCAATCTTTGGGCAAGAGCAAGGGGGATTGAAGCAGCGGAACTAATGGCACAGCAGCTCCAAACTTTTTTGGCAGACACAAAATAGATGACGTTTTTGCTACGTTGGGCTTTCCCGATTATCGCCTTACTGTTGCTGATATGGGGAAGCCTGTTTCTCTATTATCCCACCCCGATTTCAGCTTTGGAAAGCCTCAGCATCTTTGGACAGGGAGCGGATGAAATCGTCCAAATCACCGTCTTTGATCTCCGTTTACCCCGTGCATTAACAGCAGCAGTAATGGGGGCAAATTTAGCCGTAGCCGGCGCACTGTTGCAAACTATCACCCGCAACCCGCTTGCATCTCCCTCGCTATTAAGCGTCAATGCCGGCGCCAGTTTGGCAATGGTTATTGCTACCGCTGTGTTGCCGGCAAGTTTTCGCCATTACAGTATTGCCTTGATCGCCAGCCTTGGCGGCGGTCTGAGCTGGTTACTGGTAATGATGATTAGCGGTGGCTGGCGGTTGAATGCAAATCGTCAGCGGGTTATTCTAGCGGGCATTGCGGTATCACTATTCTGTGCTGCATTAACCAAATTAGTCATCATCATTGCCGAAGATCACGCCGCCAATATTATGAATTGGCTGGCAGGCGGTTTAGCACACGTTCGTTGGGGTGAATGGCAAGTGGCATTCCCTTTCTTTTTACTCACGGCACTCTTTAGCCTGCTATTTGCGAGCCGATTAAACTTACTCCATTTAAGCGATGAATCGGCACAAACACTTGGGGTAAATTTATCCCTAATCCGTTGGTTGAGTAATATCGTCGCATTGCTGATTGTCGGGTCAAGCGTTAGCATTGCCGGCCCGATTGCTTTTATCGGCTTATTGATTCCCCATCTTGCACGTTATTGGATAGGTTATGATCTACGCAAAGCATTACCGATCACAATGTTGTTCGGCGCAAGTTTGATGCTGTTTGCCGATATTGTGGCACGCGCGGTCAATTTTCCGAGTGAGATCCCCGCCGGCGCCATTTTAGCTCTGCTCGGTGCGCCGATTTTTATCCTATTTGCACGAGGAAAACAGATATAATGGCAAACACGCGGTCAGTTCGGCGTACTTTTTTGCAAAAAAGCCTCTACCTTATCTGCTTGCCGATATTATTCGGGCTGATAATGGCAAGCCTTCAATTCGGCACGGTGAGCCTATCTTGGCAAACCCTTTTTGACATTGTACAAAACCCCGATCACCCTTACGCTTTCACCTTAATGGAATACCGCCTTCCCCGCACGTTACTGGCCGTTGTAATTGGTGGTGCATTAGCGGTTTCGGGGGTTCTAATTCAAAGTATCGTCAGAAATCCGCTCGCCTCACCGGATATTTTAGGCATTAACAGCGCCGCAGGGCTAGTCGCCGTAGCGTGCTTACTGTTCTTCCCTTCGCTTGATTTCTACTGGCTACCGATATTCGCCTTTATCGGCGGCTTAAGTGCTTTTTTATTACTTTGGTGGCTATGCGGACGCCATTTTCGTCCCATAAAAATGGCGATTGTCGGCGTGGCACTGGCGAGTTTATGGGTCGCCCTCAGCCACTATCTGATGCTCTCGTACCCAATGGATATTAACGCCGCAATGCTATGGCTGACCGGCAGTTTGTGGGGACGCAGTTGGAACTATGTCTCGGTTGCCGTACCGCTCCTCTGCCTATTATTGCCGCTGAGTGTAGTATTTTGTCGAGATTTGGATACCTTATCCTTAGGCGAACAGAAAGCCGCCAGCCTCGGCGTATCATTGCAGGTAACGCAAATAGCCGTTTTGCTCTTGGCGGTTGCCCTTGCAACTACGGCGGTTGCTGTCTGTGGCCCAATTAGCTTTCTCGGTTTAGCCGCTCCGCATTTGGCACGTTATCTTGTGGGCGGACGGCATAGCCGCTTACTTCCGACCGCCTTTTTATTGGGGGCGATATTACTACTGCTGGCGGATATTTTAGCCCGTGTCATCGCTCCGCCTATTGAGCTTCCCGCCGGTATTCTTACCGCCATTTTGGGGGCACCCTACTTTTTCTATTTACTGATGAGAATAAAATAATGCTTGCCATTACCGATCTTCAACTTGCCTACCAAGAGACCACTATCGTCCCGAACTTGAGCATTACCTTTCCGAAAAATCAAATTATTGCGCTACTAGGGCCGAACGGCTGCGGAAAATCCACACTATTAAAAGCCCTCGCACGTTTACTCAAGCCAAAATCAGGGCATATTTGCTATCAAGCGGTCGATATTTGGCAAAAATCTGCAAAAGCCTATACGAAAACCCTTGCCTTTCTACCACAACGGCACATCGTACCGGAAGGGATAAGCGTCAAAGAGCTGGTTTCTTTCGGGCGTTCGCCTTATCTTAATATGTGGGGACGGCTCAGCCTCCAAGATGAAAACTTAGTTGAACAGGCTTTGGCTGCGACCCAAATGGCGCAATTTGCCGATTATCCGGTGATAAGCCTTTCCGGCGGTCAGCAGCAACGAGCCTTTTTGGCAATGGTGCTGGCACAAAATACCGAGATTATTTTGCTGGACGAGCCGACCACCTATTTGGATCTCAGCCATCAAGCCGAGCTAATGGCAATGATGCGTACCTTACAGCAACAGGGCAAAACGATCATTACCGTGCTGCACGACCTCAATCAAGCCTGCCGTTATTGCGATCATTTGGTTGTACTGAAACAGGGGGAATTGATCAAGCAAGGCACGCCGCAGCAAGTGATGAGCGAACAGCTACTGAAACAGGTATTCGATCTGGATGTCGAAATTCACGCCGATCCCGTCAGCCACACGCCGATGTTTGTGTTTAAATCATAGGATTGTCGGTACTACTCAATTAAAATAATGAGAATTGTTATCAATAATATTGAGTTTTAGATTTATTTCTCTATAATCCACGCAATATTCTTCATATTTAGGATCACCGATGAAATTATCTAAAATTTACAGTGCCGTGTTTATTGCCCTTTCCCCACTAGCCTTGGCAGAAACCGCTCAACAAGCAGTTCAGTTAGATGAGGTTCACGTCATTGCAGGGCGAGATCCGAGCCAATGGGCAGAGTATGCCAATCCCAGTGAAAGCATCAGTAAAAATGCCTTACTCGCCCGCCAGCCGACCAGCGTTGCCGATGCGTTGAAATATTTGAATAATCTTGACATTCAGGGCGGTGCAAGACCTCTCGCACAAAAGCCGACCATTCGCGGTATCGGCGGTAATCGGGTTGTACAGGTAATCGACGGCGTCCGCCAAAATTTTGACTTGGAACATCGGGGAGCTTATTTCCTACCACTCTCACTGATACAAGAGCTTGAGGTAATCAAAGGTCCGGCAAGCAGCCTATGGGGATCCGGTGCGTTGGGCGGCGTGGTGGCAATGCGTACGCCGACTGCCTTGGATCTGCTCAAAGCCAACCAAACCTTTGGGGCAAATCTGCGTCAGGGCTATCAATCCGCCAACCGCCTAAGCGAAACGGAAGGTTCGGTATTTATGGCAAATGATCGCTTTGATGCCTTACTCGCCGGCTTTTATCACGATGCGGACAATCTGCGTCTCGGTAAAGGAGAGAAACAACCAAATTCCGCTTACCGCCAAACGGGTGGATTAGCCAAACTCGGTTGGCAAATTAATGATAGCAATCGGCTGGAATTATCCCACCGCTTGAGCCGAGCAAACCAAGTTGCCCCAAGTAACAACGAATTAGCTTCGGAATTTACCTTTGAAGCGCTCACGCAGATTATCCGAAACTGCCATACCAACCCCGCAGCCAGTTGTGATATGACGAAAATTTACGGCGAACTCGGCAGTATTTCCTATTTGACCCGTCAGCAAATCACGGATCAAAGCAGCGTGCTGAATTACTATTTTAATCCGAAAGATAATCCCTATTTCAACACTCAATTCACTTTATACCGCAACAGTACCGTTGAAAAAGAGGCTCGCCTTAACAGCGATATTCAAGACCAAACCAAACTCACCACCAAAGGCTTTAACCTGCGTAATACGTCCGACTTAAACGGCGCTATCTTCACTTACGGGGTGGATTACTATCAAGATCACGCCAGAACCGAGCGTGGCAAAAATTCAACGGATGCATACCGAGCAGATCCTTACAATGTCAAATCCACCGTTACCGGTGCTTATTTGCTTGCCCATTTCCCGTTGTTTGAGCAACGCCTTATTCTCTCGCCGAGCGTACGCTACGACCGCTACAAAACGACTAACCGACAAGGCGATTACGCCAATGCACAGGACGATCACTGGTCTCCGGCTGTGGCATTAACGTGGAAAACAACCCCTTGGTTAGATCTCACCGCACGTTATACGGAGGCGTTCCGTGCACCGTCCATTCAAGAACGCTACTCAAGCGGGGCGCATTTCGGCACGGCAATGCGTAATCGCAGTGCAATCAATCACTTCCTTGAAAACCCGAATTTACAGCCGGAAACGGCTAAAAATAAAGAGCTTAGTGCTAACCTTCATTTTGAAAATGTCTTCCGTGAGCAAGATAAATTGAGCTTAGAGGCAACCTATTTCCAAAACGATGTAAAAAATCTCATCAATCTGGAGGTATATAGTAGCAACCCTCGCTCACCGTTCCCGAACATTTCCCAATACCAAAATGTGGCGAATGCCCGTCTGCAAGGGGTCGAATTAGCCGCAAACTATGCAACCGAGCGTGTTAGCCTACTTGCTCACTACGCCCAAACCCACGGCAAAAACCGCTCCAACCACGAAGCGCTTGCCAATGTGCCGGCGGCTAAATTCGGCGTTGCCGTAAATTATGCCGTCCTTGCGGATAAGCTCGATCTCGGCGCTCGCATTACCCGTTACCAAGCCCAAAAACGCGTACCGAGCCAGTATGCCACCCATTACCGTGGCTATACGCTTACCGATCTACAAGTCGGCTATACGCCAATGGGGAAAAACGGGGCATTACGTTTTGATGTTGCCGTGGAAAACCTGTTTGATAAACAATATCAACCCGCGTTCAGCCTAATGGAAGGCACAGGGCGGAATATCAAAGCCAGCGTCAATTACAGCTTCTAATATCACTCATAAGGCACGCAATGCGTGCCTTAACTTCAGCCGTTTTGCAATGTATCAAAAATCACCTCTGCCAAGGTGTTAGAAATGCCCGGGACGGATTGAATTTCCGCCAATGTTGCTGCCTTAACCCCCTGCATTCCGCCAAGGTATTTCAGTAGCGCTTGGCGACGTTTTGCGCCCACGCCGGCGATCGACTCCAACCCGCTTTCCGTAAAGGCTTTCTGCCGTTTTTTACGGTGTCCGCTGATGGCGTGGTTATGGGATTCATCCCGAATATGCTGAATTAAATGTAACGCAAGGCTGTCGGGCGGCAGATGGATCTCTTTGTCCCATTTGCTGATGAGCAAGGTTTCCAAACCGGCTTTACGCTCTACGCCTTTCGCCACACCAATCAAGAGCGGCTTGGTTTTATCCCACGCTACATTCAAGTTGGCAAAGGTCTCCAACGCTCGATTGAGCTGCCCTTTGCCACCGTCAATAAAAATAATATCGGGAATTTTTTCCGGCGGTAACGGTTTGTTGTAACGTTTGAGCAGTGCCTGTTCCATTGCGGCATAGTCATCGCCCCCCGTAATACCTTCAATATTAAAGCGGCGATAATCGGATTTTAACGGGCCGTTTTCATCAAACACCACGCAAGAGGCGACCGTTTGCGCGCCCATTGTATGACTAATATCAAAGCACTCCATTCTTGTAATTTTGGGCAGACAAAGCACCACTTGTAAGTCTTGATAGCGAGCCTGAATCCGACTGTCTTGCTTGAGCTGCAAGGTTAATGCCGCCATTGCATTGGTTTTGGCAAGCGCAAGGTAACGGCTTTTTTCGCCCCGCACTTTGGCTAAAATACTCACTTTATGACCCGCTTGATCGCTCAATACCTGCTCAAGTGCCGCCGCTTCGCTGACAGGGTGATCGATCACAATTTGATGCGGAATGGTGCGGTGTTGGTTCATCTGCAAATAGAATTGCCCGATAAAAGTATCGCTCAACTCGGCAAGCTCCGTATGGCTCGGCACTTTGGGGAAATAGCTGCGATTACCCAGTACTTTACCCTGACGAACAAATAGAATATGCACGCACGCAATGCCGTGTTGATAAGCGATCGAGATAATATCCAGATCATCTAGCCGCTCGTTAGAGACAAACTGCTTCTCCGTTACTGCTCGTACTTGCTGAATTTGATCACGGAAACGCGCCGCCACTTCAAAATCCAGATCCGCCGCTGCTTGTTCCATTTTTGCGATCAAATGTTCGATCACCTGCTGATCTTTCCCCTGTAAAAACAGCCGCACAAATTGCACCTGCTGCGCATATTCCGCCTCGCTCACATATCCCTCAACGCAAGGGGCAAGGCAACGCCCGATTTGGTATTGCAGACAGGGGCGGGAGCGGTTTTTATAGTAGCTGTCTTCGCATTGGCGTATCGGGAAGAGTTTTTGCAGTAAATTGAGGGTTTCCCGCACAGCAGAGGCATTCGGATAAGGCCCGAAATACTCGCCCGCCACCTTTTTACTGCCTCGAAAACTGCTCAAACGAGGGTGGGTATGACGTGTCAGCAAAATATAGGGGTAGGATTTATCGTCTCGCAGCAACACATTGTAGCGGGGCTGATTTTCCTTGATGTAATTATGTTCCAGCAGTAAGGCTTCCGTTTCGGAATGAGTCAGCGTGGTGTCAATATGGGCAATATGCGCCACTAACGCTTCTGTTTTGCGGCTGGCTAAATTCGCCCGAAAATAGCTTGCCAGCCGTTTTTTCAGATCTTTTGCTTTGCCGACATAAATGATCGTGCCTTTGTCATCATACATTCGGTACACGCCCGGACTGTGCGGTACATCGGCAAGGAATTGTTTGGCATTAAACTTGGACATTGTTTATGTTTGAACGGAAAAGACCGCTTGCAAGCGGTCTGAAAACAGGGATTTTGGCAAAATTTAGGATTTTAATAAGCTGCCTTTGGACGCTTTAAGGTATTGCAACATTGACCAAATGGTCAGAAACACCGCCACATAAAGCAGGATAAAAGCTAAAATTTCCATTAGATGACTTTGCCGCCACAGTAAACCGCCGAGCGCCAGCATTTGCGCCATTGTTTTGACTTTCCCCCAAATGGAAACGGCAACATTTGCCCGCTCGCCCAGCTCCGCCATCCACTCCCGCAAAGCAGAAATAATTATTTCACGGGCAATCATAATGCCGGCCGGAATGGTGATCCACCAAGTATGGTAAAACTCCACCACCGACACCAACGCAATAGCAACCAACACTTTATCCGCCACCGGATCTAAAAATGCCCCCAAGCGGGTGGCTTGGTTCCATTTTCTCGCCAAATAGCCGTCAAACCAATCGGTAATAGAGGCAATAAAGAAAATCAGCGTGGTGATTTCCGGTGCGTAGGGCAACGGCAGGTAAAACGCCACAATAAACAGCGGAATTAACGCTACCCGAAAGAGAGTGAGATAAGTCGGAATATTCAGTTTCATTAGCGCAGTCGGCTCGGCGGTCGAAAAATCGTGCCGTCATTCTATTAAATGCGGCGAAAATAAGAAAGAGCAAGCGGGGAGATTTTGCAGATTTTTTGCAAATCCCCTCGCTTGTCGATCGGCGTATTAACGTGCTTTTTTCGGTTTTTGTTTTTGCTGGTCGGCTTCCACCTGTTCTACGCAAAGGTGCAGCACCTGATCCGCGCCCTCTTGGATATATTTGTCGTTGCGTACCTGATTTTTTTGGATATCCACTAACGCATCATAGATCCCTTGCGTTAAGCTAGGCGGCTGCACAAAGCCCCAACAGGTCGGGCTTAAATAGTTAAATTTCGCCTGAAAATCCGCCGCGTGCAACACGCCGCTGTAATAGGCATAGACATTGTGATCGAGCATACGGTTCAGCAGACTTGCCCGAATTTGTTCAATCGGCAAGCTCACTTTTTGGTTAAACCAATCGTCCACGCCCCGTACAAAAGCGTCAATATCATAGCTGCCGTTTACCCGATCGGCATAGGTTTGCGCCGTTGCACCGTAAGCTATCGCATAGGATTTCTGATCGACTTCCGTTTCCGCCAGTCGCTTCCAGCCCGCCGAATTTGAGCCGCTACACGCCGCAAGGGCGAAAAGTGTCGAAATAACAAACAAAGATTTTAACGATTTCATATGCTATACTCCTTCCATTTTAATTGGACAGCTAGCCCATTCTACCGAATAACTAGCGAAATTTCTTGATTTTTTTGAGCATTTAAAATGAAGCAGTATTTAGCACTTTGCCAACGCATTGTCGAACAGGGCAAATGGGTCGAAAATGAACGTACCGGCAAACGGTGTCTAACCGTGATTAACGCCGATTTAACCTATGATGTTGCCAATGGCGAATTTCCGTTAGTTACCACTCGCAAGAGCTTTTGGAAAGCCGCCATCGCCGAATTACTCGGCTATATCCGTGGTTACGATAACGCCGCCGATTTTCGCCGGCTCGGTACAAAATCGTGGGACGCCAATGCGAATGAAAATGCCGCGTGGCGAGCCAATCCTTACCGCAAAGGTGAAGATGATATGGGGCTGGTATATGGTGCAGTCGGACGCAATTTTCCGAAAGCTGACGGCACGGGTACTATCGATTTACTGCGTCAAATTGTCGATGATCTCAAACGTGGTGTGGACAATCGAGGCGAAATTTACACCTTTTACCACCCCGGTGCGTTTCATATGGGTTGCCTCCGCCCGTGCCTGCACAGCCACCATTTTTCGCTGCTTGACGGCGTGCTTTACCTGAACAGCACCCAGCGTTCTGCGGACGTTCCGCTTGGGCTAAATTGGAATATGATCCAGTGCTACACTTTCTTGGCATTGATGTCGCAAATTACCGGCCATCAAGCGGGACAGGCTTTCCATAAAATCGTCAATGCGCATATTTACGAGGATCAGCTCGCACTAATGCGCGATGTACAACTGAAACGAACCCCATTCCACGCCCCAAAATTGATCATCAATCCGGAGATTAAGTCCCTGGACGATCTCGAAACGTGGGTCAGCCTAGATGATTTTCAGGTGGAGGATTACCAATACCACCCAAGTATCCAATACCCGTTTTCCGTCTAATCACAACAAGCGGTCGGTTTTGACCGCTTTTTTTGCAATGGGGAACTTTCGCCGAGAAATTTAAGCAATGCTTTCACAGCACGGCGGATATTTTATACAAGATACTCGTCTCCACTATTCACACAACTTATTTCAAGCCACCATAGTGCAAAAAACAAGTCGAAACTGCCCGCTTGTATTATCAATTTAGATTTTTTCCAATTTCGCTACTTTGGCGATTAACCACTTGATCCCTTGTTGAACGAAAGCAATTTGCAAGCGGGTCTGTTCGCCGCCGCCTTCGACATTGATGATCGTGCCTTGCCCAAATTTTTCGTGGCGGACTTTTTGCCCCATTTGCCATTCGGCTTTATTTTCTACACCACTGTCAGTATTCGGTCTTACTCGAGAGTTGGCAAAATTCGCCGGTCGGTTGATATTCCCCCGCAGGCGGACTTCTCGGATATGTTCCTCCGGCAGCTCGGCGATAAAGCGTGAAGGCAGATGGCGTTCTTCTTTGCCATATAGCCGGCGATTTTCAGCATAGCTGATCGTTAATTTTCGTTTAGCACGGGTAATGCCGACATAAGCAAGACGGCGTTCTTCCTGTAAACGCCCTTCATCGTGGCTCATTCCGCTTGGGAAAATGCCTTCTTCGACGCCGACCATAAACACACGAGGAAACTCCAAGCCTTTAGCAGAGTGGAGCGTCATCATTTCCACATAGTCTTGGTTTGGCGCGGCTTGGGTTTCGCCCGCTTCCAACGACGCGTGGGTAAGGAACGCTGTCAGATCGCTCATTTCATCGGCTTCGTCCGGTTTGACAAATTGGCGGGTGGCGGTTACCAGCTCTTCCAAGTTTTCAATCCGCACTTCGCCTTTGTCCCCTTTTTCCTGCTGATACATTTCATATAAGCCCGATTTTTTGATCACAAAATCCGTCTGCTCAAACAGAGGCATTTGCTCGGTTTCTTGCTCAAGGGCGTTAATCAGCTCCACAAACCGTAACAATGCTGCGGCTGCCCTGCCGGATAAATGCTCCTCTTGGATTGCCACTTGAATTGCTTGCCAAAGCGTGAGCTGACGGCTGCGCGTGATCTGACGCAACGCATCGAGGGTACGGTCGCCGATACTACGGGGCGGCGTATTCACAATGCGTTCAAAGGCGGCATCGTCTTGACGGTTAGCAATCAGGCGCAAATAGGCAAGCGCATCTTTAATCTCTTGGCGCTCAAAGAAGCGCATTCCGCCGTAAATACGGTAAGGAATATTCGCTTGAATAAAGGCTTCCTCAATCACACGGGATTGGCTGTTGCTACGGTACAAAACGGCACATTCATTTAGCTCGCCTTCGTCTTCTGTCCAGCGTTTAATTTGCGAGGCAACAAAGCGGGCTTCGTCTAACTCATTAAATGCACAGTAAATTTCCACAGGATCTCCATCACCGCTGTCTGTCCACAAATTTTTACCGAGGCGGCTGTTATTATTGGCAATCAAGGCGTTTGCCGAGTTGAGAATATGACCGGTAGAGCGATAGTTCTGCTCGAGGCGGATCGTCTGTACTTGAGCATAATTGTCCAAAAAGCGTTGGATATTCTCGACTTGCGCCCCCCGCCAGCCGTAAATCGACTGATCATCATCGCCGACAATCATCACCTTACCGCTGTCGCCGGCAAGCAGGCGAATTAACTTATATTGAATATGGTTGGTATCCTGAAACTCATCAATCAAAATATGCTGAAAACGTTGCTGATAACGTTTTAAAATCAATGGGTTAAATTTAAAAAGCTCATAAGATCTGATCAGCAACTCGGCAAAATCCAGCAAGCCGGCACGATCGCACGCCTCTTGGTAAATTTGGTAGATTTGCACCAACACTTTACCGTGTTCATCATCTTGAGACAAAATATCCTTCGCCCGTAAGCCCTGATCTTTTTGTGCATTGATAAACCACGCCACTTGCTTCGGCGGATAGTGTTTTTCATCAATATTGTGTAGCTTCATCAAACGTTTTATCAGGCGTTGCTGATCTTCCGTATCCATAATCTGAAAATCTTGGGGCAACTGCGCATCAAGATAGTGGGCTCGCAACAAGCGGTTCGCTACACTATGAAATGTGCCGACCCACATTCCGAACAGGCGGTGATCGCTGGATTGGGAAAGGGTGTATTCAATCCGATGACGCATCTCTGCGGCGGCTTTATTGGTAAAAGTTACCGCCAAAATATTGGATTCCGGCACGTTCTCCACCCCAATCAGCCACGCAATGCGGTGGGTCAGCACACGGGTTTTGCCGCTGCCCGCACCTGCAAGGACTAAATAATTGCCGATCGGAGCGGCAACCGCCTCTCGCTGTTTATCGTTCAGCCCGTCCAATAATAAAGAGAAATCCGTCATATCGCCTCTTAATGTGCTTTTATACAGTAAATTTTGGCTATTATAGCCCAGTCGTTCATCATTTGGAAAAGGCTTTTAGATAAAAGTGAGAATAAAAGTTCTCGCTTGTGTTTTTACTAAGGAAAATTTAGTATATCAATTATAAATAAAGAATGACGGAAAACGACTTCGTACCTGATTTTAAAAAGTATTATGTTAGATATTGTGTTATATGAGCCAGAAATTCCGCAAAATAGCGGGAATATTATCCGATTATGTGCAAACTGCGGTTTTCGGCTCCATCTTATTGAACCCCTCGGCTTTGCGTGGGATGACAAAAAGCTACGCCGTTCCGGTTTGGATTATCACGAGTTTGTCGATATCCAAAAATACCGCAATTTTGATGATTTCTTAGCAAAAGCCAAACCTAAACGCCTGTTTGCCTTAACCACCAAAGGTGAACCCAACCACAGCGATGCCCGTTATGAATTGGGCGATTTTTTGATGTTTGGCCCCGAAAGCCGTGGCATTCCCCAAACAATTTTAGATAGCTTGCCAATGGCACAGAAAATTCGGATTCCAATGTGTAAAGACAACCGCAGTATGAATTTATCCAATGCGGTAGCCGTGGTTGTATATGAAGCGTGGAGACAATTCGGCTATCCAAACGCTGTGCCCAAACAGCCGATTTAATCGAAAATGCCCCTGATATCAGGGGCGTTATATTATTGAACGGAGAATTTAATCGGCACAGTAAATGTACGAGGGAAATTTGGCGGTGGCGGGCTACTCATTCGGGTCGTTTGCGTCGCTCTTACCGCTGCATTGTCTAAATTACTGTTGCCGGAAGAATTAACCACGCTCACTTGGCTAATTTCACCTGCCGATGAAAAGTGAAAGCTCACCGTAACAATCCCGCCTTTACGCATCATTCTTTCACGCTGCGGATACATATTATTCGCCCGCTGTTGCAATGTCCGTTTTAATAATGCTTTATAAGCGTTAATCTCATCACTGCCTGCGACACTCTTTTGCACACCGGCGGCAGCTTGTCCCGTTGTAGTGGCATTGGCAACACCAGCCTGTGTCTTCGTACTCGGCGTTGCATTCGGCACGGCTTTTGCCACAATACCCTGCTTGCTCTCTTTGCCCTTTTCAAGTGCTTTAACCGGCTTCTCGGTTTTCTCCTGTTTAGGTTTCTTTTCTTGAACCTGTACTTTCTTCGGTGTATCCGGTTTTGGCTTCACCTTTGGTTTTTCGGGCGGTTTAGGCTTAGGTTTTTCAATCGGTTTTGGCTTAATCGGTTGCGGTTCGGGTACGGTTGATTCAGGTTCTGGGTGATGTTGAGGCTCAGGTTGTTCAACTTCTTCAGGCTCGGATTCCGGCTCAATCTCTGCGGCAACCGCAACTTGAGGCTGCTCAAGGCTGGCAGCCAACATTTCCATTGAAATACTAGATACTTCGTCCCGTGCGATTTTAGGCTCGGAGTGTGCGGCAATCGCCCATATACCACCGAAAGCGATGGTATGGATAAGTATAGAGAGGGCAAGACCGATTCGAGAATGTGTTTTCATAGCACTACTTTGCGTCTTTTTTGGTAACAATCGCGACATTCTTAATGCCATTTGCCGCCAATAAATCGGTGAGCTCGACAAATTTTTCAAATGCGACCGCCGCATCAACTTTGAGGGTAACTTTTTGATTTTTATCCCATCCTGCAATTTCAAGGCTTAAAACCTCTTTGCTGATTGGTCGATCATTGTAGAAATAGTCGTTATTTTCCGTAATCGTCAATAACTTCGCCAATTCATCTGCCTTCATCGCTTGGGTTGTGCTGGCTTTCGGGATATTCACTTGGATTTTACCTTGCGAGATAAACGAAGCGGTAACCAGCACAATCGCCAATAGCACCAACATAATGTCGATAAAGGGAATAATATTAATTTCGTCAAATTTTTTCACTCTGCACCCCGTGATATTGCAAATTTGTATCGAAAACCGACCGCTTGTTACTGCACACGAGAGGCATTTGCCTGCCATTTGAGTTTGTTTTCTTCCACTTTGCGTCCAAAGCCGTTGTAGAACATCATTGCCGGAATGGCGACCAAAATCCCGACCGCCGTTGCTTTGAGCGCTAAGGATAAATGCACCATAATCGAGGCGGCATCAATTTCACCACCGGAATGCCCCAATTCGTAGAATGTTAATAAAATCCCAATGACAGTACCAAGCAATCCGATATAAGGAGCATTAGAACCGATGGTGGAAATCGTGGTTAAATTGTGGGTGAGATCGATTTCCAATTCTTCCAATGTTTGATAATGTTCAATCTTGATCTTCTTATAGAACAAAATCCGTTCGATCACCTTCGCAAATAAGACAATGCTCATCAGCGCCAATAATCCCAAAATAATGTAATCAATGTAGGCTTGTAAGAATTGAAAAAGTTGATCCATAAACTGCTTGTCCCTGAAAGAATAAAAAGCGTACCGATTGTACGCATTTGATAATAGTTCGTATTATATCCTCTTGGGGCAAAAATTCAATCTGTCTAATAGGTTTACAATTTTTTGTTTAATGCTATATTCGCCGATTTAACATTGAAATAGGCAATGCTATGCAAGACACTTTTACGGAGATCACCCCACAGCAAGCGTGGGAGATGATGCAAAACGAAGATGCCGTGCTGGTGGATATTCGTGATGCGGTACGGTTTAGTTATAGCCGCCCGCAAGGCGCATTTCACCTCACCAACCAAAGTTACGGCACGTTCTTAGATGAATATGATTATGACGAGCCGATTATCGTCAGTTGCTACCACGGGGTGAGCAGCCGCAATACCGCCCAATTTCTAGTCGAGCAAGGCTTTGAGCGGGTGTATAGCGTTAAAGGCGGTTTTGAAGGTTGGGTCAGAGCCGCATTACCGATTGAACAAGGCTATTAAAAGGAGAGAAAAATGTGGCAAGACATATTGCTGAGTTATGGGATCTTTTTACTGGAATTACTGACGGTATTCGGTGTCATCGCCTTTATCGTAATGATGATATTGGAGGCAAGAAAGCAGCCGGATAACGGCACAATTCAGATGACCGACTTAACCGAAAAGTACGAAGAACAGCAAAAAGCATTAAACGGTTTCTTTTTAAGCGAGCAAGAGCTCAAACAGCAAGCGAAACAGGAAAAGAAAATACAGAAAGAAAAAGCGAAAGCCGAAAAGAAACGCTTAAAAGAAAACGGCGAACAGACGGAACAGGATAAAGCCCGCCTGTTTGTGTTGGATTTTCAAGGTGATATTCACGCCAGCGGTGTAAACGGATTACGCAAAGAGATTGATGCGGTGCTTGCGCTTGCCAATCCCGAAAAAGATGAAATCTTACTGAAATTGGAAAGTCCCGGCGGTGTGGTACACGGCTACGGTTTAGCGGCGTCTCAACTACAAAGGTTAAAAAATGCCAAGTTACGTCTCCATATTGCCGTTGATAAGGTTGCTGCTAGCGGTGGTTATATGATGGCGTGCGTGGCGGATAAAATTACGGCAGCCCCTTTCGCTGTGATCGGATCAGTGGGCGTGGTTGCGCAAGTACCGAATATTCACCGCCTACTGAAAAAGCA
The DNA here is from genome assembly GCF_001038205.1 of Muribacter muris. Lineage (GTDB taxonomy): Bacteria > Pseudomonadota > Gammaproteobacteria > Enterobacterales > Pasteurellaceae > Muribacter > Muribacter muris. The sequence continues at coordinate 55,749 of NZ_JWIZ01000014.1, read as the reverse complement.
TGATATTGATGTCGATGTAATGACCGCCGGCGAATACAAACGCACAGTTACCTTGGTCGGTGAAAATACCGAGAAAGGCAAACAAAAATTTCAGCAAGAATTGGACGAAACGCACCGCTTGTTCAAACAATTTGTAGCAAAACACCGCCCGCAATTAGAGATGGATAAAATTGCCACCGGCGAACATTGGTTCGGGCAGCAAGCTCTTGAGCTGCAATTGATTGACGATATTGCTACCAGCGATGATTTAATTCTTACCGCCGTCAAAGATAAACAGGTTATCGAGCTAAAATATCAGCAAAAGAAAAAATTATCACAACGCGTTGGCGAGCAAATGGAAAGCAGCCTAGAAAACTTGGTGGCAAAACTGCTACACAAAACCCGCAGCACAATGCTGTAATATGATGAAAGTACAAAAAAGTTGAAAAATTTTGTCTTTATATCAAAATTGTCTAATAAATAGACTTCCCAAACGCATAAAAAATGCGTATTATATGCACCCTTAAATCAGAAAATTTTTATCGAAATTTTTTGGCAAGGGAAAGAAAAGTACGGTTTTTACCGTACTTTCTTATTTGGAAATCATTTTGATCGGCGTTAGCTTTCACCAATGGATAAAACGATGCGGATAGGACAATATGAAATCAAAAATCGTATTTTCCTCGCACCGATGGCAGGGATAACCGACCAACCGTTTAGACGGCTGTGTAGTCAATTAGGTGCAGGTTTAACCTTCTCGGAAATGATGTCCACTAACCCTGATGTATGGCATACCGAAAAATCGAAACTGCGTCTTGCGCATCATCGAGAAATCGGCATCAATGCTGTACAAATAGCGGGATCGGATCCCACCGAAATGGCAAAAGCGGCGCAAATTAATGTTGAGTACGGCGCTCAAATGATTGATATCAATATGGGGTGCCCGGCAAAAAAGGTAAACAAAAAAATGGCTGGATCAGCCCTTTTGCGTGAACCCGATTTAGTCGCTCAAATATTAGAGGCAGTTGTCAATGCCGTAGATGTCCCCGTGACACTAAAAATAAGAACCGGTTGGGATACCGAAAACCGAAACTGCCTTGAGATCGCACAGATTGCTGAACAAGCTGGTATTAGCGCCCTCACCATTCACGGACGCACACGAAGTTGTCTCTTTGAAGGCGAAGCGGAATATGACAGCATCAAAGCGGTAAAGCAGACAGTTTCGATTCCCATTATTGCAAATGGCGATATCACCTCCGCCGAAAAAGCAAAACAAGTGCTTGATTACACACAAGCCGATGCGGTAATGATCGGCAGGGGCAGTTTAGGTCGTCCTTGGCTATTTTCGGAAATAGGACGTTTTTTAGAGAAAGGAGATCTCGGTTCGGCATTATCATTGGATAATAAATGCCAACTGATGTTAAAGCATATCCAAGACCTTCACCAATTCTACGGTGAACAAAAAGGTTATCGGATAGCTCGAAAACACGTTGGTTGGTATCTCGAACAGCTAAAACCCAATGCAAATTTTAGACGTACTTTTAATGCATTAGATTCAACCAAAGAACAGCTCATTGCATTAGAAGATTTTGTGAAATCGATTCATCAAGAATCTTAACGAAAGTTGGATAGAGAACAATGTTAGAACAACCATCTACACAAAACCCATTAACAGTATCAATGCTTAACGCTCAAGCACAACAAGTTAATAAACCATTGCGTGAAAACGTAAAACAAGCGGTAAGAAATTATTTGGCGCAATTAAATGGCGAAGATCCAACAGAATTATACGAATTAGTATTATCTGAAATCGAATACCCAATGCTTGATATGGTAATGCAATACACCCGTGGCAACCAAACTCGTGCTGCGACAATGTTAGGCATCAACCGCGGCACACTCCGCAAAAAATTAAAAAAATACGGTATGGGCTAATTGATAATAAAATAGCACAACTACAATAAAAAAGCGCTTTCTAAAAAGGCGCTTTTATTGACTAAAATTCATATAAACTTAAATAATATTTCCATAAGTCATTGCAAGATTTACGAGCTCATTTTATCCACTCCAGTAATAACGAAGAATATGAAAAAAAATCGGTGCTGAAAAGCATATTGAATCCATTCTATCAAGTATACCTCCGTGTCCACTAACCATTTTGCCCCAATCTTTTACACCATAATCTCGTTTAATAGCGGACATCACCAATCCTCCCAAAAAGCCTATAATACAAATAATAAACCCAACTAATCCAGCCTGCCAGTAGCTAAACGGCGTAATCGGTGACATCAAGATAGCAATAAAGGTAGCTGAAATAACTCCGCCTACAGTACCAGAAATAGTTTTAGTTGGTGAAAGGCCCGGCATAATTTTTGTACCACCTATTAACTTACCCCAAATATATTGTAATACATCGCTTGCTTGTACAGTAGTAAGCATAAAAATTACTAATAAAATATTATTTTCAGACTGAAATCCTTCTAAATTCAGAAAAAGTAAAGCGGGAACATGAGAAATACAGAAAATACAAATCATAGCAATCCATTGAATCTTAGCAGTACGAGCCAAAAATTGCTCAGTATTGCCACTTAGGCTACCTACAATTGGTAAGAGTAAAAAACCGCACACAGGAATAAAGATAGAGAACATTCCATACCATTGTACTAATACAAAATAGTATTGTATGGGTAACAGTAAGTAAAGACAGACAACCATACTATGGTCGTAGCATTTTTGGTAAATCACTGTCATAAATTCACGTAGAGCAACAAAGGAGATGAAAGAAAATAAAATCGTTACACCTATACGACCACACACAAAGGCAATATACAGTACACTTACCATTACCCACCATGCATTGATCCGTAAAACTAAATTAGCAATAGTACTATTCTCTTCACCATATTTGTTCTTAAGTAATTTCCCAACGACACTTGCACCAACCAATAATAAAAGCACCACGAAAAAAATTAAATTGATTTGAGACCACATTACTCAATATCCTCAAAAGGATTAGGATTTAATACTAGCAACACACATAGTTCGCTTAAGAAAGGCTTAGAGACACCTTTTCAAGCCCGAATAAATATAGATAGTAAAGGACACAAACAGTTATCCTAGATGCTTTAATAAAAATGAAGGAGCTGTAGTAGATTAGCCCCAAATAATTTTTCCTGTAATTGTTCATTATTCACAAACTCTCCTTGCTTGAAAAGCTTGGCTTGCTCTTTCAATCTGATGCAAAACATAATCCGATAGCATTATTTTTTGACGAGCATTTTTCATAAGAAAAATAGCTTCATTTAATTCTTCCACTTTTCTAGTAGCAAGTAACCATGTCAGTACTACTGCTACACTACGCCCATATCCTAAAGCACAAGCAACCAAAACACGATCGTTTTCACGTTGCAACCGGTCTAATTTTTCCGCTGCTTTACAGAGTTCATCAACACTGGGAGGTACTAAATCTAACATAAGAGCTTGCTCATATATTTTAGGTGCTGTAATAGGCAATTCACCACAACAATCTAGCACTGCATCAAATTCGCAAGATGCTAAAATACTCCCCACTGAAACACCTCCAAAAACAAGAGAGCTTTTCTGCTTTCCATATAACCAATAGACGATATTAAGTCCTGCTCCAATGAGATAAGGCAATAGCAACAAGTATGATGCAGAGGTCAATTTACCATCTGGCTTTTTCTGGAAAATTAATACACCACGCCAATAGGCAAATGCCACCAATCCGAGCGATAAACTGCCCCATAAACTCCATAGCCACACGCCACCCCAAAATGCTAATAGGGCAAAAATTACCATACCTATACTATAAAAACCAATCAAACGGCGATGATAAGCAACTAAATTTTGCGACTGCTTTACAAAAATCGGGCTAATACCATTTTCTGGTAATAACCACATCACCAAAAAACCAACTAATGCTCCTGTGGGTAAGTCTAAAAAATGATGTTGGTAAGTCGTGAGAATAGAAAAAGCAATCACCCCTAACCATAAGCAAAGCAGCAACCTGTATTTAGGCAATAATCGCCAATAAAATCCTCCCACTACAATCGTCAAAATAATATGTAATGAAGGAGCTTGATTATAAGGTTGATCAAAACTTTCTAGAGATTGGAATAAAAAACCGAAAACACCACCGGTTTCTGGTCTTATCCAAGTGTTCTGTAATGGAAAAAACAAAAATCCAAGAATAGCAATACTCTGACCTAGCAATAAACGTGCGGCATAATTATGCAATTGAGCACGGGATTGACACAGGAAAAACGGAAAAATATAGAGCAAATTAAGTGACCAATATGGTATAATCGTCCAAGCTAAAAATGGAATATCCCACTCCCAATCAAAGACTATTTCAGGAACATCTTCACGAAGAGATGTTAAAAAATTGGTCAATCCATAACTGAAATAGAATACTCCACTACTCCACAATAAGTAGCCCAATCGAGTTCGAGCATCTATCATTTCACTTTTTAATCGCAAGGCTAACGGTGAAGATACCATCTTCGTCAATCCATTGATGTATTTTACGGAAACCCGCTTTCTCTACTAATTGATCTATCTCTTGCTGGCTACGGCGGCGCATAACCCAATTTGGCTTTCCTTCTTTATGGCTTGTTAAACAACGAGCAATCAATTCTAATTGAGGATGCCACGGTTGACCTGTATAAATCAAATAACCACCTTGCTCAATCGTAGAACCCAAACCATTAAGAGAGCACATAATTAAATCGTTATCAGTAAACAACTCGTATAAGCCTGACACAATACCCAAAGTAGGACGTGGGTTTAGATCTTCATAATACGTAGATTCAAAAGCATTTATTTCATTAAAAGTAACTGTTCCTGGCAAACCTCTCTCTTTAATCAAAGTAAGTCCAACCATAACATTAACAGGGCTGTAATCTCGTAATCGTAACGAGTCTGGCCAATTTTCGGCAGTCAATGCATCTAACACATAACGTCCATGCCCAGAAGCAATATCCAAGATATGAATGGCTTTGTCCACTTCACGCAATTTACAGATAGCCAATCTAATAGCTTTAGCAATATTCTCTTTACGCTGGCGAATACCACGCCAACCAATCGCATTTAAATAATGCTTATCCACAAGACGCCCAAATGCATTTGTACCTTGAGGTTGATTTCGGTAAACGTAATCCAACATACTACCTGAATCATAACCCATTACTTGCCCAATACGCAGTCCTTCACTCCAACGAGCTCCCAGTTTCATCAAAGCTCGATAACTTGCCCAAAAGAGTCCTTCTAGTGAATAAGGTGGTAATGGAGTAGAAAGTTTATCCGCTTCAAGACGACTTGTGCCGAATATATGTGCACAGGTACGATCTACAATCTGTAAAGGTTCATCAAAACGTTCCCGAATAAAACGCTTCATTGGTTCAAATACCAAATAATTATTCTCTTCCCCAAAAGTATCATGCAAAAAACCATCTAATATATGCCGCTCTTTTATGTAGCTGCCAAGATGATTATAGAAATCATGCTGCGGTTTGTTATCTACCACCCAATCATCCCCTGAAATAAAGAGCTGAATTGGCGTAGTAATCGCTTGTGCATCTAAAACAACTCTCTCCGCTGTTTTGTATAAACCAAGCAACATTCGGACGGAAATAGCCCGGGTAATCAACGGGTCACGGTTAAAACTTTCTTGACTCTCTTGATTGTGGGTGAGATATTTCGCTTTCACATAGCTATTAACAAAAAAATTACCACGCAACTTTGACCACAAAGTCAAGCCTATACGTGCAAATGGTACATACAGCTTAACCTTAAATGCAGGCGCTGCCAAAATAGCACAACGAATTTTAGGAGCATAATCATGCAACCAAGTTGAAACTAACGCAGCACTAATGCTTTGAGCAATAACACAAATATTTTCAGGAACAATATGATAGATTTGCTCAATATGTTGAAAAAATGATTGAATATCAGAAACTGCGGTACCAAAACTTGGACTATCACCACGTTTACCCGGACTTTTACCATGCCCACGAGCATCCCATGCAAAATAAGCAAAATCATCAAAACCAATTTCATCTGCTACAAACATTATTCGCCCAGAATGCTCGTGTCCTCGGTGGAATAATATAATCGCCTTATTATTGCTACCACCTTTTTTAGCGGGGCGATAGCGATAGAATAACTCTGTATTATCTGCTGTTTTAAAAAATTTTTCTTGTTCAATCATCAACATTTTCCTTAGAAATACTCAACCCTTGCTTCACACGATTATAGGCAGTCAAAATAAGTACTATATTTGCAACCCAAAATAAGCTGCTAAAATAGAGTTGTAACTCACCGAAATATGCATATGCTACCCCTAGTACAGCAACTCCAAACGCCCTATCACTTTTGCCAAGAGGTCCATCATAACGGCGCCCATTGCCGTGAATTTGCCCTAATACACCGCAAAATTCAACTATAACTGATAATAAAACAAACCCAAATACTGATTCAGGAGAAAAAGGCGAGACAAAAACAAAAGGCAAATAAAGAGCTATATCTGCTACTACATCAGAAATTTCATTCAAATATCCACCTAGCGCAGATTGTTGATAAAATTCCCGAGCCAACATACCATCTATTGCATTTAATGCCATACGTAAAAACAGCCACAGAGGTAATAGATAAAATAGATAGGGAACAGTAGAAAAGTATGAAAGAACTATACCAAATAAAATTGATACACCACAGGTAAATAAAGTAACTTGATTAGCAGTAATCCCCCTTTTTTCAAGATACCCTACCAATGGCCGTAATAACTTTTGAAAACCAGGTTTGAGCCGATAAATACTCATTAATTACCTTTCGCCTTTAGAATGACTTTATCAAAATATATCTGATGCATATTAAAAAAGCAAATATTCTCTCTGAAAGAGCTTATCAAGCGAATAGATACCTGCAAACATTTAGGAAAGGCACTATGCTAAAAGCTATAATAAAGAAAAAATTGATAGATAATTAAATAACATCTGAAAAAGCAAGTATAGTTTAAATACAACTTATAATTTTTATCTACAAGTATAGAAAGTTTATCCATTTTATAACGACAAAAATAGGTTGTAAAATCAACTTTACACCTATATTTCCAAAATTGCTAAAGCCAAGCCCACCCCCTCAAAAAACCGTTCGAGATCGTGTTGATTATTGTAGTGAGCGAGGGAAAGGCGGAGTGTGCCGGTTTGGTTGAGGTAGCGTAAGTAGGGCTTGGCACAATGCTCGCCGCTGCGTAGGGCAATTCGCTGCTCGGTCAGAATAGCGGCAAGGTCGGCGTGGTGCTGATTTTGCACGGTAAAGCTCAAGGTCGGGCGGGTACCTTGCCCGATAATTTGCACGTTCGGATAAGCATCTAACCGCTTGTAGAGGGTGGCAGCCAACTTATAAAGCCCTTGATTGAGCATTGCAAAATCCCATTCATTCAGCCATTCCAACACACTGGCAAAGCCGATAATACCAGCGATATTCGGCGTGCCGGCTTCAAGGCGATAGGGGAGACCCGCCAAAATTAACCGTTCTGCATTCACCTCTTGTAGCATTTTGCCGCCGAAAACCAGCGGGCGTAATTGTGCCAAACGTTGCATTTTGCCAATCAATACGCCGACACCGGTCGGGCCGTACATTTTATGGGCGGAAAAGGCGTAAAAATCGGCATCTAATGCTTGCACGTCAATCGCTTCGCTACACACCGCTTGGGCAATATCCAATACGATGATCGCTTCGCTGTGTCGGCGGATAATCGGTATAAGCCGTTCAACCGGTTGGCGAACGCCGCTCACGTTAGACACCAAGTTCAATGCCACAATTTTGGTACGAGCCGACAACGCATTTTGGAGTATATCATCGTCAATTTGATAGGCTGAATTGAGCGGTAACACTACCAATTTTGCCCCTGTTTGTTGGGCAAGTTGTTGCCACGGCACAAAATTAGCGTGATGCTCCGCCACGGAAATCAAAATCTCATCGCCCGCTTGAAGCCGGGCAGCCAAGCCATTTGCCACGATATTCAGTGCGTGTGTCGTGCCGCTTGTCCAGATGACCGCCTCTCTCGCTTCGGCATTAAAACGTTGGGCAACCAAATCCCGTGCCAATTCATAGCGTTCGCTTTGGGCGAGATCGTACTGACTTCGATGCACCGAGCCGGCGGAGCGATAAAATTCGGCGGTCGCCTCTCCTAAAATAGCCGGTTTTAAGGTTGTAGCGGCGGAATCCAGATAAATCCACTCGGGCTGTTGTTGAAAAAAAGGGAATTGTTGACGAAATTGTGCGTTCATTTGCGATTTGCCTGCCGATAAAGTTTGTTACAGGGAATACCGTCATTGTTGCCGTCCAATTCTTTCCAACCACATTGTTGAAAATAACGCAAGGCTTCATTGTAATCTGCCATTTGGCGACAACTGCGTTTCACATTGCAGTTTAGCGTCGCAGCAAGCGGGGCGTTTGGGCGGGAATGTTGCAAAATTGGGGCGTGATCCGAGCGCTTGTTCGCCCGCCAATCCGCCGGATTGATCGGGTTTGCCGCTTGCCATAGTCCAATTCGGCATTGGCGGGCAAGACTTTCGGCTTGTTGATAGTTCGGTTGGGTTTGGCGATACGCCCACGCCATTCCCTGTTCGACCAACATCAGATTGAGATTTTCGCCCCGCTCATTGTAGATCACGCCGAGCAAACGTTGATATTTGTCGTAACCGCTCACAGCAACACGCACCTGTTTTTTAAACGCCAAGGCGGATAAGGCTTGTTTGGCTCGCTGACCAAACGGCTGGGTGCTTTCCGGCGCATCAATATATTGTAAACGGATTTTGAGCGGTTTGCGATCTTTTAAGCAAGTGAGCGTATCTCCATCACTGATACCGACCACTTGACATTCCAAATGACGCAGCTCGGCGCTGCTCCCTGCGGAAAACAGACCTAATCCTAAGCTCATTATCAATATACGCCATCGTTGCAACATTTTCTCCCCCAGTACAAATCATCATCGGGCATTTAAACGGAACGGCAAATAATAAATTGATTGTTGTTTTTAATCAAATTTTATGCCTAAAATTGTATTCTTTACAAAACAAAAACAATTAGGAACCAATATGACACAACAATCGACTTGGCAAAGTAAATTTGCCGCTATGGGCCCCGGTATTTTAATGGCTTCGGCAGCCGTAGGCGGCTCGCATATCATCGCTTCAACCCAAGCCGGCGCGATTTACGGCTGGCAGCTTGCGTTAATCATTATTTTAGCCAACCTGTTCAAATACCCGTTTTTCCGCTTCGGTGCACAATATACCCTCGCCTCAAATAAAACCTTATTGGAAGGCTATAAAGAAAAAGGCACGCTCTACCTGTTTGTGTTTTTTGTCTTAAATGTGTTTGCCACAATGATCAATACCGCCGGTGTCGGTATTGTAACAGCCGCTATTTTGAGCTTTATTTTGCCGAAATCGTGGGCGCTTACCATTCCACAGCTCAGTACGATTGTTATCAGCGTTACTTGGGGGATTTTGTTACTCGGCAAATATCGCTTCTTAGACCGTTTGTCGAAATGGATTATGACGGCATTAACCGTTTCAACGGTCAGTGCGGTCGTCATCGCCAGCTTTAAAGGCAGTGTGATGTTGCCCGATTTTGTCGAACCCTCTCCGTGGGAACTCGCCTCACTCGGCTTTATCGTGGCGTTAATGGGCTGGATGCCTGCGCCGATTGAAATTTCCGCTATCAATTCAATGTGGGTGGTCGCCAAACAGCGTTTCCACAAAATCAGCTATCAAGACGGCTTATTCGATTTTAATGTCGGCTATATCGGCACCGCCATTTTAGCCATCGTCTTTTTGGCATTAGGGGCAATTATTCAATATGGTTCAGGCGAAATCGTGGAAAAAGCAGGGGTGAAATATATCGCCCAACTGATCCGTATGTACGCCTATGCGATTGGCGATTGGTCAAGCCTGTTAATCGCATTCATAGCATTTATGTGTATGTTCGGCACGACCATTACCGTGATTGACGGCTACTCCCGTGCCAATGCCGAAGCCTTGCGGGTGTTACTCAACAAAAAAGAGAGCTCCCAAGCCCAATTAAGCCTTTGGATGACCTTTGCCGCCGTCGCCGGCTTAGTGATTATTCTTGTCTTTATGAGCGATGTCGCCAAAATGCTTAACTTTGCGATGATCTGCTCGTTTATCTCTACCCCGATTTTCGCTTACTTGAATTTATCGTTGGTACTCAAAGGGGAGCATCGGGTCAAAGGCGGTTTATTTTGGCTATCTATTATCGGCTTAATTTATTTAACCGGTTTTACCCTGTTATTTATCGCTTATAACTTTGGCTTTCTAAGTTAGCCGAAATACAAGCGGTCGTTTACGCACAAAAATCTGCAATCGATGCTTTTCTGCTTGTGAAAAAAATTTTTGTGCGTATAATACGCCCGTTCAGTCATATTCACTTTTTAATCCTTGCTTCCACAGGTTGATGACTGGCTAAAGTTGGAGGCTGTTAAACCCGTAAGGATAGTCAATGCGTCACTACGAAATCGTTTTTATGGTTCATCCGGACCAAAGCGAACAAGTACCTGGTATGATCGAGCGTTATACCGCTTCTATTAAAGAAGCAGGCGGTCAAGTTCATCGCTTAGAAGATTGGGGTCGTCGTCAATTAGCATACCCAATCAACAAACTTCACAAAGCACACTATGTGTTAATGAATGTAGAAGCGCCTCAAAGCGTAATCGACGAGCTAGAAACTAACTTCCGTTATAACGATGCGGTTCTTCGTAACTTAATCGTTCACACTAAAAGTGCAGTAACAGAAGCATCACCAATGGTTAAAGCGAAGGAAGAGCGTAAAGCCCCTGAAGCAGTTGCTGAAGTTGAAGCCGAGGATGCAGGCGAGTAATTCGCCGATTGATAACTGTTTAATCCTATCCGGCACTGTTGCCACAAGGGTTAAACAAAGCCGAAGCCCGCTAGGTATCCCACACTACAGTTTTTATTTGGAACATCGTTCCAACCAAGTAGAAGTGAATTTACAACGCCAAGCGTGGTGCAAAATCAAAGTGATTTTGAGCGGTAATCAATTTAGTACAATAGCCCAACAAATTATGGTCGGTGTTCGAGTGAAAATTCAAGGTTTTATCCACACTCACAAAGACTACAACGGTTTAAACCAGTTAGTATTACACACCGAACAGATTGAATTTATAGATTAGGAGAAGCCAAAATGGCACGTTATTTCCGTCGTCGTAAGTTCTGCCGTTTCACTGCGGAAAATGTTGTTGAAATCGATTACAAAGATATCGCTACATTAAAGAACTACATTTCTGAAAGCGGCAAAATTGTTCCAAGCCGCATCACTGGTACTCGTGCGAAGTATCAACGTCAATTAGCTCGTGCAATCAAACGTGCACGCTATCTTGCGTTACTTCCATACACTGACAACCATCAGTAATTTAAGGAGAGTACAATGCAAGTTATTTTATTAGACAAAGTTGCTCAACTTGGTACAGTAGGCGACCAAGTAAACGTTAAAGCAGGTTTTGCCCGTAACTACTTAATCCCGCAAGGTAAAGCGGTAATGGCAACTGCAGCAAATATTGCACATTTTGAAGCTCGTCGTGCAGAATTAGAAGCGAAAGCCGCAGAAGCATTAAGCGCAGCACAAGCTCGTGCCGCAGCAATTGCAAACTTAGGCGCTATCGCTATTACCTCTAAAGCAGGTGATGATGGTCGTTTATTCGGTTCTGTCGGTGCGCGTGATATCGCCGAAGCTATTTCTGCTGCCGGCGTTGCTATCACAAAAGCGGAAGTACGTCTTGCCGAAGGTGCGTTACGCACAACTGGCGAACACGAAGTGAAATTACACTTACACGCTGAAGTGAACACAACGGTAACAGTCAATATCGTTTCAGAATAAGCCGATAAAAAACCCAACCGAAAGGTTGGGTTTTTTATTTAAGCTCTACTTGAAATTATGCCGCCTTTTTTCTCAAAATCGCATAGATTTCGTCTTTTAAATGGAGCTTCTCTTTTTTCAAGACTTCAACTTCCGTATGGGTCGCCAGCTCAATATTCGATTCCATATTTTTAATCCGCTGATCCAGCTCGTTATGTTTATCAAACAGCCGTGCAAAGTGGGCATCTTCCGTTTTTAATTGACTGATTAAATCACGGTATTCAGGGAACATATAAAACTCCTTTGGTTATTATTTATTATGGTTGGAATAATAACACTTTCATTTTGACTGCCGACAACTAAATATTAAAAATTTGAAGCAGATCACAAAAAATTCAGGTAAAATCCCGATGTGAACAAATTATGTTTAACGTTATAATAGTTGCGATTTTTTACTTACTAGGATCAAGAATGCGTTATCTTTCCGTCTGTCTGACACTGCTTTTGCTTGCTACCAATACGGTATTTGCCAACTGGCAGAAAATCAGTGAGGCCGATTATGTTTGGGGGCCGTTTAAAATCTATAATCTCTCGCTGTTTACGGAAACAGGTGAATATCAGCTCGGCACTCGCCCGCTAATGCTCACACTAAAATATGCAAAACCGGTGGACGGACGGGATTTTGCGATCTCCCTTGCCCGCTCGTGGTCTAATCTTGGCATTACGTTGGAAAATCAAGATGAGGTTGTCGATCGCCTCCGCAAAATTCTGCCTAATATTAAGAAAAACGACCAATTAAGCTACATTGCATTGAGCGATAAAGGTTATTTTGTGCTTAACGATACGGTCATACCGGAAGAATTTAACCAAGCCTTCAACGATGCTGTCGTCTCTGTTTGGCTCGATCCACGGGTGGAGATCGGGCGAAAGTTGCTAGAAAGCCAAAAAAATGTTGAAACGATAGTGGTGCAGATGCCGAAGCCGGAAGCAGTCATTCCGAGTGAAGCCACTGATGATGCAGAAACAGCCTCCGAGCAAGCGGTGAGTTCCGAGCCAAATAATGCAAATACGTCAGCTCCCGAAGCACCAGCGCCTCAAAACGATAAAAAACCTGACGCTTCACCCACTAATGCAGATCAAGAGATAGAGATTTCACCCCCCGCCGATCCGATCCCTACGTGGCAAAACCCAACCAGCTAACGAATGAAATATACTATCAAAGATATTGCACAACTTTGCCAAGTCGGTAAATCGACGGTGTCCCGTGTGCTAAACGATGATCCGAATGTCAATCCCGCCACACGAGAACGCATTCAAGCCGTAATCAAATCGCTGAATTTTCAGCCGAACCGCAGTGCTAGAGCAATACGGGGCAGCCGAGAGCCTGTGGTAGGCATTATTGTTACCCGTTTGAACTCGGCAGCGGAATCCCAAACATTGAGTGCCATTTTGCCGGCACTTTACCATCAACAAATCACCCCGATTATTGTTGAAAGCCAATTTCAGCCAGAACTTGTCAGCCGGCACTTTAAATTATTCCGAGAACGCCAAGTGAATGGAGTGATTTTATTTGGCTTTTCCCAGCTCTCTCACGCCGTTCTCAATGAATGGCAGTACCATTTGGTTACGGTGGCACGTCCCTACCCGAATATTTCCGCCGTGTTTTATGATGACGCACACGCCGTCAAGCTGCTAATGCAACGTTTTTATCAACAGGGGCATCGAGAAATTGCTTACCTCGGTGTGAATAATGACGATGAAACCACCGGCAAATTGCGTAACCAAAGTTATTTGCAATTTTGTGAGCAGCACCATCTTTCACCGAATTTGGTGAAAACACCGCTTGGAGCGGACAACGCTTACCGCAATGCACCGCAACTGTTTCGGCAGCCCGTTTCCGCTATTGTATGCGCCAGCAGCAGTTTGACGATCGGCTGCCTTAAATATTTGCAAGAAACACAACAAAACCGACCACTTGCAACGATTGGTCGCAACGAATTGTTGGATTATCTGATCCCCGATTTGATCAGCCTTGATTTTGGCTATCAGCAAGCGGGCAAATGGGCGGTCGAATTATTGTTGAAACAATTACAGGGCGATGCCGAGATTGAGCAACGCAAAGTCTCGCTCGCCCTTTTAGATTGATCATACTCAGGAGAAGCAAATGATGAACATTCCGTTTAAAGCAATTATTTCCGATCTGGACGGCACACTGTTGAACGCCCACCACCGCATCGGCAATTTCACGATTGAAACCCTGAACAAATTGGCAAAATTAGGGGTCGATATTTTTTTCGCCACCGGTCGCAACCTGCCCGATGTCAAACATATCATTAGCAAAGTTGATGTAAAAGAGGCGATGTTAGTAACCTCAAACGGCGCACGGGGCAATAATTTAGCCGGAGAACTGTTAGTCAATCACCATATTCCTGAAGAGCTTGCCCTTTCGATTATGCAAAACACACCGTTTAATCCGCAAAGCGTTTGTATTAACAGCTATCAAGGGGACGACTGGTTTATCAACGTGGATATTGAACAGTTGCGAAAATACCACCAAGATTCCGGCTTTTCCTACCAAGTGATCGATTTCAAACAGCACCACGGGCGGCAAACCGAGAAAATCTTCTACATCGGCAAAACCGCCGATGATCTTTTACCGATTGAGCAACATATCCGCCACCATTATGGCGACCAACTGCAAATCACCTACTCCACCCCGCAATGCCTTGAGATGATGCACAAAAATGTCTGCAAAGCAAATACGCTCGCCGAGTTAGTAGCACTACGGGGCTATACACTGACGGATTGCCTTGCCTTTGGTGATGGAATGAACGATGTGGAAATGCTTTCGCAAGTCGGCAAAGGCTGTATTATGGGCAATGCCGACCCACGTTTAAAGCAGGCGCTGCCCGCCAATGAGATCATTGGCGATCATAAACACGAAGCCGTCGCCAGCTACCTACGGGCAACCTTCGGCATTCACTAACGGCGTTCACCGACAAGGAACTATTTTGCTAAAAATCAGTCGGAAAAGACCGCTTGTTATGTAAAATAAATAGAATGGAATGAAAAAAAGTAAATCAATCGTGATTTTGCTTGCCCTACTGGGGGCAGGCTATTTTATTTATCAGCAATTTTTTGCCCCCCAACAGACTGCCCAAATCCACTATATTACCGAGCCGGTAACACGGGGGGATTTGGATAAAAGCGTACTGGCGACCGGTTCGGTACGAGCCAGCCAACGAACCGAGGTTGGAGCACAGGTTTCTGGTAAAATTCAAAAGCTCTATGTTGAAATGGGGCAAGCGGTACAAAAAGGGCAACTGATTGCGGAAATTGACTCCGAAACGCAACAAAATGAGCTTAATACCGCCCAAGCCGAGCTTTCCGCTTCCCAAACGCAGCTCCAATCTCGCCAAGTGGCATTAAATGTGGCGCAATCTAACTACAACCGCCTCTCGACACTTTACCGCCAAAAAAGCACTTCATTAAGTGAGTTGGAGAAATCCCAAAACGATTTGGCGTTGGCAAAAGCCAATTTGGAAGAGATTAAAGTCCAAATCCAAGTGAAGCAGATCGCCGTCAATACGGCAAAAACCAACTTGGGCTACACCAAAATTCTCTCGCCGATTGACGGTGTGGTGGTATCGATCCCGATTTCCGAGGGGCAAACGGTCAATTCAAACCAAACTTCGCCGATCATTGTCCAAGTGGCAAATGTGGATAAGGCATTGATTAAATTTGAAATTGCCGAGGGCGATATTGCACAAGTGAAACCGCAACAGACGGTCAGTTTTACCCCGTTAGCCGATCCTGAACAGCGCTATCAAGGCACAATCCACAGTGTTGATCCGGCACTCACCACCCTGACGGATAACACCTACAAAGAGGCCTCCGGTAACAGCGATGCCGTTTATTATTACGCCAATGCGTTAATTAACAACCACGATCACCGCCTACGCATCGGAATGACCGTGCAAGGCAAAGTCATCATTGCGCAAAAGAAAGGGGTTTTACTTGTCCCAAGTAACGCCTTGAAAAAACAGGGGCAAAGTGCGAGCGTACAAGTGCTTGAAAATAATAAAGCAGTGGAAAAAATGGTTACTGTCGGCTTATCAGATAGTCGCTACACTGAAATTACCTCAGGGCTAAAGGAAGGGGAACAGGTCATCACCACCCAACGGGCAGAGGGCGAGCAAGTCGGCAGCGGCAATATGCGATTGAGATTTTAAGGGGCAATGCCCCTTTTATTTTAGCCGGCGGATTTAATCGGATTGTGATTTATTGAGACGGCTAAACCACATCGCCAAAATCGGCCCTGAAATATTATGCCAAAAACTGAACACGGCACTCGGCACAGCGACAATCGGGTTCGCCTTAAAGTGCAACGCCGCCAAGGCTGCGCCTAAACCTGAATTTTGCATTCCCACTTCAATTGAAACCGCTTTACTATCATAGACCGAGAGATTGAGCATACGCGCCAAGGCATAGCCAATTAGATAGCCCAAGCCGTTATGTAAGGCAACAATCGCAAAAATCAGCAGCCCCGATGCCAAAATTTTCTCTTTGCTCACCGCCACGACCGCCGTAACAATCAGCACAATGGCAATCACCGACAGCAGTGGCATTGCTTGGCTCACCTGTGCGATTTTCTGCTTAAATATGCCCCGTATCACCAACCCGATAAAAATCGGCAACAATACTATTTGCAATACCGACAAAAACATCGCCGCGGCGTTAATCTCCAACCATTCGCTGGCTAACAGATAGAACACTGCCGGCGTTAAAATCGGGGAAAGCAGGGTTGAAATTGTCGTACAGGCAACGGATAATGCCGTATTCCCCCTTGCCAAAAAGGTCATCACATTTGAAGATGTGCCACCGGGGCACGCGCCGACCAAAATCACCCCGATTGCCAGATCCGCCGGCAGTTGAAATAATTTCACTAACGCAAACGCTATACTCGGCATCACGATAAATTGTGCTGCTACACCAATTAGTACGGCCTTCGGATTTTTGGTTACTTCGGCAAAGTCTTTAAACGTTAGAGTTAATCCCATTCCTAACATCACAATCCCAAGCAGATAGGGAATCCACGGCACAAACTGTTTGAAAATATCGGGAAACTGTGCCGCAAGCAAGGCAAACACAATCACCCAAACCGCAAAGGTTTGGCTGACAAATCGAGTTAATTTTAGTAATCCATTCATAAAAATATCTCAAAAACGAAAAGGAGTGCAAGATTATCGAAAATTAGGCAAAAGTGAATAAAAATTATCAATCTGCAAGCGGTCTTTTTTACGGCAAATGTTGCAACATTGCGCTATGATGTCGCGGTGGCACAAAATAGGCTTGTTACTAAACCCTAGGGAAATTACCTATCCTAGCCGGTAACAGATTGATATTCTTCGGGTTTTAGCTTGCACAGTAAACCCCAGTCGATGATCTAATCGTTTCGCGTTGTGCAATCGCTATATAATGTTGCAAAATTTTGCTAGGATCGAACCGCTTGTTATCAAATTAAAAGGAAATCCAATGAAAACGATGAATATCACCCTCTCAACCAGCCCGGCACCGCAAGTTTGGGGCGAAAATGCGATCATTTCGGCAAACGATCAGGGCATTACCATTCACCTGAAAGACGATCAGCTCATCACCATTCAAAAAGCCGCCCGCAAAATTAAAAATCAAGGGATTTTGAATGTCGCTTTAACCGGAGCACAATGGGGATTGGAGCAATGCTGGGCGTTTCAGCAGGGCTTTGCCAGCGTGAAAAATGCGGGGACGATTGCCTTTCCGCCACTGAACGAACAACAAACGGAATTTGACGCCCGCCTTGCCTGCTCAACCTTTACCTGCGCACTCATCAACGAACCGTCCGATACCCTCACCCCCGAAGCATTGGCACACAAAGCGGCAGAATTTATTTTGCATCAGGCGGATCACTATGTCGGTAAAGGCTGCGTTTCCTTTGAAATCATCGCTCGTGAAGCGTTAAAAGAGCGGGGCTATCACGGTATTTGGACGGTCGGCAAAGGCTCGGCGCACTCGCCGGCAATGTTACAGCTTGATTTTAACCCGACCGGCAATCCCGATGCCCCCGTGTTAGCCTGCTTGGTCGGTAAAGGCATTACTTTCGACACCGGCGGATACAGCCTCAAACCTAGCGATTCAATGAGCACAATGCGTACCGATATGGGCGGTGCCGCACTCGTTACGGGTGCATTAGGTTTAGCGATTGCCCGCGGCTTAAAACAGCGGGTGAAACTCTACCTTTGCTGCGCCGAAAATATGGTCAGCAGCCGCGCTTTCAAGTTAGGCGATATTATCACCTACCGCAATGGCGTAACCGCGGAAGTCAATAATACCGATGCCGAGGGGCGTTTGGTTCTGGCAGACGGTTTAATTGATGCGGATAAACAGAATGCACAATTTATTATCGACTGCGCTACTCTAACCGGTGCGGCAAAAATCGCAGTAGGCAACGATTACCATTCGGTACTTTCAATGGACGATCAGCTCGTCAATGATTTATTCACCGCGGCTAAAGCGGAGAACGAACCGTTCTGGCGATTACCGTTCGAGCCGTTCCACCGTTCGCAAATTTCGTCCTCTTTTGCAGATATTAGTAATACCGGTTCCGTACCGGTCGGTGCAGGTGCAAGCACTGCCACCGCCTTTCTCTCCTATTTTGTGAAAAATTATCAGCAAAATTGGCTGCATATCGACTGTTCCGCCACTTTCCGCAAAAACGCCTCGGATCTATGGGCAGTCGGTGCAACAGGGATTGGGGTTAAAACCTTAGCAAATCTCTTGCTATCCAAATCATAATGCTAACGCCACGTTTAAATCGTGGCTGATTGTTGCTGAAAAAGGGATCGTAATACTGTAATAATTTACAAAAAAATGCATTTTGCCAATTGACACTGTTTTAATAAACAGTAAAATGAGTCCTGTATAAACAAACAGTTTCGGAGGCTATATGGCATATTTGCGATCCCTTGAGCGTGAACGCTCCTATCAACCCCTTCCCCTCTATCGAGATACTAACAGCCAGCGATCACTCAAACTCGATCTCAATGCCCTCTGTATCCGCCGCCCGAATGAAACCTTTTTCATTCAGGTTAAAAACCCCAATTTGATTATGTGGGGCATTGAGTTTGACGATCTGCTGATCGTTGAAAACCACCAAGCTCCTCAAAAAAACGATCTGATTGTGATCGAAAAAGCAGGCGAGTATAAGTTCTACCAATTTTTTAATGAGATTGAGGACGAAAAAATCCTGCTTGCATTGGATATCCGTGAATTCAATTTACGGATTCAATCTTGGCAAGATATTCCCCTTGCCGGCGTGATCACCAATGTCGTCCACCAAATGCGTGGGCGGCAATACGCCGCTTAGACTTGTTTTCCATCGCACTTTCACGCTAGAATTGCCTTAATATTCTACAATTGAGGGGTAACTATGACTTCAGCCATTTGGACGGCACGTTTTCAAGCGGATCAAAAACGTGAGCAGGATCATCGCTCGCCCTTTCAGCGAGATCGGGGGCGGATTTTACATTCTGAAGCCTTTCGCTGTTTACAGGCGAAAACGCAGATTCACGCCGTTGGGGAAGATGATTTTTATCGCACTCGCCTCACCCATTCCCTTGAAGTTGCCCAAATCGGCAGCAGTTTACGGGCTAAACTGGCGGAGGATAAATTCGGCTTTCAAGCGGTCTGTTGCGAACCCAAATTTGCAAAATATGCCGAGCAACTCACCGCCCTTTTACCTTCCCGCAGCCTTACCGAATCCCTCTGCTTTGCTCACGACTTAGGTCATCCGCCTTTCGGGCACGGCGGCGAAATGGCGCTCAATTACAAAATGGCGGAATATGGCGGCTTCGAGGGCAATGCACAATCTTTCCGTATTGTTACCCAGCTTGAGCCTTACACCGCAAGTGCCGGAATGAATTTAACCCGCCGCACCTTGCTCGGTATTATCAAATACCCCACACTACTTTCCCAAGCTGTTCCTCGTCAGCCCAAGCCGATCACCCATTCCCGTTACATCAATTTACACGATTTCCCAACCAGTAAAGGGCTATTTGATGACGATCAGCCTTTTTTCGATTGGGTACTCGCCCCACTTTCCGAACCGGATCGCCAACTGTTCACCCAAGTCATCGAAAACAACGATCCAAATTGTCCAAATCAAACCCGCTATAAATCCCTTGATTGTAGCATTATGGAATTGGCGGACGACATTGCCTATGGGGTGCACGATTTGGAAGATGCGATTGTCGGCGGAATGGTTACGCCGCAATCGTGGCAAAATGCCGTAGCGGAGTTTGAGCAATGCTGCTCACCTTGGATCAAAACAATGTTAGCGAAGGGAATGAGTGAAAAACTCTTTTCCGAGCATCGTTACGAACGCAAAGATGTGATTGGCGGCTTGGTCAATTATTTTGCTACCAATGTGCAATGGCAGGCGATAAGTGAGTTTGAAGAGCCGTTGCTGCATTTTAATGCGACCTTGCCTGCGGAAGTCCGTGCCGTGCTGGATATATTAAAACGCTTTGTCTATCAATATGTTATCTGCGATGTAACGACACAGCGGGTCGAATATAAAGGGCAACGTATCTTAATGGCACTGTTTGATATGCTCAGTTGTGATCCGAGACGTTTACTCCCTAAAGCCGTTGCCCAACGTTGGCAAAAAGCCGAACCGAACCAACGCCCACGGGTGATTTGCGACTACCTCGCCGGAATGTCTGACGGGCAAGCCTTTAAATTATATCAAAGTCTGTAATCCTATCATTCACGTCGCTATGTCATCACAATATGGGGTAGCAAAAATACGAACAAGTGATTTCAAAGCGTCCGTTTAAAAGAGATCGCAAAGCTCAATTCTATTACGAGGGCTGCCAATGAACGAAACCGTCATTTTGCTCCATTGCAAACATCAGCGTTAAACCGACCGCTTGTCGCCCGTTCATCATACAATTTGGTGCAAGCGGTCGGATTCCTCACGATTTTTGCAAAATAGGGGCTTGCAATGAACGGCGGAGCAATAGAAAATATCCCCCCAAGATTCTCTACATAACCAATGAGGAAATCACAATGACTCCACACATTAACGCACCAGCCGGTGCATTTGCCGATGTTGTATTGATGCCGGGCGATCCGCTGCGTGCTAAATATATTGCCGAAACCTTTTTAGATAATGCCCAAGAAGTTACCAACGTGCGTAATATGCTCGGCTATACCGGCACTTACAAAGGACGCCGTATTTCGGTAATGGGGCACGGTATGGGAATTCCGTCCTGCTCAATCTATGCTAAAGAGTTGATCACCGAGTACGGTGTGAAAAAAATTATCCGTGTCGGGTCTTGCGGTGCGGTGCGTGCAGACGTGAAATTGCGTGATGTGATCATCGGTGTCGGTGCTTGTACCGATTCCAAAGTAAACCGCATTCGCTTTAAAGATAATGACTTTGCCGCCATTGCCGATTTCGATATGACGGTTGCTGCCGTTGAAGCCGCCAAACAAAAAGGGGTGAATGTACGAGTTGGTAATCTGTTCTCTGCCGATTTATTCTATACGCCAGACGTTGAAATGTTTGATGTAATGGAAAAATACGGCATCTTAGGCGTGGAAATGGAAGCGGCGGGCATTTACGGCGTTGCCGCAGAATTTGGCGCTAAAGCCCTTGCCATCTGCACCGTCTCCGACCATATCCGTACCCACGAGCAAACTACCTCCGAAGAGCGCCAATTAACCTTTAACGAGATGATCGAAATTGCGTTAGAATCCGTCTTAATTGATGACGAAGCCTAATTGGTCAATATCTGCGGAAAACATACCGCTTGTTAATGCCGAACACCTGATTCGGCATTTTAATCTCTCTACACATTCTCTCTTATGGCACTTATTGAATACAATCCTCCCCAAATCCCTTGGTTAGACGAAATTTATCGTGATAACCACATTCTTGTTCTGAATAAACCGAGCGGGCTGCTCTCCGTACCGGGCAATCGTCCTGAATATCAAGACAGTGCAATGGTCAGAGTGCAGCAAAAATACGGCTTCACCGAGCCGGCACACCGCTTAGATATGGCAACCAGCGGCATTTTATTATTCGCCCTCAGCAAGCAAGCGGAAAAAGAGCTGAAACGCCAATTTCGTGAACGAGAGCCGAAAAAGCATTATCAAGCGCTAGTGTGGGGCAAAATGGGGCAGCACATTGGCGAGCAAGGCACGATCAATTTACCGCTTATTTGCGATTGGGAAAACCGCCCCCGCCAAAAAATCTGCTTTGAGCGGGGAAAGCAAGCGGTTACTTTTTACGATATTCTTGCACACTATCCAAATAATACCACGAGAGTCAGGCTCACCCCCTATACCGGACGCTCTCATCAACTACGGGTACATAGCTTAGCATTAGGGCATCCGATTATCGGCGATAAGTTCTATGCCAATCCTTTAGCCAAAAGCCTCTCACCACGGTTGTGTTTACACGCTGAATATCTGGCAATCACCCACCCTATCACCTTTGAACCGATGGCGTTTGAGTCAAAACCGCCGTTTTAAACTTGCCTAGAACAAAAAGGCTTAGCATCTGTAATGCTAAGCCTTCCTCCAAAATCTATTTTTACTTAAATAAAGAGTTGTCCGGTTGCAACATAACCTTGCGGAGCTTCGTGTTTTTGTTCAAAGGTTACAAATTCCCAAGCATTTTGGTTGGCTAAAACGGCACGCAATAATTTATTATTTAAACCGTGTCCAGATTTATAGGCACTAAAATCGCCTAAAATATTGTAGCCGCACATAAATAAATCACCTACTGCATCTAACATTTTGTGGCGGACTAATTCATCTTTAAAGCGTAATCCGTCTTCATTCAAAATACGAAATTCGTCCAGTACAATCGCATTATCTAAACTACCGCCTAACGCCAGCCCAATCGATTGAAGGTATTCCACATCTTTCATAAAGGTGAACGTTCTTGCCCGACTCAGTTGTTGGATAAAGTTTTGTGCCGAGAATGCCATTTGATAATGACGCACTTCGGGGCTAATCATCGGGTGGGTAAAATCAATGGTGAAATCCAGTTTTAAACCGTGAGCATACGGCTTAAACGCTGCCCATTTATCCCCTTCTTCCACTCTGATATGCTCTTTAATGCGAATGAATTTTTTCGCCGCATTTTGTTCTTCTATACCTGCGTCTAAGAGAAGATAAATAAAAGGGCTGGAACTGCCGTCCATAATTGGAATTTCCGGCGCATCGACTTCCACAATGATATTATCTAAGCCGAGAGCGGACATTGCCGCATTGAGATGCTCGACTGTGGAAATACGCACGCCGTCGTCATTGATCATACAGGTACAGAGGGTCGTATCACGAATTGCCTCGGCACTTGCCGGAAAATAAACGACAGGATTGAGATCCGTACGAGCATAAATAATCCCGGTATTTGCAGGCGCAGGGCGCAGGGTGAGCGTTACTTTCTTACCACTATGTAATCCAATACCGGTAACTTTTGTTGCTTGTTTTAAGGTTCTTTGTTTAATCATATCGTTTTTCCTTAATCCTTCACAGGATTCGGCGTTATTGACCATTTCTCATAAAGCCGGGGATAGATGCCGGTGAGAACATTTGGTTGCTATCCACAGACTGCGGTTTTGGTGCGGATTGCGGCTGTTGAAGCGGTTGCTGTCCGAACTGGTTATTTTGTTGCTGATAGCCGCCGACAAACGCCGGTTGATTCGGCTGTGGCTGTACCGACTGCGGATAGCCGTTTACTGGCGCAATAGGCTGTTGGATTCTCGGTGCGTGCATAATTTCTTCTTGTTGCCCGATACCTGTCGCCACAAGGGTTACCCGGATTTTACCTTCCATTTCAGGATAAAATGCCGAACCGAAAATAATCGCCGCATCAGGATCGGCAAAGCTGGTAACATATTCCATAATGGTATTGACTTCGTTTAATTCAATATCGAAACCGGACGAAATATTCACCAAAATTCCTTTTGCTCCCGATAAATCCACATCTTCCAATAATGGGCTTGCCACTGCTTCTTTGGCGGCATTTTCCGCACGGTTTTCGCCTTCGGCAATCCCCGTCCCCATCATTGCCCGTCCCATTTCCGACATCACTTTCTTCACATCGGCAAAGTCCACGTTCACCAAGCCTTCCGACGTGATCATATCGGTAATACCTAATACGGCATTGCGTAAAACATCGTTGGCAACCCCGAAAGCTTCATTAAACTTCACATTTTTAGGCAATACTTTTAGCAATTTGTCGTTTTGGATAATAATCAGAGAATCAACGTGTTTGGCAAGTTCTTTAATCCCTTGTTCAGCGTAGGCGGAACGTTTACGCCCTTCAAAGGTAAAAGGTTTGGTTACAATACCGACCGTGAGAGAACCTTGACTTTTCGCAATTTCGGCAATGACTGGCGCAGCGCCCGTTCCCGTACCGCCGCCCATTCCGACGGCGATAAACACCATATCGGCACCGGTTAGCATATTGGTTAGCGCATCACGATCTTCTTCTGCCGCTTGGTGTCCGACATTCGGATCAGCCCCCGCACCCAACCCTTTGGTTACACTTGCACCGATTTGAATGGTATTTTGCACTGAACTACTGCGTAGCACTTGCGCATCGGTATTTACTGAAAAAAACTCAACGCTACCGCCAACATCGTTTTGCGTATTAACCATATGATTGAGTGCGTTACCGCCGCCGCCGCCGACACCGACAACTTTAATGACCGCATCTTGCGTTGGTTCAAAAATCGGTTCAAACATTTTCGATTCTCCCTGGTGTGTTCTCTCGACACAATTAAAAATTTGATTTTGCCCAATGAATTAATTTTTTCGCCCCTCGACCGACAATATCAATAATGCCGCCGACCTTATCACCAATATCGCCCTCGGAACGACTATCCAAATCATTATAATGGCTATAATGTAATAAACCGAGCACACTGGCATATTGCGGTTTATTCACATAATCGGTTAATCCGGTAATATTGAGGGGGTCGCCCACTCTCACTTGGGAATTAAAGACAGATTTGGCACATTCTACAATATCTTCTATTTGAGAACCACCACCCGTTAATACAATTCCTGCAATTAATTCTTGTTTTATCCCTTTTTGATAAAGTTCATTACGCAAATTAATTAATTCGTCCGATATAACCTTTAATAAATCGTGATAGCATTGTGCAGTGTAATTAGACAGTTGCTCTTTGGAAAAAGTTCTCGGCACACGACCGCCTAATCCGTCAATTTGGAATTTTCTATCGGCAAAACTGGACGGCGGCGAAATCGCACTCCCGTGCTGCACTTTGATGGTTTCCGCCACATTGCGTGAGGTTGCAAAGGTTGCCGCAATATAATCGGTTACATTATTGCCGCCGAACGGAATCACCTTGCTAAAGCGCAATGCACCGTCCGTATAAACTAACACGTCCATTGTGCCGCCGCCAATATCAATTAAGCAAACCCCTAATTCCCGTTCGTCATCGGTTAGCACGGAATAACTAGAGGCTAAACCGGAAAAAATAATTTGATCGATTTTTAATTTACTACGTTCTACCGCATTTTTTAAATTACGCAGCCAATCATTATGGCAGGCAATAATATGGGCTTGCGCCTGTAAACGCATACCGGATAAACCGAGCGGGTTTTTGGTTGCCGGCAATCGATCGACTTTATACTCTTGCGGAATAATATGTAAGGTTTCCAACCCGTCCGGTAATTTAATTGAACGGGCGATATGAATCGCATTATCCAGATCCTCTTGTTTGACCGTGCCCGATAGCGGCACAGTACCGACTTCGTTGAAAGAGGTAATATGCGCACCGGAAATCGCCAGCGTAACGCCCATAATTTGACATTCGGAGATCGACTCGGCTTCCTCAATCGCCCGCCCGATTGCCGATACCACCGCATCTAAATCCACTACGCCGCCGCTTTGCACGCCTTTGGAGGGGCTTACACCGGAGCCGATCACATTCACAACGCCGTCCGGTAAGACTTCGCCCACTACCGCCACAACTTTATGCGAGCCGACTTCTAACCCGACCACAATTTTAGATTCTGCTATTTTCGTCATATTCATTCTATTCGCAAAAATTAGTGTTTATTACTTAATCCGACCGCCGCACCGTGTTCATAACGTAGATCGACATAGGACAGCCGCTTACCTTCCGGTACATCAATTTCAGGGAAAATGCTCACGAAGCGGTCGATTTTCGGCAACCAATCTCCCCGCCCCAAACGTAATTCCACATCATTATCCAAAGTGATTGTCCAAGAACCGCGGGTATCCATCGCCACCGCTTTTAAACGTAAGTTGCGGGTATTTAAGTCCCGTTTAATTTTGCCCCACGCTTCCAGCACCACTTTACTTTCGCTATCCGGCCCAAATAGTAACGGCAAATTTTGTGCGTCAAAACGCCCTTCGGGCAGCCCAAATACCACGCCTTTGTCAGAGACAAACTGGCTATGATTCCAACGTGCCGCCGGAATGTGTTCGATTAGCGTCAGACTTAGCCGATTCGGGTACACTTTCCGCACCACGACATCTCGCACCCAAGAGAGCGCTAAAAACCGCTCTTTCACCGATTGAATATCCTGTCCGAAATAGCCCTTTAATTGCGGCGCTTGAGATAGCGTTTCCCGAATATCTTGATTAGTAGTAAAACGGGTTTTATGGGTGAGCGCATAAGATTTGATCGGCGTTTTATCCAGTGATTCAAGCACGCTTGCCCAATTTGCATAGAGTATATAGCCAAAAATCAAACAGACAAACAGAATCATCGGCTTAATAAAAATCAGCCAATCGATCGGATTATCGGGCTTACTGATCTTCGTCCCAATAACAGACGTTGGTTTTTTGCGGAAAACCACACTCATTACGCACTCAGCTCCAGTACCCGCTCGACTAACCGCTCGAAACTATAACCCACCGTTGCCGCCGATTTCGGGAAAATACTGTGGCTGGTCATTCCGGGGCTGGTATTCACTTCAACCAAACGGAAATGACCTTCAGCGTCTTCCATCACATCAATGCGGCTCCAGCCACGGCAGCCCACCACCTCATAGGCTTTTTTCACTAAGGCGGCAACTTCCGCTTGGCGTGCCTCGGAAAGCACAGGGCAGATATATTGAGTATTATCGGAAATATATTTGGCGTGATAATCGTAAAACTCGCCGTCCGGAATAATTTGCACCGCCGGCAGCACTTCACCGTCTAACACCGGCACGGAATATTCCGCACCGGCTAAATTCTCTTCCACCAATACAATCGCATCATATTGCAGTGCCGCCTCGATCGCCGGTAACAGTTGATCCGCCGTTTTCACCTTGCTGACCCCGACGCTCGATCCCTCGCTCGCCGGTTTCACAAATAACGGCAAACCGAGTTTTGCAATAATTTGCTCGCAATCGACCGCTTGTCCCCGTTGCACCACAAGCATTTCCGCGGTCGGCAGCCCAACTGCATTCCACAATAATTTGGTGCGGAATTTATCCAAGGTAATCGCCGACGCCATTACACCGCAACCGGTATAGGCAATGCCAAGCTGTTCCAATGCCCCTTGCAACACGCCGTTTTCACCGATGCCGCCGTGCAAAATATTGAATACCCGCTGAATGCCTTTTTCTTTTAATTTTTCAATCGGGAAGGTTTTGGTATCGATCGCTTCCACGTTATAGCCCAAACTTTGTAGGACTTCAAACACCGCTTTACCGGAGTTGAGCGACACTTCACGCTCCGCCGATTCGCCGCCAAACAGTACGGCGATTTTTTCCTGTTTCAAATTCATCTTCGTTCTCTCTTAACAAGCGGTCGATAACCGCTGATTTTTTGCAAAATGCTGTTATACGAACAATCTAATATTTAATCGGCTGCGGACTATGGATTTGTCCACCCATATTGCAAATATTTGCCTCAATCCGCCCGCTTGCCTAACCTTTCCACTCATCTGCCAAGCTGCGAGCCAGTTTGCTGACATTGCCCGCCCCTTGTGCCAAAATCAAATCGCCGTCTTGTAAAATTTGATCCAGGACTTCACCAAGCTGGCTGGTATCCGAAACTAAAATCGGATCAACCTTGCCGAGATTGCGGATCGAGCGGCACAGCGCTTTACTGTCCGCCCCCACAATCGGCGCTTCGCCCGCCGCATACACATCGAGCATTACTAAAGCGTCCACCTGCGAGAGTACCTGCACAAAATCATCAAATAAATCACGAGTACGGGAATAGCGGTGGGGTTGGAATACCATTACCACCCGTTTATTTTCCCAGCCTTGACGTGCCGCTTTGATCGTTACATCGACTTCCGTCGGGTGATGTCCGTAATCGTCCACTAACATTATTTTACCGTTCGGGCGGATAAACGAACCGAGCTGATCGAAGCGTCTGCCAGCCCCTTGGAAATCCGCCAATGCGGCTAAAATCGCCTCATTGCTGATCCCCTCCTCTTTGGCAACCGCCAATGCGGCTGTGGCATTCAGTGCATTATGCTTGCCCGGCACATTTAACAGCACATCAATCCGCTCGCCGTTCGGACAAACAACGGTGTAATGCCCTTGAAAGCCGGTCTGTTGGTAATCTTCAATACGGTAATCCGCCTGTTCGCTGAAACCGTAAGTCATCACTTGGCGACCGACTTTCGGGGCGATTTCCATTACCACCGCATCATCGGCACACATTACCGCCAAACCGTAAAACGGCAAATTGCGTAAAAAGCGAACGTAGGTATTTTTCATCTGCTCAAAATCACCGCCGTAGGTATCCATATGATCCGGTTCGATATTGGTTACCACCGACACCATCGGCTGTAAATGCAAGAACGAGGCATCGCTTTCGTCCGCTTCGGCAATCAGATAACGGCTTGCGCCTAAATGTGCATTTTTACCCGCCGATTTAACCAAGCCGCCATTGACGAAAGTCGGGTCGAGCTTCGCTTCGGTATAAATCATTGAAATCATTGCGGTTGTTGTGGTTTTTCCGTGCGTCCCCGCCACCGCAATTCCGTGGCGGAAACGCATAATTTCCGCTAACATTTGCGCCCGTTGAATTACTGGAATACGTGCTTCTTTCGCTGCAACGACTTCAGGGTTATCTTCAGTGATCGCGCTGGAAATCACCACCACACTCGCCCCATTGATATTGTCTGCGTGATGCCCGAAACAGATTTTTGCACCGGCTTTGGCTAACCGTTGCGTTACCACGCCATCGGCAATATCCGATCCGCTAATCTGATACCCTTCGTTCAATAATACTTCGGCAATACCGCTCATTCCTGCACCGCCGATCCCGACAAAATGGATTTGGCTGACACGGCGCATTTCAGGCACCAGTTTTTTAATCTTATCTTGGAAATTTTTCATTTTATCTTCCTAATATCAGTTAATTCGCCACGTCCATAATCACTTCCGCCACCCGTTTGGCGGCTAACGGTGCGGCTTGTCGGCGGGCTTTTACCGCCATTTCGGTTAATGTTTGCCGATCAGCAAGCAGTGGCTGTAATTGGCGGTATAGATTTTCAGGGGTGAAATCCGCCTGCTCAATAATGATCGCTGCCCCCACATTCGCCAAATATTCGGCGTTTAAAAATTGTTGGCGATCTTTATGTTGAAACGGCACGAAAATTGCCGGTAAACCGGCAGCGGCAATTTCGCTGACCGTCAAAGCCCCCGAACGACAGATAACTAAATCCGCCCATTCATAAGCCGCTTGCATATCATCAATAAATTCACTTGCCGTGCCGTTGCCAGTCGCTTGGTAGATGGCTTCCACATCGCCCAATTTACCTTTGCCGACCTGATGACTGATAAACACTTTATCGCCTAACATTTTCGCTACTTTTGGCACAGTGTTATTCATTACCAATGCCCCTTGGCTCCCCCCCATTACCAAAATATTGATTGGATAACCTCGCTCGGCGAAGCGAACTTCCGGGGCTGCAAGCTGAAAAAGGTCCTGCCTCACCGGATTGCCCACCACTTCCGCTTGCGGAAACGCGCTTGGAAAGGCTTGCAGGGTTTTACGGGCAATTTTTGAGAGCCACACATTCGTTAAACCCGCCACCGCATTTTGCTCGTGCAGAACCACCGGCACGCCGCATAATTTTGCCGCAATACCGCCGGGGCCGGACACATAGCCGCCCATACCGAGTACCGCATCGGGCTGATACGCTTTGATAATTTTACGGGCTTGCAATACCGCTCTGAAAATCGCAAAAGGTGCACTTAAAAGCGCCTTAATGCCTTTGCCTTTAATTCCGGAAATTTGGATAAATTCAATCGGAATACCGTGCTTCGGCACAAGCTCTGCTTCCATTCTATCTTTTGTGCCGAGCCAACGGATCTCCCAACCTTGCTGCTGCAATTCCCGTGCCACCGCAATCGCCGGAAAAACGTGTCCGCCCGTACCGCCCGCCATCACTAATAATTTTTTTGCCATTGCTTTTTCCTATTCATCATTATTTAAATGAGCGTGTCCTATCCGCTCTAGGCGGTTTTCGTGGTCAATGCGTAACAATACGCCGATCGCCGCCGCCATAATCACTAAACTCGATCCGCCGTAACTGACTAAGGGAAAGGTCAGCCCTTTTGTCGGTAGCAATCCCGATGCCACCCCTAAATTGACAAAGCCTTGCACAAAAATCCAAATGCCGATACCAAAGGCAAAAAAGCCTTTAAAGCGGGCTTCCAATAACAAAGCTTCACGGCTAATTTTTAAGGCTCGGAAAGTTAATGCGCAAAGTAAGGCAATAATGACGCAGATGCCAAATAAACCAAATTCCTCGCCAACCACTGCCATTACGAAGTCCGTATGCGCTTCCGGCAAATACTCTAATTTTTGAACGGAATTGCCCAAGCCCCGTCCCCAAAACTCGCCCTGTCCAAACGCCATTTGCGAATTTGACAACTGAAAACCGTCCCCATACGCATCGGCAAAGGGATCCAAAAACGAAGTAACCCGTTTTAACCGATATTCCGAAGTTAATACCAAAAAGATAAAGGCTACCGCACCTGCCGCACCGAGCAACAAAAATTGCAAGACCTTTGCCCCCATAATAAACAGCATTGCAAAGGTTAATACAAACAGCACTGCCGTACTGCCCAAATCCGGTTGCAGTAGCAGTAATACGCTAAAGAAGATCAGGATCACCATTGGGCGCATAAAGCTGAGGTTCTTGGTTCGCATTTCATCAAACTTCCGCACATAAAAGCTGGAAAAATAGCAGATCACCGCTAATTTGGCTAACTCGGCAGGCTGAAAGTTAATCGGCCCAATCGGAATCCAGCGGGTTGCGCCGTTCACATTTTTGCCCAAAATTAACGTTGCCAGCAGTAATATCAATGCGCCACCGAACAGCCAGCCGTTATAGCGTTCCCAACGCTCACTGGGAATTTGCACAATAAAAGCACAGGCACACAACGCCGCCAACACATAAACCCCATCACGCACGGCAAAATAAAAAGGGTCATTGTATAGCCTTGTACTAACCGGAATAGCAGCGGACGTAACCATTACAAAGCCGATTACCAGCAAAATAAGGAATAACCAAATCAGGCTACGATCATATAACGCA
The DNA here is from genome assembly GCF_001038205.1 of Muribacter muris. Classification (GTDB taxonomy): domain Bacteria; phylum Pseudomonadota; class Gammaproteobacteria; order Enterobacterales; family Pasteurellaceae; genus Muribacter; species Muribacter muris. The sequence continues at coordinate 24,244 of NZ_JWIZ01000014.1, read as the reverse complement.
TTAAGCGGGGTGAGTTGCCCCCATTTCTGCCATTCCTGCTTGAGCCTTGCCAGCATCAGTTCACCCCTTGTGCTAATTCGGCAAATTGTTGCCCCCGCACTTCAAAATTCGGAAATTGATCCAAGCTGGCACACGCCGGCGAAAGCAACACCATATCACCCGCTTTCAGTTGAGGGCGGATCTGTGCCACCGCCTGTGCCATTGTTTCCACTAGCACACTGTTTTCGGTTAATGCCGCCAAAGCCACGCCGTCCCGACCGAAGCAGTAACAACGGATATGCGACTGGTTAAGATAAGGCGTTAATTCTGAAAAATCCGCCCCCTTGCCGTCGCCGCCGAGCAACAGATAAAGCGTGCCCTCCACTTGTAAACCGTTTAATGCCGCAACAGTACTGCCCACATTGGTCGCTTTGGAATCGTTGATCCAGCGTACGCCGTCTGTGGTCGGCACAAGTTGAAAACGGTGATCTAGCCCCGTATAGCCCTGCAAGGCGTTCACAATCCCCGTGCGATTTATGCCTGCCTTATCCGCCAATGCCATTGCCGCCAACGCATTCATTACGTTATGGCGACCGCTTATCTTCAGTTTGGCAATCTCAATCACCGGCTCGCCGTCTGCATAAAGCCAGCCGTTGCAAGCGGTATAATCCGCCGCATTTTCTGCAAAAGAAAAGGATGAACTGACCGCTTGAGCGGGCTGCGTTTGCGGATCTTCACCGTTGATAATCACATTTTGAGCATTATGGTAAATGCGCAACTTCGCTTGACGGTAATCCTCAAGGCTGTCATAGCGATCCATATGATCCTCGCTGACATTCAGCACCGTTGCCGCAACGGCATTGAGCGAATAGGTGGTTTCAAGCTGAAAGCTGGATAATTCCAAGACGTAGAGCTGATAATCCTGCTCAAGTAGGCTCAATGCCGGCACGCCGATATTACCGCCCATTCCCACCTTGATGCCGGCTTGCTTTGCCATTTCGGTAGTGAGGGTCGTTACCGTGCTTTTGCCGTTTGAGCCGGTAATCGCAATAATCGGCGCATTCGCTTCACGGCAGAACAATTCAATATCGCCGACTACTTCCACGCCGGCTTGTATCGCCTGCTGAATTTCGGGCGTTTTCACCGACAACCCGGGGCTAATCACGATTAAATCGCTGGCGCACAGCCATTGGACGTTCAACCCACCGGTATGTAGCGGCACATCGGCAGGTAGTTGCTCTGCGCCCGCAGGATTGGAACGGGTATCAATCACCCGCACGCTTGCCTGTTTTTTGCGTAGAAATTCCACACAGGACAAGCCCGTTTTGCCCAAACCAATGACCGTAATCGTTTTGCCTTGATATTGATTTTCCATTGTTATTCTCTTGATTTTATGACGAACGCTTAGCGTCCTTACAATTACATCGATATATCCGTTTTTAGTTGCCCGTTGCAAATATTTTCTGAAAACTGACCGCTTGTTTAATTAGGTTTGCGGACGAGTTGCAAGGCAATTTTCTCGATATCCTCTCTACGATACAGCCAATTAAGCCAATTTTCCGGGATGGTTTCTATCCCGTAGTAAGCACCGGCAATTTGTCCGCAAATTGCTGCGGTTGTATCGGCATCATCACCCAAATTCGCTGCTTTTAAAATCGCCTCTTTAAAATTATCTGTGTGCCAAAATGCCCATAATGCCGCCTCTAACGATTCAATCACAAAGCCTGATCCAATGATGTCATCTGCCGATTTTTCCTTAAATTGTTCTGACGTAATCACAGATAAACGATCAAACTTCGTCTGCTCAAAATCAAATAAATCGTTTTTATCTCTACCACTCAACGCATTGAATAACAGTTGGGCGAAATATTCACAGGCTTGTAAACATTCTTCGGAGGCGTGCGTGGTTTTTGAACTTAAACGAGCATACTCTGCTAAATGTTCGGGCTGATGAAAATAAAAGAGCGGAATTGGCGCTAACCGCATTAATGATCCATTGCCTGAATATTTCGGGTCGATATTTTGGCTATACGCCACTTGAGTACGCTGAAATTCAAATAGCGATTGGATCGTATGTTTGCCTATTCCAAAGGCTTTACCCGTACTTGAATTATGCCCTGAACTCGCCCAATGCCAATATCGTTGCATTTGATCACTCGGATCAAAGCCGTTACAGTCTAAAAGGCTTTCGGCTAAACATAACGCCATTGAGGTATCATCAGTCCATTGCCCTCTCTCAAGTTTAAACTTTCCGCCGCCGCTCATCTCCGTCAATGGGTGAATAATCCTCTCCCTCGGGCAAAACTCAACGGTTGTGCCAACCGCATCACCGCAGGCTAATCCAACCAAACAGCCCTTTGCCCTGCTCTCTAAATTCATCTCGGTATTATCTCAACTTCAGCGTTACCAAGCCAATTAACACCAACATTAAGGTGATAATCCAAAAACGCACGATAACACGAGGTTCGGGCCAGCCTTTAAGTTCAAAATGGTGGTGAATCGGCGCCATACGGAAAATGCGTTTTTTGCGTAATTTGTACGAACCGACCTGCAAAATCACCGATAAGGCTTCGACCACAAATACGCCGCCCATAATCACCAGCAATAATTCTTGGCGGACTAACACCGCAATAATGCCCAATGCACCGCCGAGAGAGAGCGAGCCGACATCGCCCATAAACACTTGTGCCGGATAAGTGTTAAACCATAAAAAGCCCAGCCCTGCGCCAACAATCGCCGTACAGATAATCACTAATTCACCGCTGTATTTAATATAAGGAATGTGCAAATATTGGGCGAAATTATAGTTCCCCGTTGCCCACGCAATCAACGCAAAAGCTGCGGCGACCATTACCACCGGTACAATCGCTAAGCCGTCCAAGCCGTCCGTGAGGTTCACCGCATTACTCGTGCCGACAATCACAAAATAGGTCAGCACAACATAAAACAGTCCCAGTTGCGGCATCACTTCTTTAAAAAACGGCACAACCAGTTGGGTAGCAGCACTATCCTTACCAATCGCATATAGACCGAACGCCGAAATAAGTGCAACCACCGATAACCAAAAATATTTCCAACGGGCGATTAAACCGTCCGTATTTTTACGGGCGATTTTCCAGTAATCGTCCACAAAGCCAATCACCCCGTAACCGCCTAATACAAACAATACGAACCAAACATAAGGGTTACGCAGATCCGCCCACAGTAATGTACTGATGCCGATAGCGAATAAAATCATCACGCCGCCCATTGTCGGTGTGCCACGCTTTTTATAGTGGCTTTCCGGCCCGTCGTGGCGCACTTCCTGTCCGAATTTTAAGATCTGTAAACGGCGGATCACTGTCGGCCCGATTAGCAGCCCGATAATCAGCGCCGTTAATAACGCCATAATGGAGCGGAATGTAATATACGACACCACATTAAACGCCGTATAGTATTGAACAAGATATTCAGCAAGCCAAACTAACATTAGTTAATCCTTAAAAAGTAACATTAAACGCACGCCAAATTGAGCCGATCAGCTCTTCCATTTTTTGGCTACGAGAGCCTTTCGCTAATAATACAAGCGGTTGATTTTCCGATTTTTTTTGCAAAATGACTGATAAGAGAAAATCCGCCATTTTGGTTTTATCCGTAAAATGATGAGCGTCATTTTGGCTGATTACACGGCTTTGCTCGCCGAAACTCACCACCAAATCTAGCTCGGCTTGGGCAACAAAATCCGCCACCTCTTGATGACGTGCGGCACTTTCCGCCCCCAATTCCGCCATATCGCCCACCGCAAAAATACGGAAGGCAGGATACTGTTTCAACACGCTGACCGCCGATTTCATTGAATCGACATTTGCATTGTAGCTGTCGTCAATCAACAACAGGTTTGGCTCAATCTCAATCGGGAACAATCGTCCTTTCACCATAGAACGCTGCTCAAGCCCGCCTTTCACGGCGGTTAAATCCGCCCCGACCGCCATTGCCAACGCCGCCGCCGCCAACGCATTACTGATATTATGCTCGCCCAAATACGGCAGGTTAATTTCAGTCTGCCCTTGCGGGCTATGCAAGGTAAATTGAGAGCCGTTAAGGTTGAGGCGGATATCGCTCGCCCAGAAATCTGCCGTACTATCCTGTGCGGAAAAAGATTGTCTTTTTCGCGTACCAATCGCCGCTTGCCACTGCGGATCGTCATAATCCAGATTGACAATCGCCGTGCCGTTCGGCTTCAACCCCTGATAAATCTCACCCTTCGCCTGCGCCACACCGGCAAGCGAACCAAAACCTGCCAAATGGGCGGCAGCAACATTATTCACCAAACAGGCATCAGGTTGGGTCATCTCGCTGGTGTAAGCAATTTCACCGATATGGTTCGCCCCCAGTTCCACCACCGCAAATTGATGTTTCTCGGTAAGACGAAGTAAGGTCAATGGTACACCTAAGTCATTGTTTAAATTGCCGAAAGTGTAAAGCACTTCCGCTTCGCAAGCGGTCAGTTGTTGCAAGATTTTTGCGGTCATCTCTTTAAGAGTCGTTTTGCCAGACGAACCGGTCATCGCCACTGTTTTTGGATTGAGCTTGGCTTTCAGCCATTTTGCCAACCGCCCTAATGCTAAACGGCTGTCGGTAACGATAATTTGTGGTACGTTCACCGCCATTTCTCGTTCCACCACGACTGCCACACAGCCTTGTGCCACCGCATTGGCTAAATAATCGTGAGCGTCAAATTTCTCGCCCTTTAATGCAAAAAATAGCCCCGATTTAACCGCTTGTCGGGTATCGGTGCTGATATTTTCAATACTGACTTCGCCATTGCCAAGCAATCTGCCGTTTAGGATCTCAGCAATCTGATTTAATGTGAGGGTTATCATTATTTTTTACTACTTTAGTTTAAGTCTATCGTACCGTTAGTTATCTTTCCAAATCTCCCTAGCTCCTCTTTGCTAAAGAGGGGAATCCGATCGAGGCAAATAGTATATTTCACGAATATTATCTCTATTCCACATTGATGTTGATATTTTCAATACTGGCTTCACCATTACCGCGCAATCTACCATTTAGAATCTCGGCAATCTGGTTTAATGTGAGTGTTATCATTATTTTTACTACTTTAGTTTAAGCCTATCGTACCGTTACTGATCTTTTCAAATCTCCCCTAGCCCCTCTTTGCTAAAGAGGGGAATTCTATTGAGGCGAACAATACATTCAGTGAATATTATCTCCATTTTTTCTATTTTGTATCGTTAAAGCACTTCAATATTCAAATCCCACTTAACCAGTTCCCCTCTTTAATAAAGAGGGGTTAGGGGAGATTTTAAAAATCCTTATTACCCGCTCAAACGCGTTCTCACCACGGCTAATCGGAAAACAGATTTCAAACACCACCTAACCAGTCCCCCTCTTTAGTAAAGAGGGGATAGGGGAGATTTGAAAAATCCTTATCGCCCGCTCAAATGCGGCTCTCACTCACTGCTCATCGAAAAACAGATTTCAAACGCCGCCTAATCACTCCCCCTCTTTAGCAAAGAGAGGTTAGGGGAGATTGAAAACTTATTGTCTGTTCAAATACTCTCTCGCCCATTGTTGATCAGAAAACGGGTATTTTTTCGTGCCGATAATCTGGTAATCTTCGTGTCCTTTACCGGCAATCAATACGACATCTTTCGGGTCAGCTTGAGCAATGGCTTGTTCAATCGCATATTGGCGAATGTGCATTGTCTGCACTGCTTTCGGTTTCTTAAAGCCTTGCATAATATCGGCAAAAATCACGTCCGGATCTTCGGTGCGGGGATTATCATCCGTAACAATCACCTTATCCGCCCACTGTTCTGCGATAGACGCCATTAGTGGACGCTTACCGCTATCTCGATCACCGCCACAGCCAAATACGCACCAAAGCTCGCCCTCACAATGCAAACGTGCCGCGGCTAAGGCTTTTTCGAGGGCATCCGGTGTATGGGCGTAATCGACAATCACCATCGGCGCTTCGCCGTTCTCGCCCGTTACCGCTTCCATTCGCCCGCAAACGCCCGTGAGTTGTGGAGCGGTTTCAATCAATTTGACTAAATCGTGGCCTAAAGCAAGCAGCCCAGCCAATGCAGTTAAGAGATTGCTCACATTGAATGCGCCGATTAGACGGCTCTCAATCGTGCCACCACCCCAGCTAGATTCAAACTCAATCCTCGCCCCTTGTAATGTATAAGCAATGTTTTTCGCTTGTAACCAGCGAGCTTGATTTAGTGGGCGATCTTTTTCAATGCTCACAGCCACCGCCTGAGGCAAGGCAGCCAGCCATTCACGCCCAATCTCATCATCGGCATTAATCACCTGATACTTACTTGCCAATTCACCAAATAAACGGTATTTTGCCTGCGCATATTCCGCCATTGTGTGATGATAATCTAAGTGATCGCGGCTTAAATTGGTGAATACCGCCAAATCAAAGGCTAAAGCTTCGGCACGGTATTGGGCTAAGCCGTGTGATGACACTTCCATTGCACAAAAATCAGCGCCTTGAGCCACAAAATCCGCCAAGTTGCGTTGAATTTCTACCGCCGATCCGGTGGTATTGACCGCTTCTTTTACCTGCCCGAAAAGCCCGTTGCCGATCGTCCCCATTACTGCGGCTTTCCCGCCGAGTAAATTTTGCCACTGGGCAAGTAGTTGCGCCGTTGTGGTTTTGCCATTGGTGCCGGTAATGCCGACTAAGGTCAATTTTTGTGAGGGTTCACCGTAAAATGCACCGGCAATTGCAGATAAACGCTGTGCCAAGTTCGGCACATTCAACACACAAGCGGTTGGATTTTCCACCGGATTTGCAAATTTTTCGTCTAAACTAACCGCTTGTTGTGCTTCGTCTGCTTCCGCTAAAATCAATCCCGCCCCTTGTGCCAATGCAGCCGGAATAAATTGGCGACCGTCTAATTGATGCCCCTTGAGTGCCACAAATAAATCCCCCGATTGCACTTGGCGGCTGTCGAGGGTCATTTGGCGTAAAGGAGAAAGGCTTGTCCAATCAGACAATGCTGGAAAAAAGGGCAGTAAACGCTTCATTGCTGTTCCTCTTGAAAATGGTTCGGTTTAAGTTGGCGGATGGCGTTTCTCTCCGCTTCGCTGACATTGTCCGGCTTGAGATTACGGGCTTTCAGGGTGTAGCCCATAATGCTTGAAAATAACGGGGCGGAGATCGCACCGCCGTAGTAAGCACCCGCTTTCGGCTCGTTAATCAAGACCACTAAGGCAAAACGCGGATCGGACGCCGGAGCAATACCCGCCGTGTAAGCAATATATTTTTCCACATATTTGCCCTTTTCGAGCTTACGGGCCGTCCCGGTTTTGACAGCAACACGAAAACCGTCCACTGCTGCCCGCTGTCCGCCCTCGCCTTTTTGGGCGACACTTTCCATCATATGCACAACTTCACGGGTAATTTTTTCCGGCAGTACTCGCTCGCCAATCACCGGTGGATCGACTTTAGTGATCGATAACGGGCGATAAATGCCGAAACTGCCGAGAGTGGCATAAGCCCGCACTAATTGGAGCGGGGTAACGCTCAAACCGTAGCCATAAGACAGGGTAGCACGTTCAATATCCGCCCAGCGTTTGCGATCGCCGTTCGAGCCTTTTTGCTCGCCGAGCCCTAAGCCCGTATCTTTGCCAAAACCGACTTTTGAGTAGGTGTCCACCAATGCCGTAGAAGGCATTCTTAACGCTAATCGGCTCACGCCCACGTTACTGGATTTTTGCAAAATACCGGTCAGTGTCAGGCTTTCCCTTGGCGCAACATCACGGATCGTATGCCCGTTTACCACGAAAGGTCGGGTATTAATCACTTCGGAAAGGTAGGTTACTTTGTTTTGCAATGCGGTTAAGACCACCAACGGTTTTACCGTTGAACCGGGTTCAAAGGTATCGGTAATCACACGGTTGCGCGCCAATTCGGACTTAAATTCACTACGGTTATTCGGGTTAAACGAGGGCGCATTCGCCATTGCTAAAATCTCCCCCGTTTGAATATCGACCAACACCGCTGAGCCGGATTCCGCCTTATTTTCCAGCACCGCTTTTTTAATCTCTCGATACACCATTGATTGCAATTCTTCGTCAATACTTAACACCACATCTTGCGGGTCGTACTGCTGTTCATTGCGTACCTGCTCAATCATATTGCCACGGGCATCTTTACGGATAACCTGTTTGCCGTTTTTGCCGATCAACAAGCCGTCAAAACTGCGTTCCAGCCCTTCCGTACCTTGTTTGTCGTCCACATCGGTAAAGCCTATCAGTTGGGAAACTTCTTCCGCCATCGGATAGAAACGGCGGAACTCCATTTTCAGCACCAAACCGCCGATATTTAAGGCTTTCGCATAGTCGGCGATGGCTTCGGATTCGTGGCGGGAAATGTAAATAAAACGCTGTTCGGAAGCTTGGTAGAGTTTATCCATCAAGGATTTATATTTTTGATTGACACTCTTAGCCAGCTCTTGCATTTTTTCACGCTCAAGGCGGATCGTTTCATTTTCAACACGCATAAAAGCCGACTGCGGATTATTGCGTACTTTTTCGATCAATGTGTGATAATCCAGCTCGGTCGCACGGGCAAGTAACTGCCAATAATCATCGCTTTGAATATTAAAAATTGCACGGGGATCGTATTTTTTACTGCCTTTTACCGCTTTTTGCTTAATAAAATTTTCGACTTTCGACTCAATTTTGCCAGCAGACACATTCATTTCCATTGCTAAATTACGCCACTGTGCTTTGCTGCGTTTTAATTTGCTGTCGAAATATTCCTTTGGATCGAGCGTAATCGAGTACATCGGCACACTGATAGAGAGCACTCGCCCGTGGCGATCCAAAATTTTGCCCCGTGTAAAATTGAGGGTTTGAGTACGCAAAGAGCGGTTATTCGCTTCTTTAATTAGCCGCTCGGCATCCGTTACCTGTAAATAGACACTTTGTGCCGCCAACGCCACCGCCATTGCGAGAATCAATAACGCAACAACGACAAACCGAATCGGCAAAAAACTCGGCTCATTTTTGAGCGTTGCTACCGATTCGGGCTGCTTTGGCGCTTTAGGCTTGTTAAACTTAACGGATTTACTCATTCTACTAAAATTACTTCTTGCTCTTTCTTAATCGGCTGTAAACCAAATTTTTCCGCCACCGCTTCTACACGGGATTTTTGGCTTCTGGAATTTTCCTCTAACTGCAAATGCACATATTGATGCTCTAGCTTTTGATTAGTCTGCACCAATTTCCCTTGCTCTGCGGTCAATAACCGGGTTTGGTGGGTGATCCAAATGGTTGCCACGGCACTAGCAATGACTCCTAACAGTAAAAACAGTGCCACTTTGTTGTGGCTGGTTAAATCGTCCAAAATCACTTGGCGCAGCGGATAACGTGTTTGTGCCATTAGCGTTTCTCCGCAATCCGTAACACCGCACTGCGTGAGCGGGGATTTGCCGCAATTTCTACCTCGCTCGGCATCACCGCTTTGCCGATCGTTTTCAGCGGAATATTTTTGGTTAATTCACTCTCTAAAATCGGCAACCCTTTCGGTACTGCCTCGCCTTTGCTGTGCTTGCGCATAAACTGTTTAACCATTCTGTCTTCAAGGGAATGGAAGCTAATGATCGACAAACGCCCTTGCGGTGCTAATACGGATAATGCCGATTGCAAAGCCTTTTCCAATTCGTCCAACTCACTGTTGATAAAAATGCGGATAGCTTGGAACGAACGGGTCGCCGGATGCTTATGCTTATCTTTAAACGGCACGGCTGCCGCAATAATCTCGGCTAATTGCAAAGTGCGTGAAATTTTTTCATTTGCAAATTGATTGTAGGAAACGACCGCTTGCGCAATGCGTTTTGCAAACCGTTCTTCGCCAAATGTTTTTAACACCCAAGCCAGATCCTCGACCGACACTTGCGCCAGCCACTCCATTGCCGATAAGCCTTTGGTGGTATCCATTCGCATATCCAACGGCCCGTCCCGCATAAAGCTAAACCCCCGCTCGGCTTCGTCAAGCTGAGGGGAAGAGACGCCCAGATCAAGCAAAACACCGTCTATTTTGCCGACTAAATCAAGGGACTGGCAGATGTCCGGCAATGCCGAAAATGCACTGTGGATAATGCGAAAACGAGGATCTTGAATGGTTTTTGCTTCGGCAATCGCACGAGGATCACGGTCAATCGCAATCAAGCGCCCTTGCGGTGATAATTGGCTTAAAATCAAACGGGAATGACCGCCTCGCCCAAATGTGCCATCAATATAAATCCCCTCCGGCTTGATAGCCAAGCCTGCAACGGCCTCGTGCAATAAGACGGTAATATGCTGCGCTGAAGTGTGATTCATTTGATGTTCCAATTATAACGAGAGATTTTTTAGTGCATCGCAGTCGAGCATTTCCGCCGAACTGCCCAAGGCAAGATCTTCGGCAATCTGTATTTGCCATTGTTTTTCTTGCCAAATTTCAAATTTATTGAGCTGCCCGACAAACATAATACTGTGTTCAAGTTGAGCGTGCTGGCGTAATGTCGGGCTAAGCAAGATACGTCCGGCATTGTCCATTTCACATTCGGTCGCAAAGCCTTGCATTACCCGCTGAATACGGCGTTGCATCGGGTCAAAATTAGAAAGTGCCAACAGTTTTTGTTCGACAACTTCCCATTCGTGCAGAGGGTAAAGCAGTAGGCAAGGCTGGCGGATATCCACCGTACACACCAAGCTCCCTTGGTGCTGTTCTAACAAGCCGGCACGATAGCGGGTTGGGATCGCAAAACGCCCTTTGCTGTCTAAGCTGATCGCACTGGCTCCCCGAAACATAACCTTGCCCTTTCGACTTTCAGTAATTTACTGATTGATAGACACTGAAAAAGTTCCCACAAATACCCACTTTTTCCCACACAAATGGAATTTTATACATTAAGCACTGACTGGGCAAGGTTTTATTCCGTTATTTTGGTTGGTAACAAGGAAAGAGGAACAATAAAAAAGAAAATCCCACTACTATTAACAGTGGGATCTAGAAAACCGTATTCGGTGATTTACTCGCCAAAATTTTCCGGTAGTTGTTTAAGCACTTCCGCCCATAATACCGTGCTTGCTTGGCGGTGCATTGCAATATAATCGCTCGCCTTTCGGCTGTCTTTCACACGACAAGCCTGTTTTAAATGGCGATAGAACGCTAAGGTGGTTTGGCGAAACTCTGTGCTATTAAATACTAGCTCCGCCACTTTATGATACAGTTCTTGGAAGCTGTTTAAAATTAAACCGTAAACAGGCTTATCTGCAATAAAGGTAAATTGGTGATAGAGCTTATAATCGAAACGGGCAAATGAACAGGCATCGTCCGCTAGATCGTCTAAATCCTGAAATGCCTCATAGGCTGCTTCGGGGTTAAGCCGGATAGCTTCGGGAATATAATATTCTCCCATTCGGGTACGCAGGGACACCACATTGGAGATAATCATCGGTGTAATTGAGCGATCGAGCTTAATCAAAGTGCCGATAATATTCGGGCCGGCAGTTTCCCACACGTTATTTACCCTCGTAGGTTTACCGTGTTGGATATTCAGCCAACCATCACGCGCCAAACGCTGCAGCACCTCACGCAAGGTCGTGCGTGTTACACCGATAATATCGGCTAATTCACGTTCTGCCGGTAAGTCCGATCCTGCCGGAAAATGATGATTCCAAATGCTTTTAACAATATATTCCTCTGCCAATGCAGCCGGACTTTGTGCTTTTAGTAGCTCAGATGTATCCATTGATTCGCTTCCGATGGGGTAATGGTGAAAAAACACTCCATTTGTGAAATAAAAAATGTGACCTAGTTATCAAAAATCAAATTATCTACTCGCTTCGCTATTATCGTTTAATCTAAAAAAGATTACAATCAACAAAATCTATACTTAAATTGAATAAAACTATGAATAACCTTGATGCAATCTTTAAAAATTTTCTGGGGAAAGCACCGGAGTGGTACAAAATCAGTATTCTTGCCTTTCTTATCATCAACCCGTTACTCTACTTTTTTATTAGCCCGTTTATTGCCGGCTGGGCGTTGGTTGCGGAGTTCATCTTTACCTTAGCAATGGCGCTCAAATGCTACCCGTTACAGCCCGGAGGTTTGCTGGCAATTGAGGCACTTGTCATCGGTATGACTAAAGCCGATCACATCAAGCACGAAATAATGGCAAATTTTGAAGTTATCCTGTTGCTGATGTTTATGGTGGCAGGTATCTACTTTATGAAACGCTTGCTACTTTATATCTTTACAAAACTCTTAGTCGCCATTCACTCGAAAAAAATCCTCTCCCTCGCCTTTTGCCTTAGTGCCGCCTTTCTCTCCGCTTTCCTTGATGCACTCACTGTGATTGCCGTGATTATCAGTGTCGGAATGGGCTTTTATAAAGTGTATCACAAAGTCGCCTCCGGCGGCGGATTTGAAGAAGAAGGGGATGAATCCTGCCACGATGACCAACTCATCAACAATAAACAAATTCTTGAACAGTTTCGAGGCTTTCTGCGCAGCCTGTTGATGCACGCCGGCGTAGGCAGTGCCTTAGGTGGAGTAATGACAATGGTCGGCGAGCCGCAAAATTTAATCATTGCCAACCAATCCGGCTGGGGCTTCGGGGAATTTTTCCTGCGTGTTGCACCAATCAGCGTGCTGGTGTTAATCAGCGGCGCATTAACCTGCTATTTTTTGGAAAAATACAAACTTTTCGGCTACGGCGACCGCTTGCCACGCAAAGTTTGGGTGGTATTAGCGCAATACAATCAACGTAAAGAGCAAGAGATGACCAAACAGGATCGCCTAAAACTGGTCTTTCAAGCTATTGCAGGCGTATGGTTGGTTATCGGTTTAGCCTTACACCTTGCCGATGTCGGCTTAATCGGGCTTTCTGTGATTATTTTTGTAACCGCTTTCTGCGGTGTAACCGATGAACATTCCCTCGGCAAAGCCTTCCAAGAATCACTGCCGTTCACCGCTTTATTGGTCGTCTTTTTCTCGATCGTTGCCGTAATTGTCGATCTCAAATTATTTGACCCGATTATTCAATATGTACTTTCCGCCCAAGAAAGCTCGCAGCTGGCACTGTTCTATATCTTTAACGGTTTACTGTCAATGATCTCCGATAACGTGTTTGTCGGCACAGTCTATATCAATGAGGCGAAAACCGCCCTTGAAGCAGGTGTTATCGGGCGTGAGCGATTCGATTTAGTCGCCGTCGCAATCAATACCGGTACTAACCTGCCGTCTGTTGCCACACCTAACGGGCAAGCCGCTTTCTTATTCCTGCTGACCTCTGCGATCGCACCTTTAATTCGTTTATCCTATGGACGAATGGTCTATATGGCATTACCATACACCCTTGTACTGTCATTGGTCGGCTTCTTCGCATTGGAAGTGTTATTGCCGGGTCTGACCACCTTAATGACAGAATGGGGTTGGTTAATCACTCGTTAATTCAAGGATTCGTATGTTTGCTTATTTTAAAGATCTCTCATTAAGCCGCAAGGCGTGGTTTCTGCTCACCATAAGTTGCTGTGCGTTAGAAGCTACCGCCTTATATTTTCAGCACGGAATGGGGCTTAAGCCTTGCGTAATGTGCATTTACGAACGGCTGGCACTCTTTGCTATTCTAGCCGCCGGCATACTGGGCATACTCGCCCCAAAAATCACTTTAGTACGCTGTGCAGCCTTGGCATTAGGGCTATACGGTGCAATCAAAGGGCTGTTGCTTGCCCTCAAACATACGAATTATCAGCTTCACCCTGCCCCTTGGAATCAATGCTCGCCTTTTGTGGATTTTCCCGATACGCTACCGTTGCATAAATGGTTTCCCTATGTGTTTGAAGCAACCGGTGATTGTGGCAAAATCAGTTGGCAATTTTGGGGGCTTTCAATGCCACAGTGGCTGATTGCTATTTTTGCCGTTTATTTGGTGATATTTGTGCTGATTACGCTTAGCCAGTTTAAACGCACACGCAGACAGCGGGATCTTTTTCATTAAGCGGGTTTTGCAAAAAACCATCGTAAAACGACCGCTTGCAATGCAAACGGTCGTTCAACTTTAACCATTATCCTGCTAAACGCAGGCACTGAAATTATAGGCTTTCAGTGAAAGTACGGGTGATAACATCACGTTGTTGTTCCGGTGTTAAAGAGTTAAAACGCACCGCATAACCTGATACACGGATTGTTAATTGCGGGTATTTTTCCGGATTTTTCACCGCATCTTCTAAGGTTTCACGGCGTAATACATTCACGTTTAAGTGCTGACCGCCCTCAACCTTAATAGTCGGCGCAACATTTACCGGTACTTCACGATAAGCGATTTGACCTAACTCGCTGATTGCGATAATTTGGTCTTCTTGGAAATCACCTTTTGCCGCTAAGCAACGGGCTTCGTTTTTTTCTTCATCTAACAGCCAGAAAGAATTTAACAAGTTTTTGTTTGCAGACTCGGTGATTTGTACGCCTTTGATCATTTTAAGCTCCTAGTAGGGTTAAATATTAAAAAAGTTGAAATTTTCAAAAATATTTGAGTATTCTAACCTGAAACGGATAAAATGCGAGAGATTTTTGAGCATTTTTTAGAAAAATTAAGTAAACGAGCAAAAAACAAACGAATTTTAACAACCCTATTTCAACCCCCAACAATCTATTAACAGGTAAGACGATGAAAACGTGGACAGAAGCCATCGGCGATGAAAAAGCCCAACCTTATTTCCAGCAAATTCTCCATTATGTGCATAATGAACGGTGCACAGGTAAAACCGTTTACCCACCTCAAAATGAAGTGTTTAGTGCCTTTGCGCTGACTGAATTTGAACAGGTGAAAGTCGTCATACTCGGGCAAGATCCCTACCACGGCCCTAACCAAGCCCACGGCTTATCTTTCTCGGTCAAGCCCGGTATTGCACCGCCGCCCTCGCTGCTCAATATGTATAAAGAGTTAGCCCAAGATGTGAATTTTCAGATACCGCAACACGGCTATTTGATCGACTGGGCAAAACAAGGCGTGCTAATGCTCAACACCGTATTAACCGTTGAACAGGGCAAAGCACACTCCCACGCCAATATCGGCTGGGAAACCTTTACCGACAAGGTTATTCACCAACTCAATCAACATCGGGAAAAACTGGTGTTCTTGCTATGGGGAAGCCACGCCCAGAAAAAAGGGCAATTTATCGACCGCCACCGCCACTGCGTACTCACGGCATCTCACCCATCGCCGCTCTCCGCTCATCGAGGTTTTTTCGGTTGTCGCCACTTTTCCAAGGTCAACGACTATCTTCGTTCACAAGGGCTTAGCGAAATCAACTGGCAATTACCGCTCACCCTTTAGCCATTACAAGCGGTAAGTTTTGCGCCATTTTCTGCAAAATGCTGCCGCTTTGACACAAATATGGGGAATGCCATATCAGCAATTCAATGTACTTAAACGAACGCTGCATAGCGTCCCTATACAGCTATTAGAATAGCTGTTTGATCTACTACCGCAATTTTCTTAATCTCAAACGGATCTAACCGCTTGCTAGGCGTTGCTGTATTCGGTTTTTTGGTCGAGCCAGCGGCGGATAAGTTTTTCCGCCGTATCAGGTTGTTCTAAAATCAGCCGTTTGGCGTAGGTCTGCACTAAGGGGATCATCTTGCGATCACGCATCAGATTGGCAATCTTAAACTCCGCCATTCCCGTTTGTTTTGTGCCAAGAATTTCGCCCGTGCCTCGAATTTCAAGATCTTTTTCGGCAATCACAAAGCCGTCTTGGCTATCTCTTAACACTTGCAAACGTTTGCCGGAAATTTTGCCGAGCGGCGCTTTATACATCAAAACACAGTGGGAAGCGGTTGCGCCCCGCCCGACACGTCCACGCAGTTGGTGAAGCTGTGCCAAGCCTAGTCGCTCGGAATTTTCAATGATCATCAAACTGGCATTCGGCACATCAACCCCAACCTCAATCACGGTGGTTGCCACCAGCAAATCAAGATTGCCCTGTTTAAATTCCGCCATAATCGTTTGTTTTTCTTGGGGTTTCATTCGCCCGTGCACTAAGCCTATGCGTAAATCCGGCAATGCCCGTTGCAAATCTTCTGCCGTAGCCGCTGCTGCTTGTGCTTCCAGTACTTCTGACTCGTCAATCAAGGTACAAACCCAATAGGCTTGACGCTTTTCCTGCTTACAGGCGTGGTAAACCCGCTGAACAATTTCCGCCCGCCGATCTTCCGAAATCGCCACGGTTGTAATCGGTGTACGCCCCGGCGGTAATTCATCAATAATGGAGGTGTCCAAATCCGCATATACGGTCATCGCCAGTGTGCGAGGAATCGGGGTGGCGGTCATAATCAGTTGATGGGGATAAACATCGTCCTTTGCGCCCTTTTCCCGTAAGGTTAGCCGTTGATGCACGCCGAAACGGTGCTGTTCGTCAATAATCACTAATGCCAAATGGTGAAATTCAACCTGATCTTGAAACAAGGCGTGTGTGCCGATGATCATTTGCACGCTACCGCTTTGGATTGCTTCTAACTGGGCTTTACGTGCTTTCCCTTTCACTTTACCTGCCAGCCAGCCCACTTCAATCCCGAAAGGTTGCAGCCAGTTGGCAAAATTATGGGCGTGCTGCTCGGCAAGAATTTCGGTGGGTGCCATTAGTGCTACCTGCTTGCCGTTATCAATCGCCAATAATGCGGCAAGGGCTGCCACTAGGGTCTTTCCCGATCCGACATCGCCCTGTACCAAACGCATCATCGGGTGGGCGCGGGCAAGATCCTGCTCTATCTCCGCCACCACTCTACGCTGTGCATTGGTCGGCTGAAACGGTAGCGTGGCGAGAAAGCGGGTTTTAAGCTCCGTTTGATATTGCAACGGCTCGGCAAAATGTTGTTGCACGCCGATACGGATTTGCTGCATTGCCAAATTATGCGCCAATAATTCCTCAAAAATCAGCCGTTTTTGTGCCGGATGCTCGCCTTGCTCTAATTGTGCGGAGGAAATACTCGGTGGCGGGCGGTGTAACAGTTGCAGTGCCTGTTTGAGACTATATCGGTGGGGATTAAATTCATCGGGTAATAGTTCGGCAACTTGAACTTTATCCAATAGCGCCAAGGCTTGATCGGTCAATTTGCGCAGCGCCGCCTGCTTTAGACCTTCGGTTGTGGAATAAATCGGGGTAAGGGTTTCTGCCAATACAAGCGGTTGGTTGCCGCGAATAATTTGATATTCGGGGTGGTGAATTTCCGCCATATAACGCCCTCGTTTAATCTCACCAAAGGCTTTCACCCTTGTCCCTGCAGCAAGGCTGTTTTTCATTCCGGCATTAAAATTGAAGAATTTGAGATTAATTTTGCTCGTGCCGTCCGACAAGGTAGTCGATAAAATCGGGCGTTTGCCGAACTGCACTTCGGTCAGTTGTACAATACCCTCAATGGTTGCATAAGACTCGGGGCGTAAATCGGCGATCGGCGTGATGCGGGTGCGATCTTCATAGCGGATCGGCAAATGGAACAGTAAATCCTGCACGTTATTGATGCCGATACGGCTAAGTTTTTCCGAAATTGCCGCCCCAACCCCTGATAATGCCGTAAGCGGCACGCCGTCTAATAACTGTTGCACCATTTTAGCCACACCGTCAGAATTAAAACTTTTGCAAATTAAAGGGGCGAACGCACCGCTTGCACCGTACCGGGTAAGTGGCTGATCTTCGCCAAAATATCGTCCAGATGAGCTTTACTTTGCACCGCCACCCGCAATAAAACTTGGTATACGCCGCCTTCTCTCGCTTGGCTTTGAATACTCAAAATATTGCTGTTTAATTTGGCGATTGTGCCGGTAATATCCGCCAACACGCCTTGTCGATTTAAAATATCCACGCAAATTTCCGCTTCAAATTCCGCCTGTTGATCTTGAGCAAGATCCCAATTAACCGGCGTATAGTGGCGTTTATCGCTGATATAATCCTTCACATTACGGCACATCACATTATGAATCGTCAAGCCTTTGCCTGAATTGATATGGGCGATAATGTCATCACCCGGTACCGGCAAACAACACTGGGCAAAGCAAATCAAGCCGCCTTTTCCGCCGCCAATCGCTAGCGGGCGAACGCCCTCTGTGGTCGGCATATCCACTTCCATTGCTTGCCCGCTTAGGTAGTGGGCAACCACACCGCTGATCTGATTACCCAAGCCGATTTCTGCTAACAGATCGTCAAAACTTGTCAATTTCAGCTCTTTCAGCAGTTTATCAATCACAAGCGGGTCGATCGTGTCGAAAGTTTGCAACTGGAGCGATAATAGTAGCTGACGGCGACCAAGGGCAATCGCATCGCTGCGTTGCTGGCGTTTTAAGGTATTCCGAATACTTGAGCGGGCTTTGGCAGTTACCACAAAATTAAGCCATAACGCATTGAGGCATACAGTGTCGGCAGTGAGAATTTCAA
Source organism: Muribacter muris (assembly GCF_001038205.1). GTDB lineage: Bacteria > Pseudomonadota > Gammaproteobacteria > Enterobacterales > Pasteurellaceae > Muribacter > Muribacter muris. Next base: position 5,818 of record NZ_JWIZ01000014.1, on the reverse strand, counting down.
TCGTTTGCCCCGATTGCAGCGGCTCGGACAACGGATAAGGCGAGCGATCCACCATTGCACCAATGCAGCGATCGCCAATGTCGGTATGCAACGCGTAGGCAAAGTCCACCGCCGTCGCATTGGCAGGCAGTTGAACAATCCGACCTTTCGGGGTAAAAACATAAATATCGCTGGAAAAGAGATCGGATTTGACGTTCTCAATAAATTCAGCGGAATTGCCCGCACTCTGCTGCATTTCCACAATGCTTTTGAGCCATTGATGCACTCGTAGCTGCACGCTGGTACTTTCCTGCCCCTGATAACCCCAGTGTGCCGCCACACCGAGCCGAGCCTGTTGATCCATTTCTTCGGTGCGAATTAATACATCGACCGGCACACCTTTCGGGCCAATCATTGAAGTATGCAGTGATTGATAACCGTTGGTTTTCGGCACGGCAATATAATCTTTCACTTGGAAAGGGCGTGGCTTATAGAGAGCGTGCATTTGCCCTAACACTCGGTAGCAATTGTCCAGCGACTCCACCACCACCCGAAACGAGTAAATATCTAAAATTGAGTTAAAACGCTGCTCTTTTTTACGCATATTTTCATAAAGATAATAGAGCGGACGTTCCTTGCCGTAAAGGCGGGCTTTAATTCCCACTTCTTGCAGTCGGGTTTGAATATCGCGGCTGATACGGGCGATCATCTCTTGATGTGTGCCACGGGCGGTTTCAATCGCTTTTTTAATCACACAATAGCGGTAAGGATACATTGCCTCCAAGCAGAGATCTTCCAACTCATTTTTAATATGTTCAATACCTAAGCGGTGGGCAAGGGGAGTGTAGATTTCGAGGGTCTCTTTGGCGATCCGGCGGCGTTTATCCGGGCGCAACGCCCCAAGGGTGCGCATATTGTGGGTGCGGTCTGCCAACTTAATCAAGACCACCCGCACATCTTTGGTCATCGCCAAAATCATTTTGCGGAAATTTTCCACCTGCGCTTCTTGACGGGTACGGAATTTCAGTTTGTCTAACTTGGATACGCCTTGCACGATTTCGGCGGTACTCACGCCAAATTCCGCTGCCAACTGCTCTTCAGTATAGGGGGTATCTTCAATCACATCGTGCAACAACGCCGCCATTATTGCCTCGTGGTCGAGTTTCATTTCGGCAATAATGCCCGCTACCGCCACCGGATGCGTAATATACGGCTCGCCGCTGGAGCGAAACTGCCCTTCGTGCGCCTGTTTGGCAACCTCATACGCCCGCTTCACCATTTGGATTTGCGCTTGCGGCAAATAGCGTTGAATAATCTGATTTAGACTGTCAAAAATCTCCATACCTCACCCCGAATAATCTGATCTCAATCCCCTAGATACAAAATGGGCAGTGGGAAATACAACGTGAAGACGTTTGCATTATCCACTGCCCATTTCTGCAATGGCGACAACTAGGCTTTTGCTTGAACGTCCGCAAGGAAGGAAATCGCTTCTCGTTCTGCCACTTCTTGCTTAAGCGCTTCAATATTTTCTTGCTGATCCATAATTTGATTATTAATCAAGCCTTCCTCGATCTCACGCAATGCAATCACGGTCGGTTTATCGTCTTCTTCCGGTACAAGCGGTTCACGAGTGTGAAGCTGTAATTGTCTTGCACGGCGTGCTGCGGTTAAAATTAAATCAAAACGGTTGCCAATTTTCTCTACTGCGTCTTGTACGGTAACACGAGCCATTATCTACTCCGAATGTTGCAAAATTTGGGAATGTAAAAGATCGGGTATTATACCGAACTTATTAACCGGATACAATTCATCTGCCGTATTTTATCGCTGTCATTTAATTGTCAAAAATTATTTTTATACTCTGCCTATCCCCACCATTGCAAAAGGACATCAAATGACATACGCCAAACTATTCACATTCATCAACACTGCGGTTTTATTTAGCCTTACCGCAATTGCCGCTCCACAAAAATTTGAGGCTCAACTTGCCGGCTACGCTATTTTGCAGGCACAAACCTTTATTGCCACCCCAAAAGAGGCGGGCGAGCATTTTAACCTCAGCGGTAAATTCACCCAGCCGGGTAAGCGGCTTGATACGCCTTACAGTCAATCGGCTAAATCCGGACAATTTCGCCAAACCAATCTTAAATTGCCTTTTGAAAATCAAGCGGTACAAGGGCATTCCGGTATCAAAGTGATGCCGGACGGCACAGTTTGGCTGCTGACCGATAACGGCTTCGGCACCAAGAAAAACTCTGCCGACAGTGCTTTATTTATCAATCAATACCGCATTAATTGGGAAAAGGGTAATCTTGAGCGGCTACGCACGGTATTTTTGCAAGATCCGCATAAAATCGTCCCGTTTCCGATCCAGAATGAAAATACTGCTACCCGTTATTTAACCGGAGCGGACTTCGACCCTGAAAGTATTCAGATCCACAACGACCATTTTTGGATTGGCGAAGAATTTGGGCCTTATCTGCTTGAAGCCGATCAAACGGGCAATATTGTCGCCATTTATGACACGCTGCTCGACAGCCACCCGCTACGTTCTCCCGATAATCCGGCGCTCACGCTACCGTCCTCGCCCGACAAACCCTTGCCGGACTTTCAAGTCAAACGTTCAAAAGGCTTTGAAGGAATGGCAAAATACGGTTCAACGCTCTACCCAATGCTCGAAGGTGCATTATGGGACAACGAAAAACAGCAATATGAAAACGTGAAAGGTAAGCATTACTTACGCATTCTAGAATTCGATCTCGACCGAAAAGCCTACACGGGCAAAAGCTGGCAATACCCTTTGGAATCCAATCTCCACGCCATCGGCGATTTCAATATGATCAACGCACAATACGGACTGGTGATTGAACGGGATAACCTTGAAGGCACAACCGCCTACCCTTGCCTAAGCGATGATAAAACCCACTGTTTCGATCAATCGGCAAAATTTAAGCGTATCTACAAAATCCGCTTGGCAGACAACGGCATTGCCGAAAAAGTCGCTTACATTGATTTAATGGACATCGCCGATCCCAACAAGATTGCCCGCAACCCCCTAGTGAACGGGCGGTTTGTTTTCCCTTTCTTTACTATTGAAAATGTGGATATCGTCGATGAAAATCATATTATTGTCGGCAACGATAATAACCTGCCTTTCTCCGCCAGCCGAGAGCCGAACACCGTTGATGATAACGAATTGATATTATTGAATGTCGGCGAGTTTTTAAAATAATTTGCAAAAAATGGGGGAGAACCGACCGCTTGCTGATTTAGCGGTCGGTATTTTGCCGGATTATGCCCAAGTTACCGAAGTAAATCCGTTATAGACTGCCCCCATAAATAAAATGCCGATAATCACCAGTATCATTTTTTCACTGCGGCTTAGATTCAACTTTTTACCTTGAGATTGATAACGTGAATACAGGAATAATGCAATGCCCGGCACATAGAGTAATACGGAGAGCAGCAGGTAATCCAAACCTGCGGCATATAGAATCCAAAGCCCGTATAGTGTGGCGATAAATCCGGTTAATTTAATGTACCATTTGCTGTTTTGTTGAACGGCTAACTTTAACAGGTAAGCGCCGATTAAAAGGTAAGGCACTAAAATCATTGAGGTTGAAATGAGCAACAGTGCGTTGTAGCTTTTGCCGGTTAGTAATACCAGTATTAGGCACAGTTGAACAATAAATCCGGTAAACCATAGGGCGTTAATTGGTGTACCATTGGCATTGCGTTTATCTAAGATTTTAGGAAACGCGCCGTTTTTCGCCCCACGATAAGGCACTTCGGCGGCATACATTGTCCAACTGATATAAGAGGCTAATACCGATACAATTAAGCAACAGGTAATGATGATTTTTCCCGATGAACCGATGATATACGCCAATAACCCTGCCATAGAGGGATTAGACATTGCGGCAATCGTTTCGCGGGGTAAAATCCCTAAGGAAAGCACCGTAATCGCAATATATAATGCTAAGGCAATGATAATGCCTAATACCGTTGCGATGCCGACATCCGAGCGTTTTTGAGCGTGGGCTGACAGCACGGAAGCGCCTTCAACGCCGGTAAACACCCATAGGGTAATCAGCATTGTATTTTTTACTTGATCGGTGATGGGGCTATTTAATTGCAACGCTTGCGTATCTTGGTTGAAAGTATCCGGTGAAAATGCCCAAATTGCCAAGCCGATAAACAAGATCAACGGAAATACTTTCACAAAAGTGGCGATAAGATTGACTGTTGCCGCTTCTTTTACGCCCTTAGCAATTAGAATATGCACTAACCAAAGGATAGCGGAAGTGCCGATAAACGCCGCCACCGTATTGCCTTGCCCGAAAATAATCCGATCGGGGCGATCGGTAAAAGTTCCAATACCTTCAAACGCCACCACTAAATAGCCGACAATGCCGATGGTCGCACATAGCCAATATCCCCAAGCCGACATAAAGCCCATTAGCTCGCCAAAACCTTCACGGGCATAGGTATAAATGCCGCCGTCTAAATCGGGGCGTAAGCGGGAAATAAAGAAAAAACAAAGCCCTAAGAAAATGATACCGACGCCGGTGATTGCCCAACCGATCATAAGTGCTTCCGCGCCGGCAACTTCCGCCATATTTTGCGGCAAGCTGAAAATGCCTGAACCAATCATTGAGCTTAGCACTAAAGCCGTGAGCGAAATTAACCCGATTTTTTTGTGAGGCATCCTGTTCCCCTATTTTAGTTTAGTGATTGTTTAAATGTTCGGACAAATAGCGGATATGTTCTGTGCCGATACCACAGCAACCGCCGATAATTGTAGCCCCTGCCTGTTGCCACGTTTTTGCCCATTGATAGTAGGCAGGCGGATCGAGATCGGCCCGCACCTCGTCTAAGCCGTCATTTGCGGTCGCATTTTTCGGCTGCGGTGCAAAAGCATTGGCGTAAGCACCGATTTGGATATGTTCTGCATTATGTTGAATAAGGGTTTGGCGGGTGATCTGAAGTGCTGATGCAATCACTTCGGGCTGACAACAATTAAATAAAATTGCCCCAACCGCTAATTCAATCATCTTTTCGACCGCTTGCTGCACCGTTTCCCCCGAGCGTAAACAAGGTTGTGCAGAGGGTTCGTCATCTTGTAAGGTAAATGAGACCCAGAGCGGACGGTTATCCGGTAGTAACGGCTTGATCGACTGTGGTTCAATGATGCTACTTTGGGTTTCGCATAGCCAAATATCCACATAAGGCGAAAGCCCTTTAATAAGCGGTAATGCAATCTCATTCACCCGTGTGGCTTGAAACAAATCGGGACGGTAAGAACCAAATAACGGCGGGATCGAGCCGGCAATTTTGACACCCGCAACGTTCGCCTTTTTCACCGCATTGCGCGCCAGCTTCCCCGCTAAATCTGCGAGGGTACGGCTATCGGTTTTAAACCGCTGTTCGCCGATATGGAAGGGAACAAGCGCATAGCTGTTGGTAGTAATAATGTTTGCCCCGTTCAGAATAAAATCTTCGTGTACCTGCTGAACCGCCTCAGGTTGCTCATAAAGTGCCAATGCCGACCATTCAGGCTGGCGAAAAGGTGCATTCAGCCGCATTAATTCACGGCTCATTCCACCGTCAAGGATAGTGATCATCGTTGTGTTCTCAAACAAAAAGTAAAAAAAGACCGCAAAAACGCGGTCAAATTAAGCCCTATTATGTAGTGAATGCACAAAAATAGCCATTTTAACAGAATGTAGGGACACACTACGTGTGTCCTTTATAAAAATCAAATTATTTCAATAGGTTAAAATCCGGACACACGCAGTGTGTCCCTACAAGTGAACAAAAAACAACTTTGTGCAAC